>JADFZF010000381.1 GCA_015232645.1 Magnetococcales bacterium | reverse complement strand
CATCCAGGTCAAACGGGTAGGTCGGCACCACAATGAGATTTTAGATTTTTTGGAAAGTGGAACCGTTGATAAGCTTTATTTTTCTGGTCCGGTTGCCCAGAAAATTTTCTATATCAAGGGTCGAATTGCGAAAGACGGGCTATGCCCCTGTGTCGGATGCAATCAATTGCAGGAGAGGGTGTCATGAGTTTTATATGTCCGGTCATTTCCCTCACCTGTCAGGTGGTGGATGCAGTTCCCGTCAGCAGTGGCTTATCAGTAGAGCGGTTGAAACAGTTGTTGCCCTGCAGCAGTTGTCATGGGGGCGAGTCCAAAGCCCTCGCTCTCTCTGGCCTCCGTCTCGGCTCGCACGAGCGCAGAATCCTGCTGGCGGCTGCGGAGGTAGATCATAACCACCGTGTTGTCCCGCCCCATGCCTCTGGGAGATCTGCTGCGGAGGCGCATCGTCGTGCGCAAAGGAAACTCGGCGGGGCTGGGTTATTGTCGCTGAAACAGGTGATCACTGGCAATGGCAGCTTGCGCCGCAGAACAGGTGTCCGGCTTACCCCTCTTGGTCAAGCTGTTGTGGAAAGAGTCGGGGAAGAACTGGCGGAGGGCACGCCGATCCGGTGGCATCAGCACCAACCGGCCTTGGCTTCAGATGTTCGACAGCCATTCGAGGAGTTGGTCGCCTCATTCGAGGAGGCCGTCGGAGATTACCGCAGGACGATGATGTTTTGAAGCCGGTTCACAACTGCCTGAAATCCACTAAAAAATCGCTTACAGAAGTGGGATGCATTTCCAAAGCGGTTATGAGGACATCATGAACGGATCGAAGAATCAGAGAGTGATCATCGTGGGAGCAGCCCCAGGGCGGGACAGCGATCCCAGTCGGCCTCTGCTCCCAACCCGGAGTGGTCAGGGCACGGCGGCCTCCTTACTGAGGTTGATGCAGATCGACCCATGGGCCTTTGAAGTCATCTTCGAGCGTCACTACATCATTCCTCTGCATGCGGGCAGGAGCAGGAATGGGGACCGATTCCCAAAAGCCATGGCCCTCGCTGGGGTGGCAATGCTCATCCCCCTGCTCCAAGGCCGTACCGTGCTGCTGATCGGCAAAAAGACTGCCTCTGCCTTTGGGGTCGGTCATCTCGCTCCGTGCATGTGGAATGAACAAATCCTGGGGGCATCGTCGGAAGACAACAGGCCAACCACCATCGCCTGGGTGCCCAATCCCTCTGGAATGAACCCTTGGTGGAACGTCCTGGAGAACAAGCAGGCTGGTGAGGCATTTCTGGTTGCCCTGGGTCAGTTGGCTTTCGACCAGAGCTTGCGGGGGCTGGCAGCATGAGCATCCACCATCAGGGCTTGGCAAAGGCTGCTGGCCATCCGATGTTGTATGGAGCCAAAAGCGAGTCTGTGGAAACCCGTCGGGTAAAGGTCCGAAAGCTGATGGCCAGAGGCATTACAGGTGCCCAGGCGGCATCGATGTTGGGTGTGGATGCTGAGGTAGTTTACAAGGACATCGCCAGCATCAGAGAATTTATTGCCAAGGACCTCCAGGGGAGCGACACCCTGGCCCTGGTAGCCGAGTCCTTGGGCGTGCTGGAAGATGTGCGGGCCTCTGCCCTGAAAGACATGGACAAAGCTGAAACCCCGTTGGAGCGTTCCATTGCCCGGCGGGATGTAATCCGGGCCGAAGGAGAGCGGATAAAATGCATCCTCCTGGCATCCGGTGGTGCTGGGCGGGGCATGATCAACGTAACCCCCATCGAGGGAGACCCGGTCCCACTCTTGGAGGATCAACATCAAAAAGTCATCGATGTGGCGAGGCAACTGCTGGGAGAGGTCTTTCAGGTGGAAGGCGGTTCTCCCCCAGGCGCATCGGCACCCAATGCATAATCATTGTGAGGAGACAGAGTACCATGAACGCAGTCGTAGCGGTTGAGAAATCCAAACTCCAGAAGAAAAAGGAGCAGCATGGGATCATCCCGGACCTACTGCCACTCAAGGTGCCGGTGGCCACTCTCCAGGAAGACCCAAAAAACGCACGCAACCACTCAGATCAGAGTACAAAACAAGTGGCCGAGTCACTTAGGTTATATGGCCAACGCAAACCCATCGTGGTCAATGCCAAGACAGGTTTCGTCGAGGCAGGGAATGGCACCCTGCGGGCGGCACGGAAACTGGGCTGGACTCACATCGCCGCAGTGCGAGTTGAAGACGATCACGAGACCGCTACTGGGTATGCAATATGCGACAATAGAACTTCAGAGTTATCATTTTGGAACCATGATATCTTAAAGG
>JADFZF010000380.1 GCA_015232645.1 Magnetococcales bacterium | reverse complement strand
CCCCCATGAACGCCATCATTGGCATGACCGATCTGGTTCTGGGCACACCATTGAGCAGTGAGCAGATTGAAAATCTGGAAATGGTGCAGCGGGCTTCCAACTCCCTGTTAGAATTGCTCAATGGCATTCTTGATTTTTCCAAGATCGAGTCCGGGCATCTGAATCTGGAGTGTGTCTCTTTCAATCTCCTCGACCAGATGGAGACGGCTTGTGAAACCATGGCGATACGCGCCCATAAAAAAGGTCTGGAACTCGTGTGCGCCATGGCTCCTGATTTGCCGGAGATTCTGGTCGGCGATCCGTTCCGCCTGACTCAGGTCATCATCAACCTGCTCAACAATGCCATCAAATTTACCAGTACAGGCGAAATCATCCTTTCTGCAAGTCTGGAAACGGATGCATCCGGTCAAGTGACAAAAGAAGCCAAAGTGCGTTTTTCGATCCGGGATAGCGGCATTGGCATACCCAAGGAAGAATTGTCGAAAATATTTGAGCGTTTTACACAGGTGGATGGTTCAACCACCCGCAAATATGGCGGTTCGGGTCTGGGGCTGACCATCAGCCAACACTTGATACACATGATGGGGGGGGCCATTCAGGTCAAATCCGAGGAGGGACACGGCAGTGAATTTTATTTTACCGTCTGTTTCCCGGTTGGCACATTGCCCGATACTGGCATCGATGGAAATTTGGCAAGAGATGTCTACACATTCCATTCAGAAAAACCCCTGTCAGGCTTGAAAATATGGATCGCCTGTGTCAACCAGGCCTTGCGCACCAATCTGGTACAGACCATGCGTCATTCTGGTGCGGATGGCGTGGCAGTGACCGATTCCACCGATTTGATCACACGGCTGGAAAAAGCCCGGGAAGACCCTTTTGCATTGGCTATCATGGATCATTTCCATGTGGAACGGGTTGGTCTGTTGCCAACGGATTGCGACACTCACCCCGGCTGGCATAAAAAGGTCTTGGTCTTGTTGCCGGTCAATCGACGTTTGGATGATTTAAAGCCGGTTCATGTATTTACAGAAACATTGGGCCTGCGTAAACCACCCAGGCGTTTGCATCTGTACCGCTTGATCAATCAGCTTGCAGGTCGTTTGCCGGAAAATAATTCGGCGGATACCCGACAGAGCCAGTTTCAGGTGGCCGCAGCCCCCCTCGATATTCTGTTGGTGGAAGACAATCCAGATAGTCAACGGTTGGCCATCCATATTCTGAAACGGTGCGGTCATCGGGTAACGGTGGCCAACAACGGACAGACATGCATGGAGTGCATCACCAGAATGGCGGCCTGTGATCTGGTATTGATGGATTTGCAGATGCCAGGAATGAATGGTTACGAACTGACCCGGTGGATTCGCACACATGCCTCCTTGGGAAAGCGGCAACAGGTTCCCATTATCGCCTGCACGGCCTGTGCCTACGAAACAGACCACCAGAATTGTCTGGATGCCGGCATGAATGGTTTCCTGTGCAAGCCCTATCGGTCCCAGGAATTGTTGGATGTTTTACAGCCCCATGTGGCCCACAAGGCATCCACGACTCCAAAAAATCCTGAGACTCCCAAAAACACGGTATTATCGACAACCCATTGTGATACCGAAGCATTTACCAAGCATCGGCACCTTTTCATACAGGATGGGCAAAAACATCTGGAGGCGGTGGCTGTGGCTCTTGACAACGAGGAATCCGGTACGGTTCTCAAGTTGATGGAGGCCTTGCAGGAATTGGCAGTTCAGGTCGGGGCGCAACGGGTCAAGATGCGGGCCATTTTTTTGGGACGCAAGGCGGAGATGAAAATTTGGCAAGAGACCGTATTGGCGTTGGAACAACTCCGTGCCGAGTTTACGGATGCCGTGACCGCGCTGCGTGCAACGGCTGCCACGACTGCGTTACAGACAACGGAGCCGACTACGCCTCAATAAGACGGTACTGACGCAGTTTATCCAACATTTTGTCGCGGGTGATGGGTTTGGTCAGATAGTCGGTACAGTAGCCGTGGAAAAAGGCCTTGACCACATGGGTTTCGGTATCCAGGGCCGACACCATGAAAACGACGGCTTCACGGCCATCCGTGCGTTGCATCTGCTCCAGCTCGCGAATCCTTTTCAACGCTTCGTGCCCATCGACTTTTGGCATCATGATGTCCAGGCAAATCAGATCGTAATATTTGCCATCCATCAAGGACAACTCGCAAGCCTCAATGGCCTCCTGCCCATTGGACACAAAATCGCACGTTCCAAAGGGTGCAAGAATGTTTTGCAGCAGAGTCCGGTTATCCGGTTCATCATCGGCG
>JADFZF010000037.1 GCA_015232645.1 Magnetococcales bacterium | reverse complement strand
TCCCCTCTCTGTGCGGGTGACGGGAGCGCGGGGGGCGGCGTGGCGGGGGCGGGGCGGCGGGGGCGGGGGGGGGGGGGGGCGGGGGGGGCGGGGGGGGGGGGGGGGGGGGGGGGGGGGGGGGGGGGCGGGGGGGGGGGGGGGGGGGGGGGGGGGGGGGGGGGGGAGGGGGGGGGGGGGGGGGGGGGGGGGGGGGGGGGGGGGGGGGGGGCGGCTCAGACAGCGGCATGCAGGGTAGCGCAACGTTGTCTGGCGAAATGGAGGAATTCTTCCACCGCCTTGGAGCGGAATTTTTGTTTTTGGAAAACAAAATTCAACATGCGTTTGAAACGGATGCCTTTGACACGGCGCACGATCAGGGATTGGAGCTTCAGCTCCTTGCCCAGGGCGACGCTGGAGATGATACTAAAACCTACCCCCCCTTCCACAGCCGCCTTGACCGATTCGGTCGTTCCAAGTTCAAGGATCATGTCCAGATGGTCGTAGGAGAGGCCCGCTTTGCTCAGGTGTTCACCGATGACCATACGGGTCCCTGACCCTTCCTCCCGAGAAACGAATGGAAATTCTCTGAGTTTGGTGATAGGGATTTCGTCCAGGGAGGCCAGAGGGTGCCCCGGGGACATGATCACGACCAGCTCATCTTCGAGGCAGGGGGCAACGGAGATGTTTTTGTTGGCTACCGGCCCTTCGACCATGCCCATATCGATGGTAGCGTCTTCCAGTTTGCGTACCACTAGGCGGGTGTTGTCGATGGAAAGGCGGATTTGAACCTTGGGAAAGTTTTCGTGATAGCCACTGAGGATCGGAGGCAGAAGATATTCGCCAATGGTTGTGGATGCGCCAAGCTTGATGATACCACGTGTTTCGCCGGTCATTTCACTGATGGCTTTTTCAGCCTCCCGGTACAGGTCCAGGATTCTTTCGGCATAATTGTAGACTGCTTCCCCAGCGTCGGTGAGGGAGATGCGGTTGTGGTGACGGTCGAACAGACGGGTGTTGAAGTGTTCTTCAAGTTGGCGTATTTGGAAGGTGACGGCAGGTTGGGTCAGGTAGAGTTCTTCGGCGGCCCTGGTGAAGGAGAGATGTTTGGCGACGGCATGAAAAACGCGCAGGCGGGTATCGGAAAAACTCATGAATGGTTCCAAACTAATAAGGGGTTGAGTGCCCCTATCGGGGTAAATTATTTTTGTCCTCGGTGGCACACGCTTCCAAGGTCCACCTTAGTCTAAAAAAATAATTGATGCAGGAAAAGGAAAAAAGAACAATGGATGGGGCGATTATATTTTTTTTGGTTTTCCTGTCGCTGAAGTGGGCCGAGCCGTTGATCAGTCGGTCGGGATATTCGTGTTGGGGCGTCGTTGCCGCTTCTTGCAACCGCCATCGGAGGTGATGGTGATGACTAAACCACCCCTGCCCGCCCCTGAGATCCTCGACAGGTATATCAGCCGTTATCGGCAGATGGTCTGTCAGGGGGCGGAGAAATCGGATTTGAAGCTCCGTTCCGGTGCCATGCGACGGGTTTCCTTGGTCGAAATCGCGTCTCACTATTCGTGGATCTGGCTGGATGCCTACGGGGTCTTGAATCGAGGCACCGAACCGGTACCAGGTGCGGGCGATACGCTGCTGCGCCTGCGTCGAGCGGGCATTCCACTCTGTCTGGTGAGCAACAATGCCACCCATTCCCCGTCTGTCATACAGAGCAATCTCGAGACCATGGGCATAACCGTTGGCATTGAGGAAATCGTGACCTCGGGTCAAGTCATCCAGGGATTTGTTCGTCAGCATGGTTTTGACAATGAGCCATATCTTTGGGTGGGATCCATTGCCAGCGCCCATCATTATGCCCCCGAGCCGCAATCGTTCATGGTGAATCATCCGCAATCACACTGGGGGAAGGATTCCGCCAGCTACGTCCTGTTCAGCGGCAATCAGGAATACTACGGGGGACCCCAGGAACAAATTTTTACTGCCTCCGCCGCACAGCGATCCTTGAACCTGCTGGTGGTCAATGCCGATCTGGTCGCCCCGGAGCCTTTGGGTTCCACCATCCTGGTGACCGGATATACCGCCTGCGAGGTCAGTATGGGGAATCGACACCCGCTGTTGGGGTTGGGGAAGCCATTCCAGCCAGTGTTTGACCATGCCTGGAAACATTGCGGGTGTCCGCCCCGGGAGCGGGTGTTGATGGTGGGCGATGCCTTGGAGACCGACATACTCGGGGCGGCGGTGTTTGGAGTCGATACCTGCTTGACACTGTCCGGTCTGTATGGTGACCGCAACTCGGAACTGGAACAAATTTGTCGCCAAATCGGAATTGTACCAGATTATATCGTGCCGAGTATCGCCTGGAAGGACTGAGGCGTCGGCGATTTCAAAGAACATGGAAATCATCGTTTAATGCATCAATTTTTTAAGCACTCACCAAATTGCGCGATAGAAAACCATTTTGAATAGGATTGGTGGTTGACTAGGATCCCTCATGAATGGTACTTGTCCCGTTGAGGGCTTAACGAGCGAGATCGATTTGGGAGGGCCTTGGAACAGGCCTGGTGGGTCATAATCCAGCACGGATCGTGGGACGGGAGACATGCTCGAAAACTATTTTCCTATTCTTGTCCTGTTCGCAGCAGCACTGGCGATTGGTGTCGGTGCCATGGGGGTTTCCTATCTCGTCGGCCCCAGGCGTGGGTACCACGAAAAACTTGACCAGTACGAGTGTGGGTTTGCCCCGCTCGGACGGATACGCATGCGGTTCGATGTCCGCTTCTACCTGATAGCCATTATTTTTATCGTCTTCGACATCGAGGCCGCCTTTCTGTTTCCCTGGGCCGTTGCCTTCAAGTCCATTGGCTTCGTCGGTTTCGTGGAAATGATGCTGTTTTTGGTCGTGCTTTTGGTCGGTTATGCCTACGTCTGGAAGAAGGGAGCCCTGGAGTGGGAGTGAGGTCATGGGAATGAGTGAAGGGGTGGCGCGAATCGGAGAAGAAGTGGCCAATAGAGGGTTCATGTTGGCGTCGGCGGACAAGCTGATCAATTGGGCCCGTACCTCATCCATGTGGCCCATGACCTTCGGTTTGGCCTGCTGCGCCGTGGAGATGATGCATGCAGGGGCCAGTCGGTACGACCTGGATCGTTTCGGGATCGTGTTCCGAGCCAGCCCCAGGCAATCGGACGTCATGATCGTCGCCGGTACTCTGACCAACAAAATGGCACCTGCCCTGCGCAAACTTTACGACCAGATGGCCGAGCCTCGTTGGGTTATCTCCATGGGCTCCTGCGCCAACGGAGGTGGCTATTACCATTATGGTTATTCGGCGGTCCGCGGATGTGATCGCATCGTGCCTGTGGACGTTTACGTCCCCGGGTGTCCCCCCACGGCAGAGGCCTTGTTGTACGGTATTCTCCAATTGCACAAAAAAATTCACCGGACCAATACCCTCTATTCTGGCTGGGGTGCCTCCCTATGACCAAGGAAAAATTGGATCGATTGCAGATGGAAGTTGCGGCCCGCTTGCCAGGGGCGGCGATCTCCAGGCTTCCCGATGCCTTGGTCGCAGGCGTCTCTTGCGACAACCTGGTGCAGGTCATGACCAGGTTGCGTGACGATATTTCTCTGGATTTCAAGATATTGATCGATATAGCCGGGGTTCACTATCCCGGTCGGGAGGCGCCTTTCGAGCTGGTTTATCAGCTCCTCTCGGTTCACAAGAATCATCGTATCCGAGTCAAACTTCCGGTCAGAGAGGATGAATTGGTCCCTAGTGTCGCCGGCGTATGGAGTTGTGCCGATTGGTATGAACGGGAAGCCTACGACATGTTCGGCATCCTTTTCAGCAATCATCCCGATCTGCGTCGCATATTGAATGACTATGATTTTCATGGCTATCCGTTACGCAAGGATTTTCCTGTAGTGGGGCGAGTGGAGTTACGTTACGACAGCCAACGAGGTATGGTGGTGAAACATCCGGTGCAGTTGAGTCGGCAGAACCGGGAGCCCTACCGCAAGTCGCCGTGACCAGGGGTGGAGGAGCCGTTGTTCACGGGGCCAGCCGATCCGGGTGACCGGAACTGTGGAAAGAGTCGGGGAAGATGGAAGAATTGAAGGAATTTCAAAACTATACCATCAATTTTGGGCCACAGCATCCTGCGGCGCACGGGGTTTTGCGGCTGTTGTTGGAACTGGATGGCGAGGTGGTGGAACGGGCCGATCCCCATATCGGGCTGCTGCATCGGGGAACTGAAAAGCTTCTGGAACACAAGACTTATCTGCAGGGGCTCCCCTACTGGGATCGTCTGGATTACATGTCCATGATGAGCCAGGAACATACCTGGGTGTTGGCGGTTGAAAAACTGCTGGGGGTGACCGCCCCCCCTCGGGCCCAATACATTCGCACCATTTTTGCCGAGTTGACACGCATACTCAATCATCTTTTGTTTGTTGGCGCCCACGGGCTGGACGTAGGGGCCATGACGATGTTCATCTATTGCTTCCGGGAACGGGAAGCCATTTTGGACATGTACGAAGCGGTGTGCGGAGCCCGCATGCATGCGGCCTATTTTCGTCCAGGGGGAGTGGCCAAGGACCTGCCTGACGGTCTGGAGGACAAGATCCGAGCCTTCGCCGAAGACTTTCCTGCCAAGATCGACGAGTATGAAACTCTGTTGACCAATAATCGCATCTGGAAGCAGCGTCTGGTTGATGTCGGGGTGGTGACAGCAGAACAGGCCCTGGATCTGGGATTCGTGGGTCCGATGCTGCGCGGATCGGGGATTGCCTACGATTTGCGCAAGGCGGAGCCGTACGATGCCTACGCCAGGGTGGATTTTGACATTCCCGTGGGCAAGAATGGCGACAGCTATGACCGTTACCTGGTTCGGGTTGAGGAGATGCGCCAGAGCAACCGGATCATCTTGCAATGTCTGGAAAAGATGCCCAAAGGCGAGGTCAAGCTGCAGGATTTTAAAATTTCCATACCCAACCGTGACGATATGTATCAAGGTATGGAATCGTTGATTCATCATTTCAAGTTGGTTTCGGAAGGGTTTAGCGTGCCTCCGGGCGAGGTCTATCTGGCGACGGAAAGTCCCAAGGGAGAATTGGGGGTGTATATTGTCTCCCAGGGGGGCAATAAACCCTATCGGGCCAAGATACGTGCCGCGGGGTTCAACCATCTCCAGGCGCTCAAGACCATGTTGCCTGGACACATGATCGCCGATGTGACGACAATGGTGGGTACGATTGATATCGTTTTTGGGGAGATCGACCGGTAGCGCCATGGAAGCAAAAATCGACACCACATCGCCACGGTTTTCTCCCGAGGCGCTCGCTAAGGCGGAAGAAATCTTCAAACGCTACCCTCCAGAGCATCGGGAGGCGGCCTTGATGCCCATTCTGCATCTGGCGCAGCGGGAATTCGGTGGCTGGCTGGCCCCCGAGGCCATTGAATATGTAGCCGGCTTCATGAAACTTGCCCCGATTCGGGTGTACGAGGTGGCCTCGTTCTACACCATGTACAACCTCAAGAAAGTGGGAAAGTATCACATCCAGGTGTGTACCAACATTTCCTGCTGGCTATGTCAATCCGATGCCATCGTCAGGGCGTTGGAGCGCCGGCTGCAGATCAAGGTCGGGGAGACTACTGGAGATGGCCGGTTCACTTTGGTGGAGGTGGAATGTCTCGGGGCCTGCGTCAATGCCCCCATGTTGCAGATCAACGATGACTATCATGAAAACCTGACCCCGGAAAAGGTGGTCGGCCTAATCGATCAACTGCCATGAACCAGCCTACGCCAATCCAGATTGTTTTCAAGAATATCCACAAGGCTGACAGCCATACCCTGGAGGTGTATCTCCAGGGGGACGGGTACAAGTCCATGGCCAAGGCGCTGCACAGAACCCCGGAAGAGGTGATAAGCGAAGTCAAGGCCTCGGGGATACGCGGCCGTGGTGGTGCGGGATTTCCAGCGGGAATCAAGTGGTCCTTTATTCCCAAGGCGTCCAACAAGCCCAAATATCTGGTTTGTAACGCCGATGAAGGCGAGCCGGGAACCTGCAAGGACCGGGACATTTTGCGTTTTGACCCGCATCTGCTCATCGAGGGGATGGTCATTGCTGCATATGCAGTGGGAGCGGAGCGGGGATATATCTACATTCGGGGAGAATTTTTCAGAGAAAGCCAAAGGGTGGAAAAGGCGATCCAGGACGCCTATGCCGGGGGGTATTTGGGTGAGAATATATTAGGTACCGGGGTCAAATTCGACTTGGCGGTCCATTTGGGAGCAGGGGCTTACGTCTGTGGTGAAGAGACGGGGCTGTTGGAATCGTTGGAGGGAAAGAAAGGACAGCCGCGGGTCAAACCACCGTTTCCGGCCAATGTCGGATTGTGGGGCGGTCCGACGGTGATCAACAACGTCGAAACCCTGGCGAGCATCCCTGCCATTATCGAAAAAGGTGGCCCCTGGTACGCCGCCTTGGGGGTGGACAAGTCTACGGGTACCAAAATTTTTTCTGTATCTGGACAGGTGAACCGTCCAGGGAATTATGAAGTTGAGATGGGGATTTCCCTGAGGAGCTTGGTGGAAGATTACGCTGGAGGTGTCAAGGGGGGGTGGGACAACCTGAAAGGGGTGATTCCCGGGGGCTCTTCGTCGCCGGTTTTGACCCGGACCGCGTGCGAAACGGTGACCATGGATTATGACAATATCGCTCGTGCCGGATCCATGCTGGGGTCCGGTGCAGTCATCGTCATGAACAAGTCGGTGTGCCTCGTTCGGGCGATCGCCAGGATCTCAAGGTTTTATCGTCACGAATCTTGCGGACAGTGTACGCCGTGTCGGGAAGGGACCGGTTGGTTGGCGCAGATTTTGACGAGGATCGAAGCGGGGAAGGGGAGGGCGGGAGATATCGAGTTGCTGGAGGAGCTGTGCGGCAACATTTCCGGCAAGACCATCTGCGCCTTGGGTGACGCGGCCGCTATGCCGGTGGCGGGGGCGATCCGTGCCTTTCGGGATGAGTTTGTTTTTCACGTTGAACACGGCCGGTGCATGGTGGAATAGGAGCCAGTGGAGAGCGATGCCTACTCTGATCATCGACGACAGGGAGATTAGCGTCAAGCCGGGTGCAACCATTATGGATGCGGCCAAATTGCTTGGCATCAAGATTCCGCACTTTTGCTACCATCCGGGGCTGTCGGTGGCTGGAAACTGCCGCATGTGCATGGTGGAAGTGGAGAAGATGCCCAAGCCGGTCATTTCCTGCGCCATGCCCGTCAATGAGGGGATGGTGGTACGGACCGATTCGGAGATGGTACGCAAGGCCCGCCGTGGGGTGATGGAGCTGCTGTTGATCAATCATCCTCTCGATTGTCCGGTCTGCGATCAGGGTGGGGAATGCAAGCTGCAGGACTATGCCCTGAAATACGGGCCGGACCGGAGCCGGTTTCACGAGCACAAGAGAGAAGTTCCCAACCATGATCTGGGACCTGTCATCGAAACCGAGATGGACCGTTGTATTCACTGCACGCGTTGCATCCGGTTTTCCACCGAGGTGGCGGGGGTGGAAGAGATGGGGGCGGTATTTCGCGGTGATCACATGAAGGTCGGTCCGTTTCCGAACCTGCGTTCGCTGACTTCGGAGTTGTCGGGCAATATGGCGGAAATCTGCCCGGTGGGGGCTTTGAACCTGAAGCCGTTCCATTTTCTGGCCCGAGGATGGGAGTTGCAGCGCCAAGAGGGGGTTTGTTGCCATTGTGCCGTGGGATGCCACACGAACGTGGAAACCATGGACAATCGAATTTATCGGGTGAAATCTCGCAAGTGCCCGAGCATCAATCAGGAATGGTTGTGCGACAAGGGAAGGTTTGCGTTTGAAGGGATGGTGGAGGGGAGGTTGCAGACGCCCCAGATGGTGCCGCATGGGGGTGGATCCTTGACCGAGGCCACTTGGGCCGAAGCCCTGGACCGGGCTGCCGAGATCATCAAGGGGGTGTCACCGGAGGAGGTGGCTGGTCTGGCGGGAGACTGGGGCCAGGGAGCGGAAGAGCTTTATGCTTTTCAGGATTTCCTGCGTCATGTCGTTGGGACGCCGCATCTGGATCACCGTCTGACGCAGCGTGATTTCAGCGCCGATGCCATCCCTTTGGGACGAGCCGATCTGATGCTGAACACATCTCTGGAAGCCATGGAGAGGGCGGATGTCATCTTTTTGATCGGAGCCGATCCCAGATTTGAAATGCCGTTGCTGAACCTGCGTCTGCGCCGGGCCACTCTGGCGGGTGCTTCGGTATGGTCGATGGGACCCGGATATCTGACCACCAATTTGGAAAATGTGGACCAGACGGTGGTCGACCCGGGTGAAGAATGCCGTTTCTTGCATGGGGTATGGAAAGCCATGAGAACGGTCGGTAGATCCGGGGTCGCCAACTCCTGGGCCGGTGCCATGAAAAAGGCGCTGCGACCCGTCGTTTTACTGGGTCGGTATGCCATCGAACATCCGCAGGCGGAGAAGGTGCGTCGTTTGGCTGTGGCCATTCTGGAGCAGGCGGAATCGGTGGAAGTGGGTTGGAAAGGTTACAATCGAATGCATTCGGCAGCGGGTGCGGCGGCGGCGCAGGATATGGGGGTGGTTCCGCACCGCGGACCGGGCTACAAAAGTTGCAGCCGCGTCGGGTTGAATGCCAAAGAAATTTTGGAGCAGGGGGCACTGGGAAAAATCAAAGTGTTGGTGTTGCTTGGGACCGACCCTGAGACCGATGCGGTGGATCCCTATCTGGCCACGGCAGCCATGGGGGAGACCCAGGTGATTTTCATCGGGGCGTACCGCACCAGGGCGGCGCAGATGGCGCAGGTGGTACTTCCGGGGCTGGTGCATGGAGAGCGATCAGCGACCGTGACCAACGTCGAGGGGCGGGTACAGCGAAATGAACGAGCGGTGAATGGTCCCCTGATGGCCCGGGAAGATTGGCGCATTCTTCGCGCCCTGAGTCAGAGGTTTGCCCGCCCGCTGTCTTATGATGACCTCGAAGGGTTGCGGACCGCCATGGGCCGGGAGGTCAGTGGCTATGATCCAAACGTGGTGGGGTCTATGAAGGGAGGTCTGCCTTGTGATCACGGATCGGAGGTGATTCGGGGCCTGGACTGGGATCCCGGGAGCATCGCGACGACGGGAGCGGATGAACATCATCTGATCCTGGTCGTAAAACCTTCATTCTATCGTGATACCACGATGTCCCGGGGTTCGAAGACCATGGCTAAACTTGATGGCGGAGCGCAGCTCAGGATCGGTGCCGTGCAGGCGAAAAAATTCCGGATCGTCTCCGGCGGGCGGGTCAGTATCGAGTGCAATGGCCACAGCGCCGAGTTGGAAGCGGTTGTGGATGAACGGGTAGATGGCAGCATTCTGCTCGGGTCGGGCCAGGAATTGCGCCAGTTGGGGGGGGATAGAAACGGCTTTCTTTACGTGCGGCTGAAAGTATTGTAACTCGTCATGGGCAAGGGCAAGGCCTCAGGTATGCGGAGTAGGTCTAAAATCAGGCGGGGTGACCAGGGGTGGCAATGGCAGAAATCCTGAGAACAGTGCAAGTACATGGTGTGGACCTTTTCGGACCCCTCCTTTGGCCATTGGTGTGGGTCGTTCTCAAGGTTGTTCTGCTTCTGGCTCCAGTATTGTTTATCGTTACCTACATCACCCTGGCGGAACGGAAGGTGATCGGGGCCATGCAGGTCCGGCCCGGCCCCAACAGAGTGGGTTTTTTTGGGGTCCTTCAGCCTCTCGCCGATGCGGTCAAGCTGATTTTCAAGGAAACGATTCTGCCAGAAAAGGCCGACAAAGGTCTCTTTTTGCTGGCTCCGCTGTTGACTTTGGTGCCGGCCTTACTGTCCTGGGCGGTGGTACCGTTTTCACCGGAGTTGATCCTGGCCAACGTCAATATCGGCGTTCTTTATATTTTGGCCATCTCCTCCCTGGGGGCCTATGGCATTATCATGGCTGGCTGGTCCTCCAATTCCCGTTATGCCTTTCTAGGCGCCATGCGGTCGGTGGCGCAGATGGTTTCCTATGAAGTCTCCATGGGGTTCACCCTGATCCCCGTCATTCTTCTGACCGGCAGCCTGAGTTTGGTGGATGTGGTCGAACACCAGAGAACTTGGTGGAACATCATTCCACTGGCTCCCATGTTCTTCATCTATTTCATTTCGGTGGTGGCGGAAACCAACCGCACCCCATTCGACCTCCCCGAAGCGGAGCCTGAGTTGGTGGCGGGATTTTTTACCGAATACTCGGCCATGAGCGCCGGACTGTTCCTGATGGGAGAATATGCCAATATTGTATTGGTCTCATTTTTGGGGGCGCTGGTCTTCCTGGGTGGTTGGCTACCGCCTGTGAGTTGGTTGAGCTTCATTCCCGGATTGATTTGGTTGGGAGTGAAGGCTGGTTTTCTGATGTTCGTATTCTTGTGGATACGGGCAACATTTCCCAGATATCGCTATGATCAATTGATGCGGCTGGGGTGGAAGGTGTTTTTACCTGTATCGCTCGCGTGGATCTTTCTGACGGGGCTGATGTTGCAGTTGACCCAGGGTGTAGGAGGAGGTTGATCGTGGGATTGGATCTGAAAAATCTGCTGCGGAGCTTTGCCCTGATGGAATTGGCGCAAGGGATGGCGGTCACCCTGAAGCATATGTTCAAGCCCTACATCACTGTGCAATATCCTGAGGAGCGCACTCCCCTGTCGCCGAGGTTTCGTGGCGAGCATGCCCTGCGGCGCGATGAAAACGGCGAAGAGCGCTGTGTGGCCTGTAAGCTGTGTGAAGCGGTGTGCCCGGCGCAGGCGATCTATATCGAGATTGATCCGCAATCAAGCTCGGAAAAACGGTTGACACGGGTGTACGACATTGACGAGACCAAATGTATCTTTTGTGGTTTCTGTCAGGAGGCGTGTCCAGTGGATGCCATCGTCATGGGTCCCAACTTTGAGTTCTTTGGATCGCGTCGTTCCGATCTTTATTATGATAAACAACGGCTTTTGGCCAATGGTGAACGTTTCAGCAGTGTATTGAACGCCTGCATCGCCGCCGATGCCAAGTATCGGTAACGGGGAGTCGTCATGATGGTTGCGGATATGATTTTTTACCTGTTTGCGGCGTTGACGGTGCTTGCGGCGTTGGGGGTAGTGGGATCACCCAATCCAGTCCACTCGGTGCTGTTTCTGGTGCTGGCCTTCTTCTCCACCGCGGGTCTGTTTGTCCTGATCGGCGCAGAATTCCTGGCGGCGATCCTGGTGATGGTGTACATGGGGGCAGTCGCTATTTTGTTCTTGTTCGTGGTCATGATGCTTGACGTTGACTTTGCCCGGCTGCGCCACGAGGGGGTACGTTATCTCCCCATCGGATTGACCGTGGGGGCAGTGATGTTGATGGAGTTGGGGCTGATGGTGGCGCACCATCGTCTGGACCACGGAACGGTCGCCACAAACACGGTCGATAATACCTTCGCCATCGGCCAAGCCCTCTATACCCGATATCTGTATCCCTTCGAGGTGGCATCGTTGATCTTGTTGGTCGCTTTGATCGGGGCGGTTGCATTGACCCACAGGGAACGCAAACATGTCCGCCGCCAGGATATTGCCAAACAATTGGCCAGAACCAGGGAGGATGCCGTGGAGCTGCGTAAAGTCGTATCGGGAGAGGGAGCGTCGTGATGGCTGTCGGGCTTAATCATTACTTGGTCTTGGGGGCCATGCTGTTTACTATAGGCATATTGGGAATTTTTCTCAACCGGCGCAATGTCATTCTCATCATGATGAGTATTGAGCTGGTGTTGTTGGCGGTCAATGTCAATCTTGTCGCTTTTTCACGATTCATGGGTCATGTCGATGGCCAGATCATCACCTTTTTTGTGATGACGGTGGCAGCCGCCGAGGCCGCCATTGGTTTGGCCATTCTTGTGGCTTTCTTCCGCAATCGGGCTACGATTGATGTGGAAGAAATCGATTCCATGAAAGGGTAACGGCGCCGGGCAATTGGGCGAGTGGATAATGCAATCATGAGCGCTAATCAGTTGATCGTTTTGACCCCGTTGATGGGTTCTTTGGTGGCAGGCCTCCTGGCGGGACGTATCGGCAAGGGGGGTGCCATCGGAGCCACCATCGTCGGCATGCTGATCTCGGCGATCTTGTCCATCCGGGTGTTCATGGAGGTTGCGGTCGGGAACGCCCCGACGATCCAAGAGGAGGTGTTTTCGTGGATCGTCTCGGGCCAGTTCACGGTCCACTTCGGCATCCTGATTGATCGCATCACCGCCATCATGCTGATTGTCGTTTCGGGCATCTCGACATTGATTCACATCTATTCCATAGGTTATATGGAAGAGGATCCAGACCAACCGCGTTTTTTCAGCTATCTGTCGTTGTTCACTTTTGCCATGCTGACCCTGGTAACGGCGGATAACTTCCTGCAACTGTTTTTTGGCTGGGAAGGGGTTGGACTGGCTTCCTACCTGTTGATCGGGTTTTGGTACAAGAAGGAATCGGCGTGTAATGCCGCCATCAAGGCCTTTCTGGTCAACCGGGTGGGGGACTTTGGTTTTGCCTTGGGTATTTTCACCATTTTTCTGATATTCGGCACCTTGGATTATACCCAGGTGTTTCAGATGGCGGCGAACGGCGAATTCAAGCAGATGATGGACTTTCCGCTGCTGGGTCAAGTCCCCACCATTACATTGATCTGCCTGCTGCTGTTCATTGGTGCCATGGGGAAGTCGGCCCAGTTCTTTTTACATACCTGGCTGCCGGATGCCATGGAAGGACCAACCCCGGTGTCGGCGTTGATTCACGCCGCCACGATGGTGACGGCGGGGGTATTCATGGTCTGCCGCGCCTCACCCCTGTTCGAGCTGTCACCCACCGCCCTGGAGGTCGTGACGGTTGTCGGAGCGGTGACGGCTCTGTTTGCCGCCAGCGTCGGCTTGGTGCAGAACGACATCAAAAAGGTCATCGCCTACTCGACGTGTTCCCAGTTGGGGTATATGTTTTTCGCAGCCGGGGTGTCGGCTTATGCCGCGTCGATGTTTCATCTCATGACCCATGCCTTCTTCAAGGCGTTGCTGTTTTTATCGGCAGGGGCGGTGATTCACGCCATGCATCATGAGCAGGACATGCGGCGTATGGGGGGACTGGCGAAAAAAATCCCCATGACCTATGCGGTCATGATGATTGGCACCCTGGCTTTGACCGGATTTCCGTTTTTGGCGGGATTCTACTCCAAGGATGCCATTCTGGAGTCCGCTTATGCCGCCCACTCCATGGTGGGGATCTTTGCCTGGTCTATGGGCATGCTGGCGGCGGTTTTGACCACCTTCTATTCCTTCCGCTTGGTCTTCATGACCTTTCACGGTCAGCCTGCCGATCAGCACACCTACCATCATGCGCATGAGGCGCCTTGGTCCATGCGCGGTCCCTTGGTGGTTCTGGCCGTGGGAGCGGTGTTTGCCGGGGTTGTGGGCGTCCCCATGATCGAAAAGCAATGGTTCAGAGAGGCCATTTTTCTGGCTCCCGGGCATGACGCCCTGGAGAATTCCCATCATGTTCCGGGATGGGTTAAATGGCTCCCCTTCGCCGCATTTCTGTTGGGGCTGGCGACGGCCTGGATGATGTACATGCGCCTGACCCAACTTCCGGGCATTTTGGCAGAAACGTTTAGAAGGACCCATAGGTTTCTCGTCAATGCTTGGTATTTTGACCGCCTTTACGATTGGATGTTTGTCCAGATGGCCAAAAAGATCGGCGAGGGGTTATGGCGTACCGGTGATGAAACCATCATCGATGGCTATGGCGTCAATGGCGCAGCGGCCAACTGTGCAAGAATCGCCGGATGGTTGCGTTCCATCCAGTCCGGATATGTTTACCATTACGCCTTTGTCATGGTGATAGGCGTGTTGGTTCTGGTTACCGTCTATACCTAACCCGGCGGGACGTTTGCCCATGCTGAGCTTGGTCACATTTCTTCCTCTTGTCGGCGCCCTGGTCATTGCCATTGGGGTGCATCGTAATCCGGACAGAGCGCGCTACGCCGCGTTGATGGTCTCCCTGGTGACATTTGTTTTGAGCCTTTTGTTGTTGCATGGCTTCGATAGCGATTCGCATGCCTTCCAGTTTTTGGAGGAACGTCCCTGGCTGCCCGCCTTCGGTTTGCACTACCGGATGGGGGTGGACGGCATCAGCCTGCCGTTCGTGCTTTTGACTACCTTCCTGACCCCCATCTGCATCCTTTCCTCCTGGGAATCGGTGCAAAAACACGTCAAGGAATACATGATCGCCTTTCTGGCGTTGGAGACATTTGTCGTAGGGGTGTTTTGTGCCCTGGATTTCATCGTGTTCTATATTCTGTGGGAAGCGATGTTGATTCCGATGTTCCTGATCATCGGTGTCTGGGGTGGACCCAATCGCATCTACGCCGCCATGAAGTTTTTCCTCTATACCTTGGCCGGATCGGTGTTGATGCTCATCGCTGTCCTGGCTCTGGGTATAGAGGGGGGAACCTTCTCCATCCCCAAGCTGATGGAACACCCGTTTTCGCTGTCGTTCCAGATGTGGGTGTTTCTCGGATTTTTCGTCTCCTTTTCGGTCAAAGTCCCCATGTGGCCGGTGCATACCTGGCTCCCCGATGCCCATGTGGAAGCTCCGACTGCAGGTTCGGTGATTCTCGCCGGCATCCTGCTTAAAATGGGAGCCTACGGCTTTCTGCGCTTTTCCATCCCTATGCTTCCCGATGCATCCCGCGAATTCGTGCCGTTGATTTTCGGTCTGTCACTGATGGCCATCGTCTATACCGCCCTGGTGGCGCTGATGCAGAAGGATTTGAAAAAATTGATTGCCTACTCGTCGGTTTCCCACATGGGCTTCGTCACCATGGGGTTATTTACCTTCAATCAGCAAGGGGTGGAGGGGGGCATTCTGCAGATGATCAACCACGGCATTGTGGCCGGGGCGTTGTTCCTCCTGGTGGGCGTTGTTTACGATCGCCTGCATACCCGGGAGATCGTAAAATTTGGAGGCTTGGTGCAACGGATGCCAATCTATGCGTTCATCTTCATGGTTTTTACCATGGCATCGGTGGGACTGCCGGGGACCAACGGGTTTGTAGGAGAATTTCTGATCCTGTTGGGGGCCTTTCTGGCCTCCAAGGCGGTGGCGGTTGTGGCCGCCTCGGGAGTGGTCCTAGGGGCCGCCTACATGCTGTGGATGTATAAGCGGGTGGTATTCGGTGAAATCCGAAATCCGGAAGTCTCTGTTCTCGCCGACGTGAACCGGCGCGAACTCGTCGCTTTTGCCCCTCTGATCGCCCTGGTCCTTTGGATAGGTTTTTATCCTAAACCTTTTTTGGATATTTTTCACACATCGGTACAACACCTTTTGGAGCAGGCCAAGGTGGTCAAAGTCGGTGCGTTGGCGCTGAAATAAACCGACCATTTGGTCAGAGGCAGCAGATTGAAGTAGCGATTTCAGGATAAAATCGTCGGCGGAGCGCGATAACGACATGTCTGTTGAGATGCAGGATATCCATTTAGTTTACATGATGCCCGAGATCTTGGTCGCGGTCATGGCTATGGCGCTGCTGCTGCTGAGTGCCTGGACTCACAAGGGGGGGGCGGGGGTGGTGCATTGGCTGACGGTGTTGACCATCGTCGGCGTCATCCTGGTCATCCATGTGGGTGAGGGGACAGGGACCACCTTCGGCGGCCAGTTCGTGACCGATGCCATGAGTCGTTACATGAAGGTTTTGATGTGTCTGGGAATGATCATACCTGTGATCATGTCGAGAGATTATATTCGGGCTCATGCCATGGATGGGGGCGAATATCATGTGGTGTCGATGTTTGCCATGTTGGGCGGTATGATTCTGGCGTCCAGTGGTGGCTTTGTCATCTTGTACCTGGGGTTGGAGCTGATGTCGCTCTCCTTTTACGTCCTGGCGGCGTGGCGTCGCGATGATGTCCGGTCTGGAGAGGCGGGTTTGAAATATTTTGTTCTCGGGTCGATGGCCTCCGGCCTGCTGCTGTATGGAATATCCATGATCTACGGGGCCACCGGGGGAGCGACTGGTTTCAAGGAGGTCGCGGCGCTGCTGGCGACCCCCGGGATCCATGATAACCAACTTTTGGTTTTGGGTATGGTCATGGTGTTGGCAGGGATGGGTTTTAAAGTGGCAGCGGCACCGTTCCATATGTGGGCCCCGGACGTCTATCAGGGGGCCCCGACACCGGTTACGGCATTCATGGCGGTCATGCCCAAAGTCGCCGCCTTCGCTGCTCTGTTCCGCCTGGTGGCCGATGTCTTCGCACCGGCTCATGGTCAATGGGTGGGGGTTCTGCAATTGTTCGCCATCCTTTCCATGGCCACGGGGGCGTTTGCCGGCTTGGTTCAGACCGATCTGAAACGGCTGCTGGCCTACTCTTCCATCGGCCATGTGGGCTATATCCTGATCGGGTTGGTGTCCAATTCCGCTGCGGGAATGCAAGGGGTCATGGTGTATCTGACCATTTATCTCTTCATGACCGTCGGTGTGTTTGCCATCATCATCTCCTTTGACCGCCAGGGATTGGGGGAGAATATCCGTGACTACCAGGGCTTGGCCCATAAGCAGCCACTGGTCGCCTTCGTCCTAGCCATGTTCATGTTTTCCATGGCGGGGATTCCCCCTTTGGCCGGATTTATCGGCAAGCTGAATATCTTCATGGCCGCCGTCAAGGCGGGTCTGGTGCCGCTGGCAGTCCTCGGCGTCCTGTTTTCCGCCGTATCGGCGTTCTACTATCTCAGAGTGGTCAAGGTCATGTACTTCGACCCGGCAGATCGGGAATCCCGGGTGACCTTTTCCGGCGGGGGATTTCTGGTCGTGACCATGAGCATGGTGCTGATACTCATGTGGGGAATTCTCCCAGGCGACCTCTTGACCTGGACCGCTTCGAGTGTGCAGACATGGCATTGAATTTTCCTTGGTTCCAGGCTTCAAGGTTGCCAAATCATCCGTTCTGGAGTTTGGGCTGCTAACGCGGCTCGGGTATTATCGGCTTCCTGCCGGCTATTCAATGTTGCCATGGCCATTAAAGGCTCTTCCTGGATCGCAGCGGAAATCGTAAAAATGGGGGGGATGATTTCCGGTGAGCGCTTTATGGAACTGGCTCTCTACCATCCCGGGCACGGCTATTATCATAACCAGGGAGCCCCCATGGGCCGCGACGGTGATTATGTCACCGCCCCCCTTCTGACCTCATTGTTTGGCGAACTATTGTGCTTGCAATGTATCGAGGTCTGGGAAATCATGGGTTCCCCTTCCAGGTTCGTATTGGTGGAAGTCGGACCCGGTACCGGTCATCTGGCTGAAGATATGATTCGTACCGCCTCCCGGTTTCCCCAATTCCGCTGTTCTTTGGACTATCGTTTGGTGGAGGTTGCTCCCGCATTGCGGCAGATGCAGCAAAAACGGTTGCAGCTGGCGGGGTTGGATCAGGGGTGTCGCTGGTTTGAACGGTTGGAAGCGGCTTGCGAGGGCGGCATTGAGGGGGTGATACTTGGCAACGAATTTCTCGATGCCCTACCGGTGCGCTGGGTGGTCATGACGGCCGAAGGCTTGCGGGAAGTCGGAGTCGCGGTCTCCCCAGAAGAGGAATTATGCCTCAGTACCATTCCGGTCCAGGCCGGTCTGGAGTGTGATTATTTTGTCCGCCGACTGGGTTGGGAGCTTCCCGTCGGGATGCGAACCGAGGTCGGACTGCAAGCCCAGGAATGGATGCGGCTTGCTGGCAGGGTATTACGTCGCGGCCTGGTACTGATGATCGACTACGGCTTTCCAGCCCGGAAATATTACACCCCGGAGCGGCATGAAGGGACTTTGGTGGGGCATTTTCGTCACCAACGGGTGAATGACCCCCTGCAACACCCTGGGGCCATGGATTTGACTGCTCATGTCGATTTCAGCGCCATGGCCCGTGCGGGTCAAGAGGTGGGACTGGAGGTGTCCGGTTACACGTCTCAAGGTTGGTTCCTGATGGGACTGGGCCTGTTGGAACGACTTCAGAGCCTTGTCCATCGGCAACAAAACCAGGGGTTGGGAAAAGAGATTCGGCAATCGGCGCTGCGCCTCGTTCTGCCAGAGGAGATGGGTGAACGGTTCAAGACATTGGCCCTGAGCAGAGGCCTGAAAAACGTTGCGTTAACGGGCTACCGCTTGAAAAATCAAAGTGACGAATTGTAATATGCCCGATCATGTTGGATACGAAAGCTTGGAGTCTCATCTGGTATCAACAGACGGAGGGACGGGAATCATGCGTTGGATGGATGGAAAGAAAGGTTTGATTTTTGGTGTGGCTAATGAGCGCAGTTTGGCTTGGGGGATCGCCCGTTCCTGCCACCGTGAAGGGGCTGAGTTGGGATTCACTTATCTCGGAGAGGCCTTGCAAAAACGGGTCGTGCCGTTGGCAGAACAGTTGCATTCCAAATTTGTGCTCCCTTGTGATCTGAACAATGATCAGGAAATCGAGTCGGTGTTCCAGGAAGTCGCTTCGAGATGGGGGCAGTTGGACTTTATCGTCCATTCGGTCGCCTTTGCCAAAAAATCGGAGCTTACCGGCAAGTATTATGATACCTCCCGCGAGGGATTCCGCGTCGCCATGGAATCATCGGTCTATTCGTTGACGGCCCTCTGCGCCAAGGCCGCGCCGTATCTGAAGGACGGCGGCAGCGTGGTGACCTTGTCGTATCTCGGGGCGGAGCGGGTGGTGCCGCACTATAATGTCATGGGAGTGGCCAAAGCTGCCCTCGAGGCCAGTGTCCGTTATCTAGCGGCCGATTTTGGAAAGCGAGGAATACGTGTCAATGCCATTTCTGCAGGTCCAGCCAAGACCCTGGCGGCTTCGGGAATCGGTGACTTTAAGGAGATTCTCAATTGGAACCGGGACAATTCACCGTTGCGGCGTAACATCACTCACGAAGAGGTCGGTGAGGTGGCCATGTTTTTGTTGTCGGGGCTATCCAGCGGCATCACTGGCGAAGTGCTCCACGTCGATTCAGGCTATCATATCGTCGGTATGCGTGCGGTTACTGAGGAAGAGGAGGCTGCCCATAGAGAAAGTTTGGGAGAATAATCCCTTCCGGGAATCCCATGCGGTATAGTTTGGAACCGCCTCACGGGTTTATTTAACATTTATATGTTGTTAATAGATTGATCCTTTTTTTTCATACCGAGGCTTATCAAGGATGGGCAGGAATCATGTCGGATAATGTGTTTGGTAAACTGTTCAAACTGATCACGTTTGGCGAGAGCCACGGGCCAATGATCGGCGCCGTTGTGGATGGTTGCCCGGCGGGGATGGAATTGTCCGAAGAAGACATTCAACCTGATCTGGATCGGAGGCGTCCGGGGCAGAGTCGGTTTACCACTCAACGTCGCGAAGACGATCGGGTGAGGATCGTGTCTGGGGTTTTTGAAGGTCGAACCACAGGGACTCCCATCGGTCTGGTTATTGAGAATTTGGATCAAAGGCTAAGGGACTATTCTGAAATTCAGCATTTGTTTCGCCCAGGGCATGCCGACTGGACCTACTGGAAAAAATATGGCCTGCGCGACTATCGTGGCGGCGGTCGGGCATCGGCGCGAGAGACCGCCATGCGTGTCGCTGGGGGGGCGGTGGCGAGAAAACTGCTGCGATCACTTGGGGTGGAGGTTCGGG
>JADFZF010000379.1 GCA_015232645.1 Magnetococcales bacterium | reverse complement strand
CGGACCTGTTGACGGAAACCCGTCTGGAGGATGTCATGAGTCAACGTGCAAAAATTTATTCAGAACCGACCCCGGAATGGTACGACATAAACCGGGCCAGGGAGATCATCAACGCCTACAACTCGGGCAGTGGTTCCGGCCAACCGGCGGATGCCTTCGTCGGCGTGTCGGCGGTGCCCGCTGGAACGGGATCCTACCGCGATTTTTCCTACATCGCCCCGGACCTGCCCGAGTTTGAAGCGGAAAATTGCGTCGCCTGCATGGAGTGCGTCCAGAACTGCCCCGACTCCGCGATCTGGGGACTCGTTGTTCCCAGCAGCAAGTTCGAGGGGACCTTGTCGGCGGTGACGGGCGACGACAATCGCGCCTTGGTGCGTCGGCAACTGGCGCAGACCACCAAATTCTGGAAAACCTACGAAAAGAAGAAATCCCAGGACGCCAACGCCCCGGAAGGGGGATGGTTCGGCATTTTCGTCGATCCGACCAAATGCAAGGGCTGCGGTGAGTGCGTGACCGCCTGCGGTGATCACAAAGCCCTGAAGATGATCAAGAAAACCAAAGACAATCTGCCCGACTACTTTGCCATCTGGGACTATTATAAAGGGACACCTCAGACCCCGAGCGACTACATCAATCCCAAGCTCAAAGTCGATATCATGCTCAAGGACGACGCCAACCAATACGTTGGTGGCGCCGGGTCGTGCATGGGATGCGGTGAAACCTCGGCCCTGCGGCAATTGCTGGCCATCACCCAGGAAGTTTACGGCAAGAAATTCGGCATCACCGCCAATACCGGGTGCAATACGGTGTACGGCTCCACCTATCCGTACAATCCCTTCCGTATTCCCTGGGTCAACTCCCTGTTCGAAAACTGCGGTACCGTGGCCATGGGGATCCGGGCCCATTGGGACCAAATCGGGCGACAAGACCACTGCCTCCTGGCCATCGGCGGCGACGGTTCGATGCTGGACATCGGATTCCAATCGCTGTCGCGCATGCTGGCCTCGGGGATGAATATCAAGGCGGTCTGCGTCGACACCCAGGTCTACTCCAACACCGGTGGCCAGGCGTCCACCGCCTCCTTCATCGGTCAGGAGGCCAAGATGTCGGTGCACGGCTCCGCGGTTCGCGGCAAACAAGAGCGGCGCAAGGAGCTGGGCAACATTGCCATGATGCACCCCGACGTCTTCGTGGTCCAGACCACCGGCCCCATGACCAGCCACTTCTATCGTGGGGTCGAGGCGGCCATGCGCTACCAGGGACCGGCACTGATCAACATCTACACCACCTGTCAGCCAGAACATCAAGTGGCCGACGACGTCTCCTGTTCCCAGGCCATCTTGGCCGTGGAATCGCGGGCGTTTCCGGTGTTCATCCATAATCCGGAAGGCGGCCCCACGTTGGCATCGCGGTTGTCATTGCAAGGCAATCCTTCGGTCAAACGGGATTGGCATTTCCGCAAAACCAAGGATGGGGAAGAGGTGGTCAATTTCCTCACCTTTGCCAAAACCGAAGGGAGATTCTCCAAACACTTCGACAAGGATGGCCATCCGAGCGATGTCATCCTGAAATCCCAGCAGGATCGTCTGGACAACTGGCGCCTGCTGCAGGAACTGGCTGGCATTACCAACGTGGACCGTGAGGCGGAGTGGGAAGAGCAACGCGCCAAACAAAAAGGGGCTGCATAGCCACCGTCGCAGCACATGTTTTGGTACTATGAGATTCCGGGCAACAAAGGAGAACAGAAATGACCGCAGGAACGGGTTTGTACGGTGGCAAAAGCCTTGAAGTGCTGGAAAAGTCCATCCACGAGGAAAACGGAATTTTTTTCGCTCGCTACCAGGACAAGAAACTGGGGACGGGCTTTCAGCGGGTGTTCAGTTTTGTCCACCAGCGTCAGGTAGGTTTCGAAGCCTTTTTTCAGGGGGTCGATGAGGCGGGACGGATCACCCCCAGTGCCGATATCTTCAGCGGATTGACCAATCCAGATGATGCCAAACAAATGGATCGGATGCGGTTGATCCTGCATGTCAAAAACTTTGTATCAGCCAAGATCGATGATCGCTGGCTGTTCATCAATATCCAACCCAAGGTCTTCGTCGGGCGCAAGGAGCCCGATATCGACTTTTTCCACGATGTGTTACGCAAAAATGGTCTGCCCACCCACCAGGTGGTGGTCATGCTGCGGGAACACCCGGGCGAGAACGAAGCGGTGTTCAAAACGGTCGTCAAGGAAATCCGTGACCTGGGCTGTCTGGTCCTGTTCGACGATTTCAATCGCGCCGCCGCCAATCTGGACCATC
>JADFZF010000378.1 GCA_015232645.1 Magnetococcales bacterium | reverse complement strand
ATCGGGGGGCCGCTGATCATGAACCGAGGGTTGGCCAGTTTCAACAACACCTTCATCAAAAAAATCCGTTTCGGTGACCAAGGGGCCGGCAACAGCCGGCTGGTGCTGGATCTGGGTCAGGCCGCACGAATGGAAACCTTGACCACCACTGATGCCAACGGCAGACGGACATGGAGCGTCAAGCTACGTCCAACCGACCCCCCCCTCCCGGTCGCCAACGATCCAACCAAAGAGGTGCTTGAAGCCCACGATGCTCCGGTCGCGGAAAACGCCGCTCGGGGGAGGCCGCAGCAGATCAATCGGATCCAGGGCGGCTCTCATGGCGATTTGACAGTCAAAGAGGTCCGTCAGGATGGCCATTCCCTCGTCATCACCTTTGCCTCCCATGGCCCCATTCGTCATAAAGGTTACGTACTGCAGTCACCGGAGCGTGGGGTGATCGATTTTTATGACGCCAACCTGGAAAATACCGACCCATTGGGCCCCCTGAGCAACGATCTGATTCGGCGAATCCGCGTTGGTCACCCCTTTGCCCATGGGACCCGTCTGGTTTTTGATTGCAAATCGCAAGTCAGCCTGAACCTGAGTCTGACCCATCGGCCCGATGGGATGGGGGAAGAATTGGTTGTGAGTCTCACCCCCAACTCCCGCGATGCGACCCCGCCGACACAGATCCTCTCCTCGGAGACCCCCGACAGGGCGGTCCGGATGACGACGGCACAACCGCCTTCACTTCCGCCGAGCACGTCCGCGCAGACTGCGCCGAATGCCGATCCCCATTCTCCGGCCGAAACACCTGAAGCCACGCCCGGCATAAACCTGAAATCCAATCATCGACCGGAGCCATTATCGGCATCGATTGCGGATTCGGAGGCCGACAACGACAAAAACACTCCGGACCATTCCAATCTTTTGTCATCCCGGTCTGCCGTTCCTCAGCTCGAAAATATCGTCCCCCAAGAGTTCAAACCCATCCCCCCCCCCATCAGGGAGGAAACCGCCCCAGGCAAAACCGACTCTCCGACAACCACCACCGCCCGCTCCCCGGCACCCGCGCGTGACGAGCCCGTTTCCCAGGACCTTCCTGCAGGAAACGAGGTCAAAAAAGATCCCCCCTTTCTGTTTTCACGCCCCCTGGCTGAAACCCTGCCCCGAAGCGGCAACCAGGCTCCGGTCATCATGATCGATCCTGGTCACGGAGGGATCGATCCGGGCACCATCGGCCGTGGCGGAACGCGAGAAAAGAACGTCACCCTGGCGGTGGCCAGACGCCTGTACGACAAACTGAACGGCCATCAAGGATGCAAGGTGGTGTTGACCCGTGATGACGACCGGTTTCTGACCCTGAGGAACCGCATCGCCCTGGCCCGGGACGCCCGCGCCGACTTGTTCCTGAGCCTGCACGCCGACGCCTATCGGGATCCAAGAATCCACGGGGCATCGGTCTTTTGCCTGGCTGACGGGGCGCAAATCGTCATCGATGAAAAAGACCAGCAGCTGGCTCACCGGGAAAACTCCTCCGGCAGTGTCCGCAACGTCGCCATCTCCGGCGACCGGCCCGACAGTCTGTTGGAATTTTTGCAACTCGAATCCATCAAACGCGCTTCCATCTCCGAAAGCGTGCATTTCGGCAGCAAACTGATCCAATCGCTCAGCAGCCAACCGGGAATCACCGTCCATTATCCACGGGTCAAGCGGGTCAATTTCCTGGTCCTGAAAAATCCGGGCATCCCCTCGTCGCTGGTGGAAATGGCCTTTCTATCCAACCACCTGGACGAACGACGCATGATATCGGCCGAATACCAGGAAAGGATGGCTCAAGGGCTGGCGGCCGGCATCTGCAAATTTTTCCGCTTCTCCCCCACCAACAAGGTGTGAATGACACCCCGAATTGCAACCTTCAAGCATTCGTCCCAAACCCGCCGGGCGCAACCCGTCAACGGTCCTGGAGGCGACAGGCCCCGCCAATGATGATCAAAGACCAACTCTTCCGGAAGGCAAGCGGGAGCGGGTCTGTTTGACCGGAGGTTCAGCCGTCTCGCCCCCCCCCCATAGGCCGCCCGCACGGGCGAATCCTGATCAACCGAGGCCCCGATGACCGGGAACCCGATTTTTCTTGCCGCCGTTCCATCCGAACCCGTGGGATGTCGGTTCTTCCGGAGGTCCGCCCCGGTTTCAAAGCTCAGGGGAGGATTTCGTCCCTGACGGTCATCCTGTTCATTCCGCATGGCTACCCCAACCTTTCCCATCCTGTCCATCCGCCCCTTCCACCTCCAAGATTCGCCAGGTGACCCTACTTCTACCTTGTCACA
>JADFZF010000377.1 GCA_015232645.1 Magnetococcales bacterium | reverse complement strand
CCTCAACGAAAGGGCCACTTGCCCGCGAGTCTGCCCGGGCTCGATGACATCGGTAATATAGCCGCGGCCGGCGGCGAGATACGGGGAAGCGAACTTATCCCGGTACTCTTCGACCAACTCTTTGGCCTTGGCTTTTTTATCCTGGGCCTCATCCATCTCTTTGCGGTAGAGGATATTGATGGCCCCCTCGGCCCCCATCACGGCGATTTCCGCCGTCGGCCAAGCCAGGACGACATCGGCTCCCAGCTCCTGGCTGCACATGGCCAGATAGGATCCGCCATAAGCCTTTCTCAGGATGATGGTGATCTTGGGCACGGTGGCGGAGGAGTAGGCAAACAGGAGCTTGGCGCCATGCCGGATGATTCCTCCGCGTTCCTGCTCGATCCCCGGGAGGAATCCGGGGACGTCGACCAGATTGACCAGAGGGATGTTGAAGGCGTTGCAGAAACGGATGAACCTGGCTCCCTTGTCCGAAGCGTCGATATCCAGGCATCCCGCCTTGACTTTGGATTGGTTGGCGAGGATACCGACGACGATTCCCTGAATCCGGCCGAAACAGCAGATCAGGTTTTGTGCAAAGAGTTCGTGGACCTGGAGATAATCGCCATCATCGACCAGTTTTTCGATGACTCTGGTGACATCCATGGCTTCCTTGGGATCCTCGGGGACGATTTCGGCCATGTCGGGATCATCGGTCAGGTCGAGTTCCGGGAACGGATGATGTGGCGGATCCTGGGTGTTGTTGTTGGGGATGTAGCTGAGAAGCTTTTTGCAGATTTCCACGGCATGGGTATCATCATTGGCGAGGAAGTGGACGTTGCCGCTGACCGATGCATGCATCAGGGCGCCGCCGACTTCATCCATGGTGCATTCGCGACCGCTGACCGCCTTGATGACCTGAGGACCGGTGATGAACATTTGGGCGTTTTCCCGGGTCATGATGATGAAATCCATCAGGGCGGGGGAGTAGGACGCGCCACCGGCGCAGGGGCCGAGGATGATGGCGATTTGCGGTACGACTCCGGAGAGGATGACGTTTCTGTAGAACACTTCGCCGTACCCGGAGAGGGCATCGACCGCTTCCTGAATGCGGGCTCCGCCCGAATCCTTGAAGGTGACCAGGGGAATGCCGACTTTTTGGGCGACTTCCATGCCGGCGACGATTTTGGTGGCGTGCATTTTTCCAAGGGTTCCGGCCATGGCCAGGAAATCCTGACTGGCAGCGGCGACCTGACGGCCATCGACGAATCCGGTTCCGACGACGACGCCATCGGAGGGGATTTCCTTGCCTTCCATGCCGAAAAAGTTGCAGCGGTGCTGCATGTGGGCGCCGAGTTCCTGGAAGGGGCCCTCCTGGAAGAGGAGGTCCAGACGTTCTCTTGCCGTCAGCAACCCTTTTTCGTGACGTTTCTTGATTTTGGCATCGTCGCCCGATTCCATGACCGCCTTTCGGCGTTTATGCAACGTTTCAAGGGCTTTGCTTGGTATAGCCATATCCTTCGATCCTTGTTGGGGCTGGGCCGAAACGGCCCCTTTGGTGCGAGTTTGCAAAGATCCGCTCACGGTAGTTGTTTTCCTGCCCGCCGTACATCGGGGCCTGCCTAATGGACGCTGATGGGGATCCACGCCAGCCGCTTCCACCCCCGGCCATGGGCCCAGAACGACCACTTCGGCGGGGGACAACGGAGTATGATGCGTTGTCATCCTGTTAGCGCGGGGAAATCCTACGACAAGATTGCCACAAAAGAAAATGAAAAATTCTAACACGCCACCAAAAATTTCATTTCCCTCTGTCCAAGTCGTATTGGCCTGTACCCATTGGGGAATTATAAAGGAATTATTAAGACAGTCCGGTTGGCGTCCTCTCGGATTGATGGGGTGGTCGGGGTCGGTGAACCCCGCAGCCGAGTCGATGGGGTCGGTGCCGCGGAGCCGCTGTCGTCCATGGATCCAGGCATTTTTTATCTCAATCGATCACTTGCCTTTGCGGTTCGATTGCTGTAATGAAGTTGACCATGGATAAGATATTGGTCCGAGGTGGCCGTCCCCTCACGGGGGCGATTTCCATCAGTGGCGCCAAGAACGCCACCCTACCTGCCCTGGCAGCGAGTTTGCTGACGACCGGTCATCTGCACCTGTCCAACATTCCGCACCTGAAGGATGTGACGACCATGCTGGAGCTTCTGGGCCAGCACGGCTCCGCCATCACCATCGATGACAAGATGGGGGTGGAGATCGACAATTCCAACATCACCAACTTCAGGGCTCCTTATGATCTGGTCAGCACCATGCGGGCCTCGATTTTGGTGATGGGT
>JADFZF010000376.1 GCA_015232645.1 Magnetococcales bacterium | reverse complement strand
AGAAATTTCTCGGCGGTCGGTCTCTTCAAAAGCCGCCTTTGACCCTTCCTGCAATGGCCAACTGCCGGATTTAGGTTGATGGATGATGCGACAATTATTGTATGTTTGATATGGAAATGGAATAAGTTCGTGGGACGGGTCGGAATCTGGAAGGATGGTTATCAGTTCACTGAAGAAACGGGGTAAGAGGAAGATTCGATAACGAAGTAAGGATTGATTCAGCAAACTTTCATCTACCCATCGCCCAGTCATCAGGTTTCCGGAGAAGGCTATTCATTCCGCGCCAGATTGTGCAACACCTGCGCAGCCGCCTGTTGTTCAGCCAGTCTTTTGGACCTTCCCGACCCCACCCCGGGCGCATTGCCCCCAACCCGACATTCTACCTGAAATAAACGTTCGTGCGGGGCACCGCTGACCGCTACGACACGATACTCGGGCAACGGCAGCCCGGCCCCCTGCATTTTTTCCTGAAGCAAAGTTTTGTAATCCTTGCCCCAGTGCCCTTCCACCAGTTGATCCATTCTGGGGCCTACCAGCCGATCAGCCACCTTCAAGACCGCCTCGTACCCTCCATCCAGATAGATGGCCCCGAATACAGCCTCCATACCATTGCCCAAGATGGATATTTTTTTTCGACCACCACTCAGATCTTCCCCTTTGCCCATTTCGATATAGTCGCCCAGGGACAGCCTTTCTCCGACCCCACCTAGAATTCTGGTGTTGACCAGTGAGGATCGCCAAGTCGATAACATCCCCTCGGAGGCCTTGGGAAAACGGTCATAGAGCAGTGCCGACACCGCCAGATCCAGAACCGCATCCCCAAGAAATTCCAGACGTTCATTGTGTACGTCCCCGCCGGAGTCGGCGCCAACGACATCGGAACACCTCGGAGCGGAGCGATGGGTGAGAGCCAAGCGCAACAAGGAACGGTCGGTAAAGGCGTATCCCAAGTCGGCTTCCAGAATGAGCAGAGTGTCCGGCTCTGTTCCTTCGTTGGTAGCCAAGACCTTACTTGCCTGCTTCATAATGCAGAACCATTTCCTCGTGACCTTTCCAGACCAGGGTGCGACCACCAACTTCCACCGACAAGGGGATGCGTTGGGTTACCAATACTTGATAACCACGTTTGGCTTCGCGAATCTGAAACGTTTCCGGGGTGGTTTTGATGTTGGAACGATCCAATTCGAACTCAATGCGACGCAGGACTTCTTTCATGGGTAAACCGGCATAGTCCAGGACAACTCGGTCGGCCAGATCCTTCATCAGGTAATAATCGTAGATTCCCGGCCCCGCCCTTCCCAGGAAAGTCAGGAACAAACCGAGAATTCCTCCAATGATCATCAACTTCGACACGGTCACTCTCCATCACGCCGAAGAACAACAGACTCACGGGTTGCGGGAAAGCTGCTGCATGCAACCCGAACACGTCGTTTTACTTGACCAGATTGCCAAGACGTTCCCAACGCAATCCAGCCTTCCGTGAATCCCAGGACCAAAAGATGGCCAGAGCCCGGCCTACCAGTCGATAAGCAGGCACAAACCCCCAATAGCGGCTGTCATTGCTGTTGTCGCGGTTATCTCCCATGACGAAATAATGCCCTGGAGGGACAACCTCATCGGTGATTTGATCGGAAAAGGAGAAAGGCCGGATGAGAACGGAGTGGGGATGGTCAGGCAGTTGTTCCTGAAAATGTAATGACGTCACCTCAACGTCACGTTCATTGCGATAGGTATACTCCCCGATATTGTCATATTTGATGGGTTCGTTATTGACGTAAAGACGTTTGTCTTGATAGATGATCCGGTCTCCGGGCAGGCCGATGACCCGCTTGATGTAATCCTTGTTGGGATCGCGCGGGTATTCAAACACCACGATGTCTCCCCGCTGCGGCCCATCCCCCATGAACAAACGTTTGTTGGTGAATGGGATGCGATGACCATAAGCGAGCTTGCTGACAAAGAGGTAATCCCCCACCTGAAGGGTTGGGATCATGGAGCCGGACGGAATCTTGAATGGTTCAATGATGAAGGTGCGTACCAACAGGGCGATCCCCACGGCCAGAACGATGGCATCATAGAGTTCCACTGCCTCCTGGACGCGGGGATTTTTGTGAAAAAAGAACCAGCGTCCTTTCCACAACAACAGCCCCCCAAGCACCAGAAAGACGATCGCCGCCACCATGCTCCATGGGATGCCCGCATCTTCGCCCGCTTCGGTGCCGAAGCTGACATTGCCCAACATGTAGACGCCGCAGATGAAAAACACGGCTGCGTTCCATAGATGTTTGGAAGAGGATCCGACTTTCGCCTCTTGATT
>JADFZF010000375.1 GCA_015232645.1 Magnetococcales bacterium | reverse complement strand
CCATCTGATTCTTCCCTCCCCCGCCTTCGCCTGGCTGGCCACCCTGGTCGACTTTCCTCAGGACCGGATTCTGCTCCAATACGAAGGGACCGCCACCCGCTGGGATCAAAACCATTGGCGCGCGCTGCTCGACGATCCAATATTGATGGCACCTCGGATGATCCTCAACCATTGGCTCTGGTCGCTGGCAGGTCGTTTGACCACGGCCTCCCATCTCGCCATCGGCTCCCACGCCGTCGCAAACCTTCGCTCCCTGGGCTACACCAAGGTGTTTCAGGCCACCAATGTGACCAATTTTTCCCCCAAGGACCAACAAAAATCCTTCACCTGGCCCGATGGTTTCGATGACCCCCATCAATGCCGGATCGGATATATCGGTCACTGCTTCCCCGTCAAGGGGATCGACGATCTGTTACCCGCCTTTGCCCAGGCCTGCGGACAAAACCCAAACCTGCGCCTGCTCCTGGCCCTGTCGGGAGATGGCCACCCGCAACGGGTGCACCGATGGCTGCACCGTCTGCGTCTGCACCACAAGGTCGCCCTCCTCGGACTGATTCCAGTACAACAGTGGCTGGAACAACTCGATGCCCTGGTGCTACCCTACCGGTCGGCGGTCACCACAACCCTGTTTCCCAGCCTGATGCTGGAAGCGGATCGCGCCTCCTGCCCCCTGATTACCACCGCGGTGCCGGAATGGGAGGAAATCCTGCTGACCACAGCCCCGCATCTGACCATCGTCCCTCCGCGCAATGTGTCGGCGCTGGCCCAGGCCATGGCGGCTGTTCGCCAACGGCACAGCCACCACCCCGTGTCGTTCCTGAACCTGCCCTCCCAGGAGACGCGGCTGGTTCACATGCAAACCATTTATCGTCATCTGGCAGGGCTGGAAGACACGGTCAGGACGGACAATCCATGCAGCCCGACTGAAAGATCTTGAAAGCTCGAAAAGGATCGAAGCCCCCATGAACGATACCCCATCCCCTCTGTTGTCCGTCGTTATCCCCCTCTACAACGAAGAAGACAATGTGGCGGAATTGTACCGGCGCCTGCACGCCGTCCTGACCCGCATGGGACAAGCCTACGAACTGGTGCTGGTCGATAACGGCAGCATCGATCATACCCTCCCCATGCTCAAGGACCTGCACCGCCAGGATCCTTGCGTCCGCTACCTGAGCCTGTCACGCAACTATGGCCATCAGGGCGGTCTGGTAGCGGGATTGCACCATGCCTCGGGCGATATCGTGATCTCCATGGATGGCGATCTGCAACACCCGCCCGAACTGATCCCCGAACTCGTGGCCAAATGGCGCCAAGGCTTTGATGTCGTGTTCACATTGAAACGCGAAGATCCCTCCCAATCTCCCATCCGACATCGAATCAACCGCCTCTTCTACGGTCTCGTCTCCCGACTTTCCGGCCTTGATCTCACCGGCGGACAATCCGATTTCCGCCTCATGAACCGTCGCGCCCTGGACGCCCTCAACTCTCTGCCCGAATATGGAAAATTCCTGCGCGGCCTTTCCCATTGGATCGGATTCCGGCAAACCGGCGTCGTCTTCGATGTCGATGCCCGCTTCGCCGGCCAATCCAAATTCCGCTTCCGCGAACTCTACCGCTTCGCCCTCAATGGGCTGTTTTCCTTCTCCGTCTTCCCGTTACGGGTTTTTACCATCATCGGCAGCATCATCGCCGTGCTGTCGCTGTTGCAGGTCATCTATGCCCTGGTCAGGACCTTTTATTTCATGATCATCGGCACCCCCGTGGTGGCGGGTTATCCCACCCTGGTGACCGGTATTTTCCTTCTGGGAGGGATTCAACTCATCGGAATCGGCCTCCTGGGCGAATATTTGGGGCGGGTTCTCGACGAAGTCAAACAACGTCCACTCTACATCGTCCGTGAACGCTCCGCCGGATTGACGAACCGTGAAACCGGGGGCGACAACGCATGAACGAAACCATCTTCCAACAGCTTGGACCGGTCGAACTGGCCATTCTTTGCGGCGGCCGCGGCGTACGCCTCAAACCCCTGACCGATGACCTCCCCAAAGCCCTGGTCCCCATCCAGGGCCGCCCCATGCTCGACCATATCGTCGCCTTCTTCACCACGCGAGGATTCGACCGCTGCACCTTCTGCGTTGGCTACAAGGCAGATCGGATCCGCGACCATTTCCGCCAAGCCCCCGACCACGTCGAGTTCCACTTTTCCGATATCGGCGAATCGGCCAGCATGCTCAAACGCCTCTGGGCCTTGCGGCAGACCGATCGCCAACGCCTCCTGGTCGTCTATGGCGATACCTTCATCAATCTGGATCTCCCCCGATTGTTCGA
>JADFZF010000374.1 GCA_015232645.1 Magnetococcales bacterium | reverse complement strand
AGTTTGAACAGTCTGGCGGGGATCGGCGATCAATGGTCCGTCAATCTGGCTCGGTCCAGCGGTATGGAGAGTGCCAAGCTATCGTTTCAGATGCCGGTGGGGTCAGGCGGTGGCAAGTGGGGAACGTCCTACTCCAAATTGGCGTTGGACATCGACCCCAATATCGTACCACTCAGTCTCAACAGCGGGACCGACGTCTTTTCCCTGTTCGGCAGTTATCCCTTCAAGCGTACCAGCAAGGAAAATTTTTGGCTGTCGACCAACTACGACCGCAAGCATGTCGATAATCGATTCAATGGCCAGGACCTCAACGATCGTATGGTCAACCTGGTTACGCTCGGCCTGGGTGGCGATCTGCTGGATCCATGGGCTGCCCAGTTGAGTTGGAATGTCAGTTATGGTCTGGGTACTCTGGATCTGGGTGGCAATCTTTCGTATCAGGAGACCGATGCCGCCACGGCTCGGACCGAAGGGGGATTCGGCAAGCTCTCCTGGGGGGTGCAGCGCAGGGCGCAATTGACCGATTCGTTGTCATGGCTGGTGGCGATCAATGGTATGTGGGGTTCGACCAATCTCGACAGTGCGGAGAAGTTTCAGTTGGGTGGTCCAACCGGAGTGCGGGCCTATCCGGTGGGTGAGGGGTTGGGGGATATCGGTTATCTGGGCAGTACCGAGTTGCGTTACAGTTTTGGCAAGACCGGTTTGGGTGAACCGCAGCTGTTTACCTTTTTTGATACCGGGAAAATTACCCAATATCGTCATTTGTGGGATCAAGCGCTGTCGGCGGGCTCTCCCAACAGTTATTCGTTGTCTGGGGTGGGGGTGGGGGCTGCCATCGTCAGCGATGCCCACGGCGGTTTGCATCTGACCTGGTCGAAAAAAGTGGGTCACAATCCCAATCCCACTTCGACGGGGACGGATAGCGATGGAACCAGCCAGAGTGCACGGATCTGGATTATGGGAAATATTTTATTTTAGTCAATGGGACAGGTCCGGGAAGGGAGAATTTTCCCTTTCTAATGATCAAGGACTCAAGAGTGGATCGATTTGGAAGTGGACTGATGGTCGGTGCTGTTCCTCCCCATCGATAGGATGCGACGCTGAAGTTGATATTCCAGAAGCCGCCGCAACGTTTGCTCAGTATGCTTGTTGGCCAGGAGGCTCATGAATTGCTGACTGTGGAGTTGCCATCGGTCGGGAAGTGGCTGCCGGATCTGCTGGTCCGGCTGCGGGATGGGAGCCTTTGCCATCTGGAGTTGCAAAGTGGATGTGATGCCGAGATGCCTTGGAGAATGGTGGAATATTATGTCTTCATTCGGAGGTTGTACCCTGGAACCCGGCTCGTGCAGTTGGTTCTATTCGTGGGAGAGGGCGAACCCTCCTTTCCGGTGCAAATCGAAGACGGGCCATTGAGCTTTCGATACGAGGTACGCAACATTCAGAAGATTGATTGTCGGGCTTTGGTCGCGTGCCAGATGAACGAGGGACCATTCGGAAGATATTGGGCAGGATTTCATCTTTGGGACCGAAAGCTTGAGCTGATGCCTTGGAGCAGTTGGTGATCCTGGCTGGTTTGAGAAAACTTGAGTCGGCGATCAGTCGGGAGGTGCGGGAGATGGCTATTACCGTTGATGTGATGGAAAACGATTTTCTGAAAGATTTGTTTGTGAAGGGACGGCAGGAAGGGCGGTTGGAACTTTATCTGTCGAACTCACCGAGGAAGTCCATTCAGCGGATCGGTTGTCCTTGGAAACCTGGGGTGAGAAGATTATGGACGCCAAGACGTTGGACGACATTTTTGTGTAGATTATTATTGGATTGATAATCATTGTCGTGTTGACCGACCGATCACATGCGCCTTGTCTTAACCATGAGACGGTTGGGAAATGGCCAAGGCGGCAGTTTTTTCAAGAAGCGGTGAATCAGAGCCGCAAAAATTTGATTTCACACGACTGCCTGTTATGGGGCATTCTATTTGTTTGAAGGTTTGAGTGGAAAAGGGAACCAACAAGGCTCCGATCGGAACTCAATAAACACCATGGGGCTTGGCCCCAACCCGTCGGGAAAGACCACTCTTCCCGGTTCATCCGACGCATCCGACAGCCGGTAACGATGGATAGAGCGATCATGAAACACACCTTAGTCTTTACGGGCCGTACACGAGTTCTTTTTTTGGCGGGTTTGATGTCGTTGGCGTGTACCCACGCTCAGGCGGCGCCACCGGCAGCCAATCAGTTGCCTGGTGGTGGTCAGGTGGTCTCGGGGCAGGGTAGCATCAACCAGGCCGGCGCCAATATGACGATCAATCAGGCGACGCAGTCGATGATTACCAACTGGAAATCATTTGATATTGGCAAGG
>JADFZF010000373.1 GCA_015232645.1 Magnetococcales bacterium | reverse complement strand
AATGGCGGCAGCAAACCAACGATCGGCTGCCATTCCACCATGGACAGTCCGGAACCGGTCAGACGGGTCAGACCTCCGATGACCACCATGGCAAAAATCATGGCACAACATGAAAATAACCAGATGGCAACTCCGTTGTCCCTTGGGGATGGCGAAACGGGCTTCATGAGGGATCACCTTCGCACCCTGTAGTATGGATTCGGATGCATGGTGCCAGGGCCAACACCTCGATACCGATTGCCGAAGTTTTCCTGATGTCATCCGGCCAACCTCCCTTTTTACCAACTTGTCGCCCGATCCTCAACCCGATCTTTCACCGATGACCGGCCGCAGGAAGACTTGCTCCCTTGGGATGAACATGGCAATCTGTTCCCGGGATGGGATAAGTTTTCCCAAGCGACGACCTACTTACATAATCTCCTAAGGAGTTGCCAGAATGCGCAAATTCATCGGCGTTTTCCTATTATCGATCACCTTCTCCCTTGCCTTGGTTTCCGATTCAGCCGCAAAAAAGGCACAAACACAAAACATTGATTTCGCCAATTACACCTGTGCCTCCTTCCTCAAAGAATTGGCCGGTTCCAACGATGAAGATGCCGGTGCCGTCCTGTTGTGGCTGGATGGCTATCTGAGCGGCGTCTCCGGTGACACCGTCCTCAATTTCAAAGGGTTGGAAGAGTTTTCCGGTAAATTGGTCACCCATTGCAAAAACAAGGGCGATGACCGACTGCTCGAGGCGGCCAAAGAGGTCGGCATCCAACAGTAAACCGCTTCGGTGAACGTGACCTACTCCCACCGGCTGGAATGGTGGTTGTTGCGGATGCTGGCCTCCTGGCTGGACTCCGCGGAGGTGGGCCGGTCCTGTCGTCGTGCCATGCGCCTCGGCCGCCTGGGATCCTTTGTTCTCCGCAGGGAATGGCAATGGTGCCAAACCAATCTCCGTCTCGTCTACGGGGACCATTTGTCACCGGACCAACGTCGACGTCTGGGGATCCTCGCTTTCCGACATCTGTTCGCCAGCTACGTCGAAGGGCTCAGGCCCGACACGGTGACCATCACCGATGTGACCGGCGAGCACCACATCACCGATGCCTTCCGCCAGGGACGGGGGGTCATCCTCGCCAGCGTCCATCTCGGGGGATGGGAATCGGGGCTGTTTCACGGCGCCAAGGTGTTGAACCTGCCGGCGGCATGCCTTTACCGCCCTGCCAACAACCCTTTGAGTGAACGTTTCTTTCAACAACAGCGGTCGGTATACAACCTGGAATGGATCCCCCGCGACGACGTTCGCGGGGCGGTCCGTGCCCTGAAGAAGGGTAAAATCCTCGTCGTCATGTCCGATATCAATTTCAGGCAGGGAGGTGTGGTTTCCCCCTTTTTGGGACTCCCGGCCATGTGCCCACCTGGGGCCGGGCGCCTGGCCCTGCAGCTTGAGGCGCCATTGGTTTCGGTGGTGGTTTTGCGCGACTCCCCTGGAGCCAACCGCATCATCTACCTGCCACCGCTCCCGGTTGAAAAGGGCCGACCAACACCAACGGCGGTCGCCCATCTGACCACCCGCCTGAACCATTCTTTTTCAGGATGGATACACGACTACGCCGAGCAATACAACTGGTTGCACGCCCGATGGCGAACTCGACCTGACGGTAGAACGTGGACGGCCCATGACGACTGGCGCCAAATGGCCAACGAGAGGGTGGAACCATTTGCCGAGGTCTCCCCCCGAGTTCGTCACCTTTTGCACGCTGATCCTGCCCAAGGCATCCGGTGAACCACGGCCACTGTTTCTTCCCTCCCGGTCATGGCCACCCAGGGGTCTCTTCCTTGCATCAACAAACAACAAACCTCCACCAGGCTTTGGTGGTTCAGTTTGCCGTCCTTGGTTGTTGAGTTTGTGCCTTTCTGGCCATCTGGCGACAATGATTCAATTCTTGCCGGGTACTGCTGGCCTTGATGCAAGTCAGACGTTTCTCCAACATCTGGATTTCATGTTCCTTGATTTTTTCAAATTCCGTTTTTTGCACTTCCCAGGCATTACCCTGGGCCGGGACGGCCACCAGAACCACCCCTGCCAGAACCATCCATTTTGCTGCGACCATAGCGATTGGCTCCTCTCCGGTTCATGTTACCGAATAATTACAGTATTCGTCGCAATCTGCAACACCCTATTTCAGGGCGATCACAATCTCCGGTCAAAAAATCAAACATCGTAACCGTCCGGGCCCCCCTTCTTCAGGGGGGATGGGCGTGGAGGATTGAACAAATCCCCCGGTTCGGGAATATGGAAAAAAAAAGGGGTCTGGGGGATTGCCCCATAAGCGTTAATTTACTTTAAACTGTTTATTTCCACTTTGTTACTTTCAT
>JADFZF010000372.1 GCA_015232645.1 Magnetococcales bacterium | reverse complement strand
AAAATCGCTTCGTGGGAAAGGGCGCGTGGAAAAGCAAAATCAAAAACAAAACCCTGGGGGCAATCCCCCAGACCCCTTTTTTTTTTCAATCTTCCCGAACCGGGGGGTAACGTTTGATGGTCACCGATTGTTTGCGCCCTTTGACCTGAATGGATTCCGCGGGACCAAAATCGGCATCAGCCATATCGGCATCGGCCACCACTTCATCCTTCCTGGCAGCGGCGCACAGGCGGGCGGCGACATTGACGGCATCGCCGATGACGGTAAAATCGCGGCGGTTTTCCGGACCGATGGCCCCCGAAATCACTTCTCCGCGGTAGAGTCCGATCCCCAAGGTTCGCGGCAAGGGGTGCGTCTTTAAAACCGTGAGTATGGATCGGGCCGCGGCGATGGCTTGCCTGGAGCCGGCTTCCCCATCGAATCGGGCCAGGACCGCATCACCGATCATCTTATCGACATCCCCACCGTGCCGTTGAATGATATTCACCTGAAGCGTCATGATCTCATTGAGGAAATCAACCACGGCCTCCGGGGAATTCTGTTCGGAAAAGCCGGAAAAATCACGGATGTCGGAGTAGAACAGCGAGGTTGTCATCCGTCGGGAAAGTATTCTGCCCGCTGTACCGGCCCGTTTGGCTTCCCGGGCGGCCGTGGACGAAACGAAGGACTCGACTTTGCGGCGCAGTTCCCGCGCCTCCTTGGTCCGGGCATCGATATGCCCCTGGGCCGAATTGACCAGACGGTCCAAGGCTAAAATCAGCGCCAATAGCAACGTCGCTGGAACAACAATGGTGGGAATGATGGCACGTTTGAGAATGGTATCGAGATACCCGATGGGTTCGTAAAGTTCGAAAACAGTCCGTACTGCCCCCTGACCATTGAAAACTGGAACATACAATTCGTAGACCTGGGAACCATCCGCCTCTGTTTTTTCCACCACTCCCGGAGCGGCGTGGTCCAAAACCTCTTGCAATGCCGCAGCGGCTTCCGTGGTACCGATTTCATCCTTGTGGGTGGCATAAAGTACCCGACGGTCAAGTCCGTAGACCTTGAGTTCCGTCAGCCCTTGCTCGTGGACTTCGCGCTCCAGCGCATCCGCCAGATCCGGTATGACGCTGGGAACGTCGGCCGCAGGCCGGGTATGGCCGGACATCAATCGATTCCAGGCCTCGGGGGCCGCCAGGGAAACCCCCTTGGCGATGGATTGGGCACGGCGTTGGGCCATTTCCAGATAGATGGATTTGACCGTCAGAATGGAAAAATAACCAACCAGAAACAAGAACAATACGATGAATCCCAATACCGCGGGGATAAACCAATGCCGAAATAATCGGCGCAGCGGAAAGGGTTGATCGATGGCCTGGGTATGGGGGGGAGAACTCGGATTGATCTGGGACATCGGCGCTCCGTCGTCAGGGATTGGTCCATGAAGGGGATGGAAAGAGAACTCTTGATGTTCCGTTAAAACGGTCGAGATGGATGGAATACAGGCAGGGGCCGATGGTTCGGACGGTTGGACAAGCAAGGAAGCAAGGATCGGAAGAAGGGATTTCAGGATCGGGATTGAGCCCGTCTGGCGCGAGGGTGAATGCCGATGTCGGCTTGGAATGGACGAACATGAACACCAAGAGGCTGACTGGGTCGCCTCCTGGTGTTCAGAGTCCGCGGGGTCAAATCCCGGGTCGATCCTGGCAGGACGCGCTCAGACGATATTCAAGAGAAGCTGGCCCGATTCAACCGCGTCCCCTGGTTTGACCTTGATGTCCTTGACCGTTCCCGCCCGGTGGGCGACCACGTCATTTTTTTGCTTCATGGCTTCGATTTCGATGACCTTGTCACCCGCTTTGACGACAGCCCCTTCCTTGATGTAGACCGTGGTCACGATGCCGGCGAGTGGGGCGACACGACCTTCCTGCCCCACGGGACCCGATGCGGCGGCCTTGGGGGGCGGGGGAGGAGGAACCGCGGCGGCGGGAGCCGCCTGGTGGGAGACGGGCCTGGTGGCCTCATGCTGCGTCCCACCCTCGGTGATATCCTCGACCAAAATTTCATACTGCGTCCCTTCAACAGTGACCCTTAATTTTCTTTGCTTCACAACTTTGTCCTCGGCGATAGAGTGATTGCAACCGTCCTTAGAACCAACGATCAGCATCGTGAAACCTGGGACGGCAAACGTCTGATCAACATCCTTGTGCTTCCATTACCGCTTGCCACCTCCTGGCGAGTCGCCTCACCGCCCAAAGGGGAATCGGGTTGCGATCTTATCCCTATCATGGCGGCTGGCGGCGACCCAGGTGAGGTCCGAGTCCCTGGAATAAAACTCAGCGGCGATCGGTCTCCCCTTTTGGCCCGCGGAGATCGGGTTCGC
>JADFZF010000371.1 GCA_015232645.1 Magnetococcales bacterium | reverse complement strand
CATCCCCGAAAAGGTCGCCGGCTTTTTTCGGCACCCTGAAACCCGATATGCGGTACCTGTCAATGTCGGCTAACCAATGCACTCCTTAGTATTTGTCCTCTGTTTTTAAGAAGCGAATAAAGCAGCTCATGAGCCGCTATAAGGTCATCATGTACCGTCGTTTCGTTATGGACTCGCATGGATTTCATCGCATGCTTGAGCATTTGGTCCAGATTTCTCCAATTCAACATTTTCCGATCCCTTCAAAGCGGCCTTCATGAAGTAACCCAGCCAGAGTGGTGAAGGGTTCCACCTTTTCGCGCCGTCGCGCTATGCCGGGTATGCGTTGGGCTTATCGGTACACTTCGCGCCGATGGCCTATTTTGATGACAAGGACAATCAATTGATTGTCCTCAATGGTGTAGAGAATTCGATAATCCCCCTCCCGAATACGCCAAGTGTCGGCCATTCCTGATAGTTTCTTGGCTCCCTGTGGACGAGGGTTAGATTCCAGGCTTATCGCCTTTTTGATAATGCGCTTACGTATGGTTGGATCCAGGTTGCGAAGTTTCCAACGGGCTCTGTCATCCCAAGCCACCGAGTAGGTCATTGCAACTCTTCCCTGGTCAAACCATATTCCCTCAACACTTCGTCCATGGTAACCGCCCTGCCGGGATTGCGACGGTATTCCTCTAACGCTTTTCGTGCGTCTTCGGCATCCTGCCGGTCTTCTTGCTCTTCCAGGAAACGGCGGATGGTTCCAATAACACATTCAGGCAGTGTTTTGCCGGTCGCCTCAGCCATTAATTGGAACTCTTCCGTTAAATCATCTGGCAAAGTAATGGTCAGCATGAATCATCCTCCTGTGGCATTGCGTAAACTGACAACGTTCTCATGGCTGTTGCCGGTCAAAGCGGCTTGGATATGCCCGCCAATCAGTTCTGTGGCTTTTTGAAGTGGGTCATTGGATAAATGGGCATATCTTTGTGTTGTTGCGGCCTGGGTGTGCCCCAGAAGCTTCCCAATCACGGGTAAACTCATTCCCATTCCCACACCAATGGAAGCGTATACGTGCCTTAGATCGTGAATCCGAAGGCTCGGCAGTCCAGCCTTATCCCGGATGGCCCGCCAAGGCTTGTTGATGTTAACCATGGCGCGGCCTTCGATCTTCCCGATAATAACGAACGGGTTGTTTTCGATACGTGGAAGTGTGGATAAAAGCTCCAAGGCCGGCGCATTTAACGGGATGATTTTTTTGATGCCATTTTGGGATGCAACCTTAATGGTCTTGGCATCGGATAGCCTCAAGGCCCTGCCTTCAATATCAACCTCGTCCCATGTCAATGAAAGGATTTCACCCAGCCTTGCTCCGGTCAGAATGAGCAATCTCATGGCCGCAACCGCATGGGGGGAAGCCCTGCCATCGCGTTCAGCCTCGGTTATTGCTTGTCCCAATTGGGCAATATCGGATTCGCTTAGAAGGCACTCACGTTTTGATTCATGGAACTTTTGAACATGCAGGCATGGATTGCTTCGGTCTGGACGCAAGCCCACAATTTCCATCCAGTTGAACATTTTTGATAGCAACGCAAGCGTCCTGTTGGCTTGGTAAGGTGTGGACTCCAGCGAATGATGAAACTTGGAGATATGGCTCCTTTGAATGGCATCAACCCGATACTTGCCAAGGCGCGGCTTGATGATCACGTCTGCCTGCCTACGGTACTCAACAATAGTGCTTGGCTTGTTTTTGCGTGCCACATGCTCATCAAAGAACCGCTCAACCGCTTCAGACATGGTAGGGGTCGCCTTGGCAACTGCCTTGGTTTCAGCAGGGTCTTTGCCGTTAGCCACCAGCCCCAAAAATCTTCCCGCCTCCTGACGGGCTTGTTCTGGCGTCCAGGGTGAACCGTGAACACCGATCATCACCCGCTTTTTCGCCCCCCTGAAACGATACTGAACCAGGTACGTCTTTCGGCCATTTGGCGTAACTTTGAGTCCGAACCCAATCAAATCATCATCAAACAGGAAGGTGTCTTTTTCTCCTGGTTGGACGGCATCAACGGTACGTTTCGTCAGCTTCATAGCCATGTAACCCTCCAATTTTTCATGGGTACTGGACTGATTTCTAGTACCCACTTGGAAGGAAATTAGAGGAAATCTGCGGAAACGTCAAGAAAGTAAATAGTTGAAAATAAAGACTACATATAACTTGCGGAAACGCCAAAATCCTATGGACTCCTGATTCCTAATCCGTAGGCCGTGCGTTCAAATCGCGCCGGGGGCGCCAATTAAATCAAAGATCTGCGGTCACCCTCAAGGTGGCCGTTTTTGTTTGGGGTTACTCGGGGGTTGCAAGCAAGAGAGGAATGTTGGTTGTTAATCGAGTCGAG
>JADFZF010000370.1 GCA_015232645.1 Magnetococcales bacterium | reverse complement strand
CGACAGTGGCGGTGGCGGATGGTCTGCCCGACCTGACCGAATTGGTCAAACGATTGAAGCCTTCCGTGGTCAATATTCACGCCACCCGTAAATTGGAGGTCGAAGGCGGCAGCGGCCGCAGCCCGTTCGAAGGGACCCCGTTTGAGCATTTTTTTAAACAGTTCAATGAACAAATGCCGCGTGAACGGCCTGAAGCCCAAAATCTCGGTTCGGGGTTCGTCATCGACCCTGAAGGTTTCATCCTGACCAATCACCATGTGGTGGATGGCTCCGATAAGATTACTGTCCGTTTTCCTGATGAGCGTGAATTTTCCGCCAAGGTGATTGGTTCAGACTCCAAAACCGACTTGGCGCTCATCAAAATTGAAAGCAATGAAAAATTGCCCGTCGTTACTCTCGGTGACTCCAGTACCAGTGAGGTCGGGGCATGGGTGATGGCCATCGGTAATCCTTTCGGCCTGGATGCCACAGTGACTGTAGGGATCATCTCCGCCAAGGGGCGGATCATTGGCAGTGGTCCCTATGACGATTTCATCCAGACGGATGCGGCCATCAATCCTGGCAACTCAGGGGGGCCACTGTTTGACATGCAAGGCAAGGTCGTCGGAATCAATACTGCTATTTTTTCCCGCTCTGGGGGCAACATGGGTATAGGCTTCGCCATACCCATCAATTTGGCCAAATCGGTGGTCAGTCAGCTCAAAACCAACGGTCATGTGACGCGTGGGTGGTTGGGAATCGGTATCCAGACCGTGACTCCGGAACTGGCTCAAGCGTTGGGGTTGAAGGATCCAAAAGGTGCGCTGATCACCCATATCATGCATGGGGGTCCGGGAGAGAAAGCGGGACTTAAAACCGGTGACGTCATCTTGAAGTTTGATGGCCATGAGATCGGTCGGATGAGGGAATTGCCCACCATGGTGGCGGCAACGGAAGTTGGGAAGAAAGTACCCCTGGATGTGTTGCGTGATGGCAAACATATCAAGATGTCGGCCACCACCGGGGAGATGCCCGCGGAAGAAGATTCCGATCAACCCAAAAACGTCGGCAAGACCGACAGTGATCGTTTGGGAATGCAGGTGGAACCTATCAATGAACGTAATCGGCAACGTTTGGCCATAGATACGGATCAGACGGGGGTCGTGGTCACTTCCCTGGCAGCGAATAGTCCCGCGGCCGAGGCGGGTATCCAACGCAATGATGTCCTGGTGGAAATCAATCGGATGAAGATTGATTCGTTGGCCAGCTATGAGAAGGCTCTGGAAGCGACTCGTGACAAAAATACCGTCCTGGTGCGTTTGATACGGAATGGAGACCCACTGTTTATTGCCATCAATAGCCGTCGTTGAATCAATATACTCGACCCGTTGGCCGGTGTTTTTGGTTGCTTTTGCAGCCATCGGCCAGGAGGGTCCGCGGTCACAGGAGGGTTGCAATGCCGGGTCGGATGGAACCACCGGACCTCGGCGGTCGCAGCCAATCCCACCGACCCAACCTGACCTGATAGAGACGTTGCGTCGTGACAGCCCCAACTCCTGATGAACTTTTCCGTTTGCGCCAACTGCGGCAGGAATTGACAGAGCATAACATACGGTATCACCAGCAGGACGATCCATTCATTTCCGATCAGGAATATGATCATCTCTTCCAGGAGTTGGTGTTGCTGGAAGAAAAATTTCCGGAACTGGCCGACTCCGACTCTCCGACGCGAAGGGTCGGGGCGGGGCCCTTGAGTGAATTTGCCAAAGTCACCCATGGTCAACCCATGCTGTCGCTTTCCAACCGTTTTTCATCCCAGGGGGTGGTTGACTTTGACCGCCAGGTACGGGAACTGCTGGGTACCGGGGAGGTGGTGGAATATTTGGCTGAACCCAAACTGGACGGTTTGGCCATCAACCTGACCTATCGCAACGGTATTTTGCAAACCGCGGCCACCCGTGGCGATGGTACGACCGGAGAAGACGTCACCCAACAGGTCCGTACCATTCCGCACCTTCCTTTGCACCTTGCAGGAAGGGACCATCCATCCCTGGTGGAAATTCGAGCCGAGGTGTTCATCCCCTTGGCAGCATTTGCCAAGATGAATGTCCAATTGCAACGGCTGGGAGAAAAAACTTTGGTCAATGCGCGGAATGCTGCCGCGGGAGCCATCCGCCAACTGGATCCCAAGGTGACAGCCCGTCGTCCGTTGACTTTGTTTTGCTACGGTTTGGGATTGGTGGTCGGGGATTCGATGCCATCGACTCAGGAACAGGCATTACAAAGGCTATCGGAGTGGGGGTTGCCGGTTTGCCCGGAAAGAGAGGTTGTGGTGGGTGCGGAAGGGTGCCTGGACTATTTCGCACGTTTGTCCGCCAGGCGGTATACTCTTCCTT
>JADFZF010000036.1 GCA_015232645.1 Magnetococcales bacterium | reverse complement strand
CATTTTTTCACTCAAATCAAACCTATCTCGTTGATTTTTTTGGGCTGGAAAGTATTTCTCAAGTAGAAAGTCCGGATGAATCGGGGTTGAGCGGTCATTTTTATCCGGCAGCCTGCTCCATGAAGCGGGTGAGTTCATCGGGAGCGGGGGGACGCTTGTTGCAGGTGGCATGCAGGCGAATGGCGGTCAGAATCCGATCGACCAGTTTTTCGGGGAGGGCATATCCCAGTTCGGCATAGGCGTGCAGCACGGCATGGCGTCCCGAGTGCTTGCCTAGGACCAGTTCATGTTTTCGGCCCAGTTCTTCCGGATCGACGCCTTGATAATTACGGACATCCTTGAGCAGGCCATCGACGTGAATGCCTGCTTCATGACTGAACACCATGCTGCCCACCAGGCTTTTTTGGCAGGAGAGTGGACGGCCACTGGCCCGGGCAACGAGTTCGCTCAGGGAGGGCAAACCTGCCGGTCGGATTCCCGCATCCAGTCCCATGGTTTGCTTCAACCCCATGGCGACTTCCTCCAGGGGGGCATTGCCAGCCCGTTCCCCCAGACCATTGACCGTAGTATTGACATGAGTCGCCCCGGCGCGGACCGCCGCCAGCGAGTTGGCGGTGGCCAATCCCAGATCGTCGTGGGCATGGATCTCGATATCGATGTCGAGCACGGCACGCAGCCGACCGATGATGGCAAACATCTGAAAGGGATCGAGAATGCCGACGGTATCGGCGAAACGGACGCGTTCGGCCCCCGCCGCCTGAGCCGCCTCGGCGGCGCGGAGCAGAAAGTCGGTATCGGCCCGCGAGGCGTCTTCAAAGCCAACACACACCGCCAGGTTCAGTTGCCGCGCCTGGTCCACTTCCCGGCGGATTGTGGCCAGAACCCGGGCACGACTACTGTGGAGCTTGCGTCCGATCTGCTGGTCCGATACCGGTATCGATAAATCGACCAGATCAATCCCGAGCCGGGGACAATGACGGTAATCATCCTCGTGCATGCGGCACCACACCAGCATGCGGGCCTGCAACCGCAACCCGGTCAGGATGCTGATCTCCTCACGTTCCCATTCCCCCATGGCGGGAATGCCGACTTCCATTTCCGGCACCCCGACGGCGTCGAGGGCTTGGGCGATGGCCACTTTTTCATCCAGGGTGAAGGCTACTCCAGCGCTTTGTTCGCCGTCGCGCAGAGTGGTGTCATCAAGTATGATCCGACGTTTGGCGGCCATGGTCCGACTCCTCTAGGCGGCAAGATCCAATGGGGCGTGTTCCTGGCAGTTTTTCGGACAGACCTTGGCACAGGAACCACAACCGATGCAGTCATCGACATTGCTGATGGTCATGACATAAAGCACGTCATCGTCGAAATCTTCATCATCCAACTCTTCGTCATCCAGAGAGTCTTCCAGTTCATCCCGCTTGACCAGGGAAAAGACGTCTCGGGAACACACCTTGAAACAACGACCGCAGCCGATGCATTGGTGATGATTGAGTTTGGTGATGAATTGGGGAGTCCAGGGCTGGCCCGCCCGGGTCAATCCAGTCATGTAGGCCATGGTCACACTCCATTATTCAGACGGGAACAAGGCATTCGAATTCCAGAGCCATCGCTTTGATTCGAAGGTCGAACAGGTTCTACAAACCTGCCACTTCCGGATATTTGCCGATACGCCCCAGGGCGACGTTGAGCAAGGTGTCCGATTCGGTTTTCAAGGAGTTCAGATCGGGAAAGCCGAAGCGGTGCATGTCGCGCAAGGTTTTTTCCACCACCACCAGTTTACCGACGATGATCAACAGGGTACCAAACCCCTCGTGATTGATGTTGAGGAACGGTCTGGCGATGAGTTTGCACTCCGATTCGATCATCATGGCGACGGCATTGTAGAAGGCGCTGATACGCGACAGGGTGACCGGACTGATATCGCCGATGATCGGGATGACTTTGCGGGCGTCCTTGGTGATGATGAAGGGCTGGATCAATTGGTCCGGGGTGGACTTGTCCTGCACGCCGTAGGTATCCAGGGCGCGCAATTGTTTGACCAACTCGCGCACGAAAGCGGAGTCATAGATGGAATCGGTGGCTGGTACAGTCATGTTGTCGCTCTCCTGAATGGTTTGTATCGGGGCACCCCTTGCGGCACCCTGTCCAGCAGGGCCGGATGGTCGGGAGGGATTTCATTCCCTCCAGGAATCCTCCATCAATACCTGCTTGAATCGCTTGTGGATGTCGTCCTCGGCCGTGGTTGGGGGTTGAATCGGGGAGTATAGGCCATGGGTCATCCGTTGTTGCGCCTGGATGAGTAACGATTGTACTTTTTCAGGGGTATCGAGACGTACGGGCAGCACCCGGCGTTGAATGAGTTGTCGGGCCGCCGAAGCGCCGATGGCGAGGCAGTGGATGGCGGTACATCCCTCCAGAGACTCCATACGCCGGACCAGTTTGTCCTCACTGCCATCCATGGTCGAGGGAGCGAATTCCACCACCCTTTCCAGGGCATTGCCATGGACGCCGACCCGGTAGATGGCAAAACGGCTGGCGACGCCAAAGTGTTCGTCAACCCACTCCATGTCGCTGGTGGCAAAGGCCATCCATACCGAATCCTTCGGAGGTTCGGCCCCGGGAATCACATGCAGGGTTCTTTGGAAGACCATGGGTCATTGCTCCTTTCAGGCCGGTACGGCGAAACGGGATCGAAAGGGATGGTGCTGGTGATGTTTGGTGTGGATGATGGCGTTGGCCAAGTCGTAATAGGCCTGACGCGTCCCTTCGTACCCGATCCACGCCCGGGCATGGCCGCCGACCCAGTCGAACAGCGGATAACCGCAACGGAGTATCGGCAGATCCAGACGCCGGGCCATCTCGGCCACATGGCTGTTGCCGATGAGAGCATGAAGCTCCTGACGACCATTGGGTGCGGTGATCAGATCTTCCATGTCCTCCAGGTCACCGATCTTGATGGTTTCGAAGTCGCTTTGGGCCAGTGCCGGAGACGCGGTCGAGGCCACCACCACCCGACCGACCAGCCCCATCTCCACCAAAACACCATGCCATTGCAGCAGCCAGTCGGGATCCCCCGCCAGCCCGAGGCCATGACCGGTCAGATTGAAATGGGTATCCATCATGGCATCCAACAATCGGGATCGGTCGCGTTCAATCCAGTCCGGAACCGGCCGACCCGTGAGGCGGCTCAGAAAGGTCACCAGCCGGTCCATCGCCTGGACTCCCATCAGGCCATGGCAATGGTGGTTGGGAACTCCGGTACGTTGCTCCAGGACCTCGGCCGCCCGATTCAGCGCACTGCCAGCGACCAGAGTCGCCAGGGACTGAGGCATGCTCTGAATCTCCTCCATCAAGGTTCCCCCGGTCGAGACGGGACTGCTGCGACTTTCCGGGACATGTCCATCCAGGGCGGTGGAAAGATCGGGCAGGACGATGGGATGCAATCCAAAGGCCTCGACATATTTTTTCAGCACGTCCACATCTCCCGGGGTCAGATGCGCCCCGGGAAGGACGTTGATGCAGGGTCGTTTCAGCCCCTCGGCCCCCTTTTCGTCGGCAGTGTCGGGGAGCAGGGTTTCGATCATGGCCTCGACGGCGTTGGCATAACCACTCTCCAGACAACCTTTGAAATCCCCGGCATTGACCCCGACCACGGTGACCCGGTCCATGAATTGCCGATGGCTGTCGCGGAATTGCCGTACCAGTCCGTGCAGGTCCACCCCCTGAACTTCGGTCAGTCCGGTGCTGATCAGACCAATGATCCGGGCCTTGCCCGTCTTGGCCAGGGTTTCCAATCCGGTCATGACGTTGTCGGTCCCCCCCATGACGACGCTGATCTGATCCATGGCGGTGGTTTGGACCGGAATCGGCTCGCGAAAATGACGCACGAAAAATACCTTGGTAAAGGCGCTGCACCCCTGGCTCCCATGCAGCATGGGCAGGGAGTTCTTGATGCCTTGAAAGGCCAGCACCGCTCCGGTAGGTTGACCTGTTTTCAATGGTCGGACCGATAGCGCCTTGTTGCGTTTGATCAGAGTGGCCATGGTGTCATGCCTCGCCGACGATGGTCGATTGCCAGGGGGGCCGATGGCGGACCAAAGGCCAGATGGGGCTTTCAATGGTGGCGATGAGTCGCTGCGCCAGGGTGACCATGCCGGCATAACCGGCATAGGCGTGCTCGCGTTCCTGATTGATATCCAGAAACGGCATCCGCCCTTTGAGGGCGGTGAACATGTTGCGCCCGCCGGCAATGAGAAGATCGGCGTCATGGGCTTCGGCCAACCCCAGCAACCGTTCCGAAGTTCCCTCCTCGATCATGATGGCCTCCTGGCCCATCAATTCACGAATGCGGGCCTTGTCCTGTTCGGTGGACTTGCGGGTGCCGGTGGCCACCACCTCCATCCCCAGGTCCTGCAGCGCCGATACCACCGACCAGGATTTCACCCCACCGGTGTAGAGTATCGCCCGGCGGCCGCGCAACCGTTCGATCAGGGGGGCGAGTGCGGTCCGGACGGCGCTTTCTTCCCGTTCGATCAGCCGTTCGGTGCGCGTCATCAGGTCGGGATCGGCGATGATGCGGGCCATGGTTCTCAGGGCCATGGAGGTATCGCGAATGCCATAGAACGACCCTTCGAACCAGGGGACGGCATAATGTTCTTCCAACAGCCGGGCCACGTTGATCAAGGCCTTGGAGCAGACCAGCATGGTCACTTCCGCCCGATGCATGGTTTGCACCTCATGGAAACGGGCATCCCCCGCCAGGGTGCACAACACCCGTAATCCCAGCTCATCCAGCAAAGGCAGGACGTTCCAGAACTCGCCGGCAATATTGAACTCACCCACCAGATTGATATCATGGACGGTCATTCCCGGTCGTCGGGCCGCTTCGGGGATGGGATCGGGCTCGCGGGCGCCGATGACCCGGCGTACCATGGTGTCTCCGGCGATGCGGTTGCCCAGATTTTTGGTGCCATAGAAACCTGCCGCATCCACCGGGATCACCGGCAGGCCGAAATGTTCCTGGGCGGCGTGGCAGATGGCCTCGATGTTGTCGCCGATCAGGGCGGGAATGCAGGTCTGATAGACAAACACCGCTTGGGGGGCATACCGTTCCACCACCTGACGAATACCCAGCAGCAGACGTTTGTCTCCGCGACCGAGGATGATATCCTGTTCGGTCAGGTCGGTGGTCATGCCGAGGCGATACAGTCCGGGACTCGAGGAGACGGACCCGCGACCATCCCACGAACTGCCGGCGCAGGCGATGGACCCATGGACGATGTGGGCTACATCGGCGATGGGAAACAGGGTGATCATGGCGCCGTCAAAGCTGCATCCGCCGGCGGTAGCGCCGGGTTTCAAGCGGACGCATCCCGGTTTTTCCCGTTTTTTGGCCGCATTGTGGTCACAGGCGGGTTCATTCAGCAAGGCAGCGACTTGTGCGGGGGTCATGGCAACCTCCTCATGCGGGCGTCAGGGGGTCGGTTCTTGGGGGTGATTGGATCGGGCCACCCCCATGGCGCGCAGCAGCCAGGGTGGGGGATGGTGCAGTCGGTGTTGCAATTCCTGCAATACCTCTGCCCCGGGACGGGATCGGGGAAACTTGAGCGGCATGATTCCGGCGTTGACCACCCGGGCGGCGGGTGGACCTCCGATGGACTGGACCCCAAGGATATCACAGTCACGCACCAGGGCCAGCCTCTGCCCGGTTTTTTCTCCGTCCATGGCGGGGCTGGTTCCCAGGGCCGCGGTGACACGCTTGGCGATGGGAACGATGGCCTCCCGGCTGACATCGAAAATTTCAAACCAGGCACATGATCCAAAATGGCCGTCGATCATGCCGTCGGTATTGCTGGCCAGGGCGATGCGCACCGATCCACGGCCTTTGACCGGCGCTTCGTCCAACGGGCTTGCCGGTTTCGTCCCCACGGCCGCAGTGGATGGCGCCGAACCGATTTCTGACTCATCCATCGCCATAAAACCTCCTGTATCACGGTTGGGTGGTTCGAATAGGTCCGGAATCGCTCCCGTACGCTCCCAGACCCATTCATTCTCGGGCCATTGAACCTTCAGCCATTCTCCCGACGCCGAATTCAGCCTCGACTGACGCGCATTTCCACCGGAAATATGGGCGGAGCCTTCATGGGTTCGATGAAAAGGGCGGTCCCATCTTCCAGAACCATCCGTCCGCCCCAGCGATCGTCCTCATTGAACTCCAGTGATGCCACCTTCCCCTCCAGGTCCTTTTTCGGGACGTAGCAGGTGAGGCTGCCGTCGCCTTGACGGCGTAAGATCACTTTCGGCATGGATCTTCTCCTTCGACCGCTCTCCGGATTAACGAACAAGATCGTAGTTGTAGTCGGTCACACCGTAACGTATGGTGTCGCGATCCAACTTTTCCATCACCGCGTTGACCAGGGTGGTCAGAATGGTCATGGCCCCTTCGTAACCCAAGGTCGTGGAACGGTGCAGGTGGTGGCGGTCGAAGATCGGAAAACCGATCCGAATCAGCGGTACCTCATGCTCCGGCCCCTTGTGGTAGGTATCGCGTTGAATGAACTTGCCGTAGCTGTTGCCGATGAGGAAATCGGGCTTGTCGGTGAACAGCAACGAACGCAGATGCCACAGATCCTTATCGACGTAGACTTTGGCTTGGCGGCCATAGGGGTTGTCGGCGAGCATTTTTGTCAACCGTTTGCCCCAACGCTTGTTGGCATTGTGACTCAGCACATGTTTGGGCTCCGCCCCCAGTTCCATCAAAAACTGACACATCCCTTCGACAAAATCGGGATCGCCGTACAATGAGAAGGTTTTGCCGTGCAACCAGGCGTGCGAATCGCCCATCATGTCCACCAGACGGCCGCGTTCCAATTCCAGGCTGGCGGGAATCGGTCGCCCGGTCAGTTCCGAAACCCGCATCAGGAATTCATCGGTCCAGGCCAACCCCATGGGCGGATTGAGGCGGGTACAGGGGTGTTTCCAGATATCCTGGATGAAGGTTTTGCTTTTCGTCAGGCCAAAGGGTTGCAACAACAGGGTGTCGATGGCATTGGGGGCATCCTTGACCTGTTCGATGGTGGTCCCCCCTTGATACATTCGGTATTGGCCGTCCGCCGGGGTATCCAGGATTTCACTGGGATCGGAGAGCAGGGTGTAATCGACTCCCATCTCTTTCATCATCCGCCCCAGGACCCGGAAATTGCCCAGATAGGTTTCGAAACCGGTGATCAGATTGAGTTTGCCGTTGCTGCCCGGGGATTTTCCTTCCATCTCGTTGAGGGTGAAATAGCGCAATGTCCCTTCCATCATGCTGTCGTAGCCGGTGACATGGCTGCCGACGAACGATGGGGTATGGGCAAAAGGCGTGGGCAGATCCTGCGGAATCATGCCATCCTTTTTGGCATTGTTGATGAATGCGTTCAGATCGTCACCGATCACTTCCGCCATGCAGGTGGTCGATACCGACAGCATTTCCGGTTTATACATGGCGTTGGCATTCTGCAGACCGGCATGCATGTTCTTGTGTCCACCGAACACTGCCGCGTCCTCGGTCATGGAATCGCTGACGCAGGCGATGGGTTCCTTGAAATGGCGGCTGAAATAGGTCCGAAAATAGGCCACGCACCCCTGGGAACCATGAATGTAGGGCAGGGAGCCCCTGAATCCCAAGGCGCACAACAGCGATCCCAACGGTTGGCAGGCCTTGGCCGGATTGATGGTCAAGGCTTCGCGTTTGAAATTGAGATCCTGATACTCCTGCGAAGTGGTCCACAGAAAGGTTTTCTCCAACACTTCGATGTCGGGCTTCTCCTCGCATTCGGTCGCCTTGCGCGCCAGAACGGCGCGATATTCCGGTTCCATGAAGAGAGGGTAACAAGGTTTGATGCGTTCGGCGGTTTGACTCATGGCGCTTTCTCCATTCCCGCGCCTCTCATCCGAGGACGACGGGTGATGAATTGGGATGGGGCTTGGCAGCGGCATGTCCGGTATGGGAGTCACGGCGCTGCCTGCACCTCGATGCGTTCTTGGTCGATCAGGACCGTTTCCACGGTGCCTGCATGTTTTTCCAGCAGGGGTTGTTGACCGTCATGTCCACGTCCCGGGCAAAGATGGCGTAGCCATCGTAACCGTGATAGGGACCGCTGTAGTCCCAGGAATGCATCTGACGGAACGGAATGCCCATCTTTTGGTAGACATATTTTTCCTTGATGCCGGCACCGACCAGATCGGGTCTGATTTTGGTGACGAAGTGCTCCAGTTCCAGTTCGGTCACGTCGTCGTAGATCAGGGTGGCATCGCCCATTTCCTTGATGGTACGGTCGTAGTCGTCGTTATGGCCGAATTCGTAACCGGTCCCCACCACCTCCATGCCCAGATCCTCATAGGCCCCGACGACATGGCGCGGACGCAATCCGCCGACGTAGAGCATCACTTTTTTTCCCTTCAACCTGGGAAGGTACTGGGCATTGACCGCATCCACCATGGGTTGGTATTTGGCGATGACCTTTTCGGCACCTTCCTTGATCCGGTCGTCGAAATGGCCGGCGATGGCACGGAGCGATTCGGCAATCTTGGTGGGGCCGAAAAAATTGTACTCGAACCATGGAATGCCATATTTCGATTCCATGTGGCGGGAGATGTAATTCATGCTGCGGTAGCAGTGCAGCAGGTTCATTTTGACCTTGGGAGTCCGTTTCATCTCGGCGAGGGTGCCATCCCCCGACCATTGGGCCACGACCCGCAGTCCCATTTCCTCCAGAAGAATCCGCGATGACCAGGCATCGCCGCCGATGTTGTAATCGCCGATGATGGCCACATCGTAGGGAGAGGTGGAAAACTTTTCATCCAACTCCCTTTCGAGGATGAAGTCGCGGATGGTATCGTTGGCGATGTGATGGCCCAGGGATTGGGAAACTCCGCGAAACCCTTCGCAGCGGACCGGGACCACCGGTTTGCCGATGGCGGCACTGCTTTTTTTCGTCACCGCCTCGATATCGTCGCCGATCAACCCCACCGGACATTCCGATTGCACCGATATCCCCTTGTTGAGGGGAAACAACATTTCCATTTCATCGATGATTTTGGCGAGTTTCTTGTCACCTCCGAAGACGACATCCTTTTCCTGGAAATCGGAGGTGAAATTCATGGTGCCGAAGGTATTGACCCCCGTATATCCCACATAATAATTACGGCGTCCGGCGCGGGAATATTGCCCGCAACCGACGGGTCCATGGGACAGATGGATCATGTCCTTGACCGGCCCCCACACCACACCCTTGGACCCGGCATAGGCGCAACCCCGGGCGGTCATGACTCCGGGCTGGGATTTGCGATTGGAGGTGATGCATTTTTTCGACTGTTCCAGACTGGGGTCGTTGACCATCAGATGTTTTTTGCGCTCATCGCGCAGGCTTTCCGGGTAGGCCGACAACACTTCCTCAATGAGACCTTCCGCCTTTTCGCGGGTCAAAGCCGACATGGCTCGTCTCCTTTTTTCATTGAATTTTCATGATCTGCCAACTTGGATGCCGTCGCCCGAGTCAGGCGCCGGCGGCGACCATCTGAATCAGTTGACGTTCTTGCGCGGCGGTCTTGCCGATGATATTGACATCTTCCTCATCCATCATGCCGAATTCCATCATCAGGTCTTCCAGTTCATCCATGGTGAGAGGGGTCGGCACGACCAGATTTTTGTTGTTGACGATTTTATTCGCCAGACTGCGATATTCGTCAGCCTGTTTGGCCATCGGATCGTATTCGATCACGGTCATGCGGCGAATTTCGGCGCGTTGGACGACATTGTCGCGCGGGACGAAGTGGATCATGTGCGATCCCAGGCGTGCGGCCAGGGCGCCGATCAGTTCATCTTCGCGGTCGGTATTGCGGGAGTTGCAGATGAGCCCTGCCAGACGCACCGAACCGGAGTTGGCATACTTGACGATCCCTTTGCAGATGTTGTTGGCGGCATACATGGCCATCATTTCCCCGGAAACGACGATATAGATCTCCTGGGCCTTGTTTTGCCGGATGGGCATGGCAAAGCCGCCGCAGACGACATCGCCCAACACGTCGTAGAAGACGAAATCGAGGTCTTCCTCGTACGCCCCTTCTTCTTCCAGAAAGTTGATGGCGGTGATGACGCCGCGACCGGCACAACCGACTCCGGGTTCCGGTCCGCCCGATTCCACGCAGCGGATGCCGGAAAAGCCTGCCTTGAGAACGTCTTCCAATTCCAGATCTTCCACGCTGCCGGCCTCGGCCGCCAAGCTCATGATGGTATCCTGGGCCTTGGCGTGCAGGATCAGGCGGGTGGAGTCCGCCTTGGGATCACAGCCGACGATCATGACTTTGTTGCCGGCCTCGGCCAAACCCGCCACCAGGTTTTGGGTCGTGGTCGATTTGCCGATGCCGCCTTTGCCGTATATTGCACATTGCCGAAGTGCCATGGGGTGTTCCTCCTGATTGACTGCCTGGGTTGATTGGCCTGTTGAATAGGCTCCTGTCCAGGAATAGAGCAGACCATGTGCCATCTGGCATGTGTTTTGTAACTAATTAAGGTGAAAGGATAAAAACAGCATCAACCCTGGCGGTGAGGAGGTAGCGAATGCGACAAGGGAAGGGTCATTGTGCGATTGCCGACAATCTTGATGAAGTGACGATTTCCCTTCCGGGGGCGGCGCGATCCTTGTTCAACCATACCAATCAGACCACCGACCTGATCGGTTCGCTCGCGTTTCAAAAACAGCCGATACCGTTGAGTTTGACCGGGGTGGAACAACGTCATGCCGATCTGTTTCGCAAGCTTGGAGGGTTACGCAAGCGTCGGCAGCGGGCGCAGCAGTTCATGGACTACATGGCGGTCAATTTTCGCCTGGAGCATCCCGAGGATTCGGGTTACACCCCAGGGCGTCGCTTTCAGAGGATCAAAGAGGATTATCTGCGAATCTTGCGGGGCTGGTTGTTCAATCCGGATGGTCGCGAGGCGGCCGTCCTCAAAGGGTGGGTTGCCAGCCGTTTCGGTCTGAACCCACGTTATCACAACGGCCCACTGGATGATTACGAGAGCGAATCCTATCAACGTTTCCTTTCCATGCAAAGCGCAGGGCTCTACAACACCAATGCCCTCGAAAGCCAGCTCGACGTCCTTTACCATTTTTGCCAGTACGAATTGACGCTTCGTTTCGACAATATCACTCATTGGACCTTGTATCGGGGGGTGAATGACCTTGATCAGCATGACGTCCTGGCCCGGGGACCCAAGGGGATCGCCATCGTACTCCTCAACAATCTGAATTCGTTTTCGGATGATCGGGAACGGGCCAGTGAATTTGGCGACTATATTCTGCAAGCCAGCGTCCCGTTGCCCAAGATCATCTTCTTTCGCGACTTGTTGCCGGGGACCTTCAAAGGGGAGGGGGAAGTCATGGTGATCGGTGGCTTGTATCGGGTTCGTCTGGCCACCTTTTGATTTCCCGGCACCATGGGTGGGAGTGGGATCGATCCTGTATTGGTGGACAGGTGCGCCCGAAAATGAGGCGAATGTGCCTTAATTAACGACAGATGCCTGCAAAATATACACATTCCCACTCTCCCTCCCTGGAGCCGGTGTTTTCGCGGTCGCAGGGCTGAAACACAGGCTATCAATATTGATTATCGGATTATAGTGTTCATTTATTGTGAATGGCATCTCTTTTGCGGTGATGGCTGTGTTGGACCAGACCTTTCGGTTCAGAAGCACCAGCGGAGGACTTTGAGGCGGAGGGGATGAACATGAGCACAGAGAGTTCCATTCGTGGCGTATCGTTGTCCCACATCAATCGTAGCGCTTTTCTGGCGTCCGAGGTCAAGACGTTGCACAGCGTCAGCCTCGCCATCGGCCGCAGTGTCGGGTTGCGCGGTTTGCTCGTCAACGTCTTGAAAATTCTTCAGAGCGAAGCGGGCATGGGGTGTGGAGTCATTACACTCACCAATCCCAAGACTGGCGAACAGATGGTCCAGGCGGTGCATGAAAGTCTCCCCATGCCCAGCAAACGGGTGTGCTATCAACCCGGCGAGGGGATCATGAGCCATATCGTTTCGTCGCGGCAAGCCATGATCGTGGAAAACCCGGCCCGGGAACCCCGTTTCATCCACAAGTTGGGTTTGATGAATTTGAATATTCCCTTCATCGGGGTCCCGATCACCATGGACGAGGATCAGGTGGATGGGGTGATTGCGGTCCAGCCGATGTTCGGCAACCGTAACCTGTTGGGAGATCAAGGGTTGTTGGTGGAGATTGTCGGCAATCTTCTGGCGCGTGAAATTCGTCATGCCACTCAGACCGGAGAGTTGGCTGAACTCCTTGGTTCGGTGACCCGGAGTGACGATCCCCTGATCGCCGATGGCATGACTGCCCCCTGGTTGGAACAATGGATGGAGAGTCCTTCCATGCGCGCGGTGTTGCAACGCATCGTGCAGGCGGCCAAATGGGATACGGTGGTTTTGATCCAGGGGGAGAGCGGTACCGGCAAGGAGTTGACCGCCAGTGCCATCCATCATTTTTCCCCCCGGGCTGATGGCCCATTCGTCAAGGTGAACTGCGCTGCCCTGGCCGATAACCTGCTGGAAAGTGAGTTGTTTGGTCATGAGAAGGGGGCGTTTACCGGCGCGGTGGGGAGTCGTAAGGGACGCTTCGAACTGGCTCATGGCGGAACGTTGTTCTTGGATGAAATCGGCGAGATCAGTCCCGCCTTTCAGTCCAAGTTGTTGCGGGTGTTGCAGGATGGTACCTTCGAGCGGGTGGGAGGGACCCGCACCCTGCAAGCGGATGTCCGCATTATTGCTGCCACCAATCGCGATCTGTTTCAAGAGGTTCAAGAGGGGCGGTTTCGTTCCGACCTGTTCTATCGCCTTTTTATCTTTCCCATTCAGATGCCGCCGTTGCGTCAGCGTCGGGGGGATATTCCCAAACTGGCGGAGCTGTTGCTGGGGCGTATCGGCATGCGGCAAAAACGGCATCTTCGCCTGACCTCCGGGGCACTCACCACGCTGCGCAACGCCGATTGGCCTGGTAATGTCCGGGAATTGGAAAACACTCTGGAACGTGCTGCCGTCCTGAGTTGCGACGGCCTGGTGGATGCCACCCATATCAGCTTTACGGGGTCGGCCAACATGATTTCTCTGAACACTGGCGCCGGCGCCGCTGCCATGGAAATCGACGACCCCGATCTTAATGAGCGCGAACGGATCATGGCGGCGTTGGACAAATCGGGTTGGGTACAGGCCAAGGCTGCGCGTCTGCTGCACATGACCCCTCGGCAGATCGCCTATCGCATCAAAACCCTCGGCATCCCGATGATGCAAATTTAGCATAGCGGATGAGCCAGGACCAATGAATGGGTAGAGCCGGAAAGCCCTCCCATTCCATTATGAATCATGAAGACGTGTTTGCCGGGTCTCCATTTCGATCCCACGCTGTTGTTGGAAACGATCAGGGGAAAAAAGGGTCTGGGGACCATCCCCCAGGCCTTTTTGTTATTTTGGACATCCAATGCCAAGTGGGTGTATGCCTGGATACTTGGCCTCACCCTCCCCATTCCTTGGCATGATGTTCCGTGATTTCAAGATACGTTTCGATTGACCATGTTGCGGGTTTATAATCCAACATATTGTTGATGTTTATTGTAAGCATTTGATATTTTTATTATTTTATTGACTGCTGTACAGCAGGCATGCTAATAGCAAGTATTTAGTGTATTTTTGATTGATGTCATAAAATTCTAAAAGTTATAATCTGATTCCCATGCCGAGAAGGAAGCAAGAAAAATATTATAATAATTAATAATCTTTAATAAGTTATTGGCATTATGCATATTAAAAAAATAATAATAAATGCTCGGACTGAATCCATAAAATATATGACAATTTTTCAGCGGAGCCAAGGGTGGTCGTTATTATCTGTTAATCGCGGGAACGTATTGCAGTCAGGTCGATTATGTAACAAAATGAGACAAATTGGTTGAGCTGTGTATCATTGGTAAGCCCAATAACAATTTGTCCAAGATTATGATGCAGATCACAAGGTCGAGGAATCATAAAAATATTGTCACCTTTGGCGTCGCTGCGGTCTCTCTCCTGCCCAGGTGGCACGCGAGCCGTCGATATCCATGGTCGTCGCGATTTGTCATGAAAAAAATAATTCATATGAATTATTTATCTTTATTCAATTGAATGTTCTGATCATGGAGCGGATGTTCATCATGCCTAACCACTCTGCGACAGGACCATCGGTTAACAGGAGCGTTTGGGAAAGGAACGCATGATGGAGGCTATTGTTTCGTATTTTTCTTCTTCGGACTTCATGCCCCACGGGTATTGTTATCTATGGTCTTCCAGTCTGCTCGCGTTGCACATCCTGTCGGATGGCATGATCGGTATTTCTTACTTCATGATTCCATCTATACTAGTATTTTATATTATAAAAAGACGTGATGTTCCATTCAGTTGGTTGTTGGTCATGTTTGCGTTATTTATTATGGCCTGCGGAACGACTCATTTCATGAGTATTTGGACCATCTGGTTTCCATCTTATTGGGCCTCTGGATATATCAAATTGTTTACAGCGTTCGTTTCCACAGTGACAGCGATCGCTCTTATCCCATTGATTCCAAAATTGTTGCTTATTCCAAGCTTGAAGAAGACATTGCAGAAACTGGAAGAGACTCATTCCGAGCTTCTCCAAAATCAGAATCGGTTGGAAATGGCCCTTACCGCGGCAGACATGGGGACTTGGCATTGGGATGCCGGGTCCAATATTTTCACGCGTGATGAGAAGCTGAACGATATTTTGGGGCTGGGACCGAGGGAAACGAAGGAATCGATCAACCATGCCTTTGAAATAATCCACGAGAATGACCGGGAGGCCGTGCGATCCGTATTCAATGATGCCATGACCCGAGGAGAAATATTTTCCTGTGAGTCGCGCAGCGCGTATACCGATAAGTCGGTCCACTGGATAAGCATCCAGGGCAAGGGCTTGTTGGCAGAGAATGGCAAGGTGAAGCACGCTACGGGCATTATCATGAATGTCACGAAACGCAAGGCGGTGGAAGAGTTGGTCAAGGCGAAGGAGGCAGCCGAACTCGGGAACATCGCTAAAAGCGAATTTTTAGCCAACATGAGCCATGAGATCCGCACGCCGCTGAACGCCATTTTAGGTTTGACGCATTTGATGGGGAAAACGCAGCAAACAGAGCAGCAGCAGGATTTTACCAACAAGATCACGACTGCCGGTCGTTCGCTTCTTGGCATCCTCAACGATATTCTCGATTTTTCCAAGATCGAGGCCCGGCGGATGGACATTGAAACCATTGATTTCCATCTGGTGGAGGTGTTCGACAATCTGGCGACAATCTTGTCGATCAATGCCGCCGACAAAGACGTTGAGACGGTCATCGTCCTCGATCCTGCCTTACCCCAATGGGTCAAGGGCGACCCATCGCGGCTGCAACAGGTCTTGGTCAATCTGTCTGGCAACGCCATCAAGTTCACGCATTCTGGGACGGTGGCGGTGTATGCCGCTCTGGTGAAAGGCGACCATCCTCTGATCCGTTTCTCTGTGAAGGATACGGGTATCGGCATCGGTCCCGAGGAGATGAACCGACTTTTCCAACCCTTCACCCAGGCGGACAGCTCCACCACCCGGCGGTTCGGCGGCACCGGCCTGGGACTGGTGATCTGCAAACGATTGGTGGAACTGATGGGGGGTGAGATCGGTGTGAACAGCGTGTCGAGTCAGGGGAGCGAATTTTGGTTTACTATTCCTTTCGTCCCCGGAGAACCGGAGGAGAAGGCCGAGGAGATTGTACTGACCAATCTGTCGGTATTGATCGTCGATGACAACGATATTGCCCGGGATGCGTTGGCTTCAACCGTGGAAGGGCTGGGATGGATGAGCCAAACGGTAGAATCCGGACAGTCTGCGGTTGAACTCCTGCATGACCATTCTTCCTATGACGTCCTATTGATCGACTGGAAGATGCCAGGCATGGATGGGCTGGAAGCCAGTCGTCGCATCCGCGCGGATACCCCGGCGGGGGAAGCGCCAATCATCATCATGGTGACCAGTTTCAACCGTGAGATGGTTGAGCAGAATCCCGACATCAACATGGTTGATATTGTGTTGACTAAACCGGTGACGGCATCGTTTCTCTACGATGCCCTCATGCGAGTCAAAGCCAAGCGTACCGGTGGCGTGGGCTCTTTGACCGGTGGGAGAAGCGGTGGCAGTCAGCGTTTGTCAGGCATCAGGGTATTGGTAGTGGAGGACAATTCGGTCAATCAGGAGGTGACACAGAAAATTTTGGAAAACGAAGGGGCGCTGGTGACGATGGCCGACAACGGCGCCCAGGCTGTGGAGAGGCTGATTGGCCACGACGCAGGGATCGACGTTGTGTTGATGGATGCGCAGATGCCGGTGATGGATGGCTTCGAAGCCTCACGACAGATCCGCCGTGACCCGCGTTTGACGGACTTGCCCATTATCGCCCTGAGCGCCGGAGTGCGCCTGAGTGAGCGCGAACAATGCCTGGATGCCGGTATGAACGATTTTGTGGCCAAACCGCTGGACGTGGACAAGCTGATTCAGACCATCCTGCGTTATGTCTCCAGGCGGATGGCGGCCGATCCGTGCTGCCTCCATCCCGAGTCGATGTCGGAGTTGGATGCAGCCTTTTCCGCCATTCCCGGCCTGGATTTGCACTCGGCGCTGCAACGAATGGCTGGCGATGCCGCGGCCCTGCAAAGAATGTTGCTTCGGATGGCTGACGACGATGTGATCGCCGATCTTCGCCATCTTATCGACGAAGGGCGTTTCGACGAAGCTGCGTCCCGTTTGCATAAATTGCGCGGGGGCATGGGAAATTTGGGGCTTGTGTCACTGTCGGAGCTTGCGGACACCGCCGAAAGAGCCATTCATGAAGGAGCATTGGAGCGGCTTTCTTTGTTGTTGAACGTGTTGGCGGAACGATGGACTGTATTCCAGACCGCGGCGCGGAGGTCCCTGTTGTCCGACGGAGGCATGGCGGAAACCTTGCCACCCATGTCCAGGGAACAGATAGAACGATTGACGACCCTCTTGGGTGACGGCGACTTGGGCGCGGTGGAAATCTACGAACGGATCGCCCCGGCCCTGATCAAACGGCTCGGTGGTGCACAGGGTCAAGCTCTGGACCGAGCCATGGAGCAGTTGCAGTTTGGCCAAGCCTTGAAGATCATCACACAGGGGGTGAACTTTGACCCCTGAGGAGATCCATCCAAAACTTCTGCTGGCCGATGACGATTCGGAGGAAGTGGGAAAGAACGGGAAGCCTAAGCTCTGTTCAGCCGACCATAAAGATGACCATTTCGACACGGCATCCGGTGGAGAAAACATCGTTGTCGGATTGCAGCTCTGAGTCGGGTGTCCATTCTACCCGGGAGTCGAGGTGACAGAAATTACTATTTGTCTCTCGGGATTTCAAAGAATTCATCCGAATAGCCGCCATGATTCGCGGCGAGTGGAAATATCTGTTGAGCTATGGTTTCGTTGGCTCGACAATCAGCGGTTTGTTCTGGTCGCACACCGCTTCTGGCCGCCTCCGTCGGGGCAATCAACAGCTCATGGTGACTGTGCCAAGCCTGAACCATCATTCATGCCCATATTAACATACGTATACGTCATGTCGTCGAATTTTGCTGTCGCCGATTTCAAATAGACAAAGTCTCAAGTATCATTGGGGCCTCCCCAGCGTTGGTCGTGTTTCCTCCTGGGTAACCCCCCAGGATGGTTGAATTGGTGATAAGTCAAGGAAATATTAGGGATACAATTTTGCCTTCGATGAATAAGATATAGTGTTGGAAGGTAAGCTGGTCATCCCTTTGTTGTCACTCAACAAGCCTGCCTAGCCCTATGAACAGATCAGATTCTGCACTGAAAGCCACAAAACGTGCCGTGACTCGTCATTTGGTTATCGGTATCCTGATTTGGACATTGATTGTTGGAATTTCTCTTCTCTGGAACGTCAAAAGAGAGTACGACCAATATCGGCATTTGGCCATCAAGGAGGCGCAATCGAATTATAACAAAGATATTTCCTTTCGTATCTGGGGCTCATCTCACGGTGGCGTTTATGTCCCCGTTACCGACCGGACCCCACCCAATCCCGCCCTGGCCCATATCCCTGAAAGGGACATCACAACACCATCAGGTAGGCAATTGACGTTAATGAACCCTGCCTACATGTTACGACAAATCATGGAGGATTATTCAAGTTCTTACGGAATCCGTGGCAAGATAACCAGCAATAAGTTGTTAAATCCTAACAATGCTCCTGACGCCTGGGAAAATGCTGCCCTCCAGAGCTTCGAGAAGGGAAGTAAAGAAGTATTGGAGTTCACAACCCTGGATGGCAAGCCATTCCTGCGGCTTATGAAACCCCTGTATATCGAGAAGTCCTGCCTGAAATGTCATGATAATCAAGCATATAAAATTGGGGATGTTCGCGGTGGAGTTGGAGTTAGTGTTCCTCTAGATATGTATGACAATCTGAGAAACAAATCTGTCTTAACCTTGCTCTTGTCGCACTTCTTATTTTTGGTTCTTGGCGTGGGGGGGATGTGGCTATTCAACAAAAGAGATCTTCAACGAAAAGCCGAAGCTTTATTGGCAGAAGAAGCAATACGGAGAAGCGAAGAAAAATATCGTTCCATCATTTCAACCACCGCGGAAGGATTTTGGCTTTTATCTGTTCACGATCATAAAATCACGGAAGTCAATCTTGCCATCTGCGAAATTTTGAAATATAAACCCGAGGAAATGATCGGTCGGTCGCCTGCGGAATTTGCCAAGCCAGAATATCGGCAGACTATGAGTAATATTATATCGAGAACAAAAATAACAAATCGAAGAGACTTCAACGGTATTTTATTATCCAAAGAGGGAAACGAGATTCATGTTCATATCCAATGCACCACGATTTATAATGAGGACAGGAAGCCTGAGATAGCTTTCGCTTTCATAACGAATATTAACACTCAGAAAGAATTGGAAGATAAGCTACGTTCGACAAATGATACTTTGATAACAATGAACCTGGATTTGGAAAAACGTGTGTTTGAACGAACCAGAAAACTTGAAGATTCTTTGGCCTCCCTAAAAAAATTGCAGAATGAACTGATAGAAACGGGAAAAATGGCTGCGCTTGGTGGGCTTGTCGCTGGTGTTGCCCATGAGATCAATACACCCATTGGTATTGGTATTACGGCAGCTTCGCTCCTCATGGATAGAACCAGCAAAGCGATGAATGATTATCATAGTGGGCTGTTAAATGGTACGGCGATGGATGATTATTTCCAGGTAGCCAATGAATCGTCACGAATGATTTTCTCAAATTTAACTAGAACAGCAGAACTTGTTAAGAGTTTTAAACAGGTTGCTGTCGATCAAGTCAGCCAAGACCGAAGGGTGGTTCACTTGCATGAGTATATTGAAGAATTTCTTCTTAGCCTCCTGCCATATACGAAAAAATCACGTCATGTCATAAAGGTAGAATGTCCTGCAGACATTCAATTTGACAGCTATCCAGGAGCCTTGGCCCAAATAATTACGAACCTTATTATTAACTCCTTGGTTCACGGTTTCGAGGAAATAGAATTTGGAAGTATCAATTTATCTATATCTGAAGAAAATGCGAGGATTCGAATTCACTACTTTGATAACGGAAAAGGAATAGATCCTGATATACTCAAGGTCCTGTTCCATCCTTTTACGACGACAAAAAGGGGGAGGGGTGGTTTCGGACTGGGGATGCATATCGTGTATAACCTAGTCACTCAATCTCTAGGTGGAAGCATTCGTTGCGAAAGCATCCCAGGAAACGGCGTCAATTTTTTTATTGAGTTACCCAATCCCACTCCTATCACTAGTGGTTTTGTTATATGAATTCGGCTTCAGGGAGAACAAACGGATGGCACAAGGGGTACAGTATGCACGTTTCCCTTTGATCGCTTGGTGGCTTGTTACAGTTTCATTAATTGATTGGTTGTGCTACAACGGCTTTCTTGTTGACGTAACTTGGAGGAAGTCATGGCCACCCATGAATGATGCCGTTTGCGTCAACCCGAAGTGTGATAAATACGGCGTGGAAGGCCGGGAAAATGTGGCCGTTCGGAGTCGTTATGGAGTTGATGGCATACGATTCCTCCGTTGTCGACGTTGCCGAGCGGAGTTCTCAGAGCGACACGGGAC
>JADFZF010000369.1 GCA_015232645.1 Magnetococcales bacterium | reverse complement strand
TTTTGGTTGCGGCCAGTTGGCCGCGCTAAGGAAAGTCAAGGAGTGAACGGATGCCAGTCCATTTCCCGCTGAACCAGCACAAGTGGCGGAAGGGACATAATCGTGGCCAGGCTGGAATGGCATCATGGACAAGAGGATCGGTATTTTGTCATACTGGCTTTCGATTCCGATCCAGGTTGTTGTTGATCCAGGCCGTACGGTTCCTATCGGGGGGGGATGAGCCCCGGGAACCGGTTCGGAACAGATTTGGCATGAGCTTGGCTGGGACGATAGGACGGGCTCATTGGTCAAGATATGGCGTTGTGGTGGCGTAATGGAAACGATGGCGGACAACCGTTCAAAACAGGTGATCGGCTGGCATGACAGCCATTGTGCCAGTGCGGTCCTGGTGGATGGCGATGGGCGGGTGCTCTTTGCCGCCGCCGAGGAGCGCTATACCAAAAAAAAGCTGCAAAAAGGTCGGCCGCGATGGTCCATGGCCGACCTGGAACGGTATTTTCCCCAATCCGTGTCGCACGTACCGGTGTGTTATGTGGACATGCCCCTGGGGGCCAAAACGGCGCGCAATCTGGCCTTGGTGACCAACAGCTTTTTCAAACGATTGAACACCTCCAAAAGTTGGCTTTCCCTGGCCGGCACGTTGGGGCGACGGGTGCTTCAGGGACAAAAAAGCGGCATCGTCGGGGCAGAAAATATATCGGCGTCAGCGGGTCCGGCACTCCGGTGGGATGTGTTAGTGGAACATCACGCCGCTCACGCCGCCAGCGCCTACTATTGCTCCGGATTTTCCGACGCCATGGTGGTCACGGTCGATGGCGTGGGCGACTGCCTGTCGGCCACGGTCTATTCCGGCAAGGGGGCCGTATTGACGCCGGTCAGCCGATATTTCTATAACGAAGCCCCGTTCGGGGCCAATTATGAGGTTTTGACCGGCCTTTTGGGATTCAATCCCGATCGGCATTGCGGCAAGATCACCGGTCTGTCGGCGCGTGGCCGCGAGAATCAGGAGTGTCTGGAGGCGGTCCGGTGTTTTTTCGAACAATCCTGGCGTCGCGGGAAGAAAAACTGGTTTGATCGCCTCCACGACGAAGAGGAAGGAGAGGTTCTACGACAACTCAGACAATTGCGGCAGAAAATTTTCGCGGCATTCACCCAGGAAGACTTGGCTTGGGCCATTCAGCATGAAACCGAGCGCCTGGTCATGGAACTGATCGCCCGCCACGCCCCCACCGATGTGGCGCATACCGATATTTGTCTGGCAGGAGGGGTCTTTGCCAACGTCCGAGTCAATCAGAAGGTCAAGGGAATGGGGTTTCGTACCATATTCATCCAACCTGCCATGGATGATGGTGGCTTGTCGCTGGGGGCGGCATTGCATCATCTGGGAATGGATCGGGGGGTTGGCCCCAGGCGTCTGGACCACTGCTTCCTCGGGCCTGCATTCGACGAGGCCGCCATGCAGGAGGCGATCCAACGCCGGGGTCTGGCTTATGAAAAAGTCGATCATATCCACTATGCCATCGCCCAGTTGGTGGAAGAGGGCTATGTGGTGGCCCGGTTTGATGGCGCCATGGAATTTGGTCCTCGGGCTCTGGGCAACCGTTCCATTTTGTATCACACCATCGATCCGACGGTGAACGCCTGGCTCAACAAACGTCTGGCCCGGACCGAGTTCATGCCCTTTGCTCCGGCTACCATGAAGGAAAAAGCCCATCGTTGTTATGTGGGGGTCGAGGGGTGTGAACATGCCGCTGAGTTCATGACCATCACCTTCGACTGCACCCCGGAAATGAAACGAACCAGTCCGGCGGTGGTACATGTGGATGGGACGGCCCGAGGGCAACTGGTGGATGCGCGAGTGAATCCGGGCTTTCATGAAATATTGCGCGAATATCACAAATCCACCGGTATCCCGTCGTTGGTAAATACCAGTTTCAACATGCACGAAGCCCCCATCGTCGCCACCCCCGATGATGCGGTGGCCTCGTTTCTGGACGGTCGCCTCGACTGTCTGGCCATGGGGCCGTTTCTGGTTCGTTCCCGAGACGCTTCACATCATAAAGGCAGCGACGGACACTGAGGAGGTCCATCCGACGAGGCGGACAGGGAGCGCTCCACTTCCCAGCCCCGTTCCATCCATCTATTCTTTCCCGACCACCACGAATGGGGCCCAAAAATAGGGGTGATTCCAGGCAAGGCGGGCGATGAATGTTTGTTGCGCCTCATGCAACGCCTGCTGTGGCGACATTCCGTTCAAAAAGCGGTCATAAAAGGTCTGCATGAATTCCACGGTCGCTGAATCGCTGATCTTCCATAGCGCGGCAAGCCGCAACCAAATGAAAGGACAGGCGTTCCACCTTCCGTCCGGTTATGCTGAAGTTTCCAGACA
>JADFZF010000368.1 GCA_015232645.1 Magnetococcales bacterium | reverse complement strand
CGCCTCCCCTCCCCCCCCCCCCAGCGATGTTCAGATTGATCATTCAGGAAATGGTCGCCGCCAGCAAGAACAGCGGATGACCGAGACAGGAATTTCAATCCGCAGCGTAGACGTGCCCCGGTGGTCGTCCGGTGACGTGGGCTGGGGGCCGTTTACATATTCGTTGCGTGGGCCAACGATTTGTAACGAGCGGGCTATCTGGGGTCGCTACGGATTGACCTTCCCGTTCGTGCGGATGTAACGCTCATGGTGGAGTTTCTGGAGGCCAGATGTCCAAGCCTCTCAGGAAACACGCGGAGTTGGCATCTGTGATTTGATACGCAGGAACCTGCAATGATGGACGACGGGCGAAATCAGCATGGAGGTGACCAGCACGGAGGTGACCAGGATATTGGGCACCTGCTGAAGCTCGTCGAAATCCCAGAATACCTGAGCATGATCCAGCCGATCATTGACCACCTCCCATGTGGGGTGGCGGTGTTTGATCCGTCCTTGAACATGGTTGTCTGCAATGGGGTGTTTCGGCGTCTGCTGGACCTCCCTGATGAACTGTTCACGGCAGGACTACCATCATTGAAAAAGCTCGCCACGTTCGCCGCTGAACGCGGTGAATATGGCCCTGGCAATCCAGAGGAACTTGCCGAACAGGTCGTACAGCGGGCCATGGCAATGGAACCGAACCAGTTTGAGCGTGTCCGGCCCGATGAAACTATCTTGGAAATCGATGAACGTCCGTTGCCCAATGGCGGATTCGTAACCCTTTACACGGACATCACCGAACGAAGGGCTTTGGCAGAACGCAGCCGTGATCTTGAAGCCCTCAATCGGGAACTGACAAACACCGTTGCGGCTCTCGCAGCATCAAATGCCGAACTCCACGCTGCACGGGAAGAGCTTGAACATCTGGCACAGCGAGATGGCCTGACTGGGGCTTGGACCCGTCGAAGAATTGAAGAAACCGCCCAGCAGGAAATGTTGCGAAAGGCGAGGTACGGCCATCCCGTATCGCTCCTCTTCATCGACCTCGACCATTTTAAGCGGGTGAATGACACCCACGGCCATGCGGTTGGTGATGATGTTCTGAAAGCCTTCTGCAATATCGCCCGAAAATGCATGCGGTCCACCGACCTCCTTGGCCGCTGGGGTGGTGAGGAGTTCGTGATCCTTATGCCCAACAGCGGGGTGATGATCGCCAGCCTTCTCGCCGAACGAATTCGTAAGGCTACGATGGCTTTCGAATTCCCAATTGTTGGGCGTGTCACCACCAGCCTGGGTATCGCGGAATGCAGAGAGGATGAAACCTGGGATTCCTGGCTCGCCCGGTCTGATGCGGCCCTGTATGCCGCAAAGGCAGGTGGTCGGAACCAAGTTATTAAGGATGCAGCCCATGCGGGTGAAGCCGGAGAGGCAGAACTTCTTGATCTGGCGTACATGCGTCTGGGATGGCGAAAGGCTTATGAGTCCGGCCATTCTCTAATCGATAGCCAGCACCGTGATCTGTTCGATCTCGCCAACAATCTTCTGACATCGGTAATCGGAGATCGCCCGGATGATGAAGTTGTTCCCCAGGTCGAATCACTTGTGGCCGACCTCACCAAGCACTTTCATGATGAAGAGGTGATTTTTAGGTCAGTGGGCTATTCATCCGCTGATGATCACGCTGAAATCCACAGATCACTGATTATTCGAGCAAATAATCTGGTGGAAAATTTCAAGCAGGGAGAATTGTCGGTCGGAGAACTTTTTAACTACCTTGCTTATGACTTCATTGCCAAGCACATGTTGTCCGAAGATCGAAAGTTCTTTGGACTAATTCAGGCAGATTCAATGCGGCAGGCTGAATCCTAATTGATTCTTCGATTTGCGACGACTTGTAACAATAGTTGATATACAGGATTCCGCTGATTGACCTAATGGCGACAATTCCGCCACACTTTTAATGGAATTTCCATAGGTGGGGTGCCATGCGTCTTCGGTGGCAAGATTCGATGATTTTGGGTGTTCCTGAGATGGATGCATCTCATCGGCACCTGTTTCATCTGCTTGATGCCGTTGCCTTGGCGGTTGAAGCTCGGATGTTGGAAGCCTCCCAGATTTCGGTTGGAGAATTCCTCGAAGCAGCATTTGAGCACCTTGCCAGTGAAGAAGCCCTATTTGAGCGGATCGTAGGTCAACATAACCGGGCTCGACATATGGCTACCCATAATGAAGCCCGGAGAACTTTCAAACGGCTTCATTCTGCAATCTGCGACAATTCCGACCTGGACGAAGCCCGCACCATTCTGGACGTTTTGATCCCTGACATGATCATCCGATTGCACCAGGAGGACACGGCCTTGGCATCCGCGTTGCTAAATTGAGCTAAGCTCGGACGTGTCAATGATAAATGAT
>JADFZF010000367.1 GCA_015232645.1 Magnetococcales bacterium | reverse complement strand
ACGAACAGGCGATCCGACAAATACCCGCGCAGTTCCTCATCCACGAACGACCCCTCCACAAACTGGGGTGGCAAGGGTGCCAACAGCGCAGAAATCTCCTCAGGCAAGTACTCACTCAGCAAGGCACCGGCAGTCTCTGGGTGAGACATCAACGCCTTGAACAAACGGTCATGGGGTTGCGTGAGATCGCTCATGGGGTATCAGGATAGCAGTAACGTAGAAGGACCGCAAAAAAACGCGACCGCTTCCGCTCCTTGCCGGGCTCACGAAGGAACTCGGGCACAGCGGAAGCCGAGGTCGTCATCGCGGACGCCGGGGGGGGACCCGACGCGGGACGCGGCACGGACGAGGCGCGCGTCGATGAACCAGGAGCCGCCGCGGATGACACGGTCACCGCCGGCTCGTTCTGCATCCAGCCAGGGGCTGCCGTCGAGTGGAGCGCCTTCATAGTTATCATGCCAATCATCGGCGCACCACTCCCAAACATTGCCCAGCATGTCGTACAACCCCCACGGGTTGGGGGCCTTGAGGGCTACCGGCCTGGTCCCTGCCTTCCGGTGCGGATATTGTTTTTCTTTCCAACTGCTGCTGTCTAGGCCATCCTTCAAATCGAAATCGATGCCGCTGTTGCCACCGTACCAGGCGATGGGGTCCAGAGCCGGAGCATTGTGTTCTCCCAAAATTCTAATGTCTCCACTGTAGATGGCGGTAGTCGTCCCGGCGCGACAGGCGTATTCCCATTGCGACTCCGAGGGCAGGACCAGATCGAGACCGGTAATTTTTTGATTGATCTTTTTCAAAAATTTTTTGACATCGTCCCAACTTACCTGCTCTACCGGACGCTTGGGAGATCGGAAACGGCTTGGATTCTCGCCCATCACCGCCTGCCAGAGCGCCTGGGTGCAGGGGGTATCAAACAACCAATACCCTTTTTTTATAGTAACTTCATGCCGTTGGTTTTCCCAATCCAATCGCCCCGGCTCCTCTTCAGGCGAGCCCATCCAAAATCGTCCGGGGGGGATCCAACGCAGCCGTTGCCGGACCTGGGCCACCTCGAAATCGGCCCACAGCCCGAAACGATCCCGGCCCATGGCCACCGCCCAGTCGGGACGGGTGATGCGGCGAAGACTCAGGCGTTCGCAATCGCTTCTGACCTGAAGCCTCGGGGCGCGGAGCAGTTCGCACGATGTTCGATACGGCTCATCCCGGAGCTGCATGGGCTTGGACCCCACCGTCGGGGCCTGGGTTCCCTGGGCATGATGGCGCTCCTCTCCGACCGCGTAGACCAGACCGTTGCGCGTGGTCATGCTGGCCAGAAAACTCCCCTCCTGACCGTCATCCGCCACGATACGGCATTCCACCTGGCGCAGTTGGAAAGCCCGGGGCTCCCTGGGCGAAACAATGCTCGCGGGATCGAAACCGGGTGGCGGGGTGGCCTCCTTGGCGTTTTTCATGGCGATATAATATATGTGGTGCAGCGCCGCCCGCAGTTCGGTATCGTTCTGGAGGTAATAAGCTGGGGAGGCACGCCCGTCGGTGCGTTGACAATAGGCCATCGCCCTTTGGAGCCGCTCCGGATCGGCGGCTAAATCCTCGATCCGGGTGGACCTGGCCGCCGAGACCCCCCTGGCGGACCGGGTGCATCTCCTGAGCGCCGAGGAGATCCATGCCGTCAACGTCGCCCTTTTTGCGGGACGACCGCTGTTGGTCCGGGGGGAGCCGGGGACGGGGAAAAGTCAACTGGCCCGGGCGGCGGCCAAGGTCCTGGATCGGGCGTTTATTCCTTATGTGATTGATTCCCGAACCGAATCCCGGGATCTGCTGTGGACCTTCGACGCGGTGAAACGGTTGGCGGATGCCCAGATCATGGGGGCGCTGAGCGCCGATCCCCAGTCCGCCCGTGCCGAACTGGCAGTGGACAATTATCTCCATCCCGGTCCGCTGTGGTGGGCGTTCGCCTGGGAGGAGGCCGAGAAGCAGGGAGAACGCGTCGGGGCGACACCACCACCGCAACGGGATGGCGGCTCTTGGAAACAGGGGTGCGTCATCCTTTTGGACGAGATCGACAAGGCGGAATCGGAAGTGCCCAATGGCCTGCTGGAGGCCCTGGGGGCGCGGGAGTTCACCCCGTTGGGACGCTCCGCTCCGGTCCGCGCCATCGGCATGGCGCCATTGGTGATCATCACCACCAACGAAGAACGCTCCCTGCCTGAAGCTTTCTTGCGCCGCTGCATGGTGTTGTTTTTAAACCTACCCGCCGAAACGGGTCCATTGATCGACTTCCTGATGACGCGCGGCCGGGCGCATTTCCCGCAACTGACGGAACCGGTATGGCGCAAGGCGGCGGAAATGTTGGCAGCCGACCGTCGCACCGCCATGGAAGCCCAGGTGC
>JADFZF010000366.1 GCA_015232645.1 Magnetococcales bacterium | reverse complement strand
GTTTGTTGCGCTGATGGCCGCGGAAAAAACCGACACCCCATCCTCGGATCATGCCATCGTTCTGGAATCCATGGATCTTCGGACCCAGGATGGAGTCAGCCGCCTGCAGGCGCGGCAACCGACCCGACTGGAACCTGTCGGAGTGGCTTCAATGCAGAACCGGGAGCAGCGCGAATTTCAGGGGATCGGCACCCAGGCGGCACCCGATGACCAGAATCTGACGGAGGCTATCCTGATGGGGACCATCAACCGCCTCACCGCTGCCGATCCGTCGTCCACGACCGCTGCCGGGGAGACGGAAGATCTCTTGCTGGAGACCATGAAGCAACTCACTTTCCAGCGGTCGTCCGAGGTCTCGGAGGGCAACGACGCTTCACCGTCGGCATTGCAACATGCCATCGTCGGGCTGTCGGTTCCCGATAACGCGGCGGGTACGACCGCCGCATTCGATACCCTGATGGAAGAGTACACCTCAAGCATCCTGGCCGACCGTTTCATTCCCGAGCGGGTACAGCGGGCTGTGGCCAAAATTTTTCGCCGGTATCTCCCCGTGGCCACCTTGGTCGGAGTGAACACCGAAACCGCTGCCGATATTCCCACGGCCGCGCCCTTGCCCGCGGCCAATGCGGTCCAGGGGGGCTATCCGCCACAATGGCCCTTATTGCGCAATGGTCCCTATCTGGTCCATCTTGGCGCTTTCCATGACCAGCTTGACTGCCGGCAACTGGCGGAAGAACTGGCCCATGCCAATGTCCCCAGTTGGGTCGACAAGGTTCGGACTCCGGATGGGCTGCACATCGTTCGTCTGCTTGTCGGACCTTTTGCCACTTATGACGACGTGTTGCATACCGTCAAGGCGATTCAACGGCAAACTGGCTTGCTGGCGGGTTGGACCCATAATCCCTATTATCATGAGGAATGGTATCGTCCATAGTCTGTCATGCCCGCCGAAGATAACGACAAGATGGCCGGGGAAGAACCTGCCTTTGACCTTTCCGCCGCGGAGGCGGGACGCATGCTCGGACGCTTTACCCCGGGTTATCGCGTGGTCCGACGCCTGGGAAAGGGGGCCTATGGCGCGGTGTTCCTGGCCGAGGACGATTGGAAACAAATGGCGGTGAAGATCATTCCGCTGGCTTTTCGCCCTGCCGATGCCGCGCCTCATGCCGTCATCGACGATCAGGAAAATTTCACGCGCGATTGGGAGGTCATCAAGACGCTCTGGGGCTGGATGCATCATTCCAGCCTGGTACGGGTCCGTGATTATTATTTGTTCGATGACCCCGATCCCTCGGCGCGGATTGCCCGCTATGGTCTGATCACCATGGACTATTGGCCCTGGGAGTTGCACGACTGTGTCCGGCACCTTCTGGAGCAAAAGTGTCATACCCCGGTCCGCCGGCGCACATTGCTTTTCAATTTGGCGCAGTCGCTGTATCGCCTCCATCAGGATACGGGCTTGTTGATCACCGATTTGAAACCCGATAATATTGTTCTCAACCAATGTCATACCGGGGCTTTGCTGGTCGGTTTCATCGATATGGGCAGTCTGTTTCGCCAGGGGGCTGCCGACTATTCCCGGGTCGATACTGCCGATGCCTATCTGGCCCCCGAACTTGCCGACAAGAAAACGACTTTGGTCGATGAAACGGCGCTCGTCTATAGTTTTGGTCTCATCGGCCATCTCATCCTTGAGGGGAGGCATCCGTTTCAGGGAATGCCGGAGAAGGCTCCGTATTCGGCCGAGTTCCGTCGGCGCAATGGCATCCATTTTTCCGCCGAGGCGCGTCAAAGTCTCCCGGAGTGTGTCGCCATTTTGGAACACTGTCTGCGGGAAGACCCCCGGGAACGGCTGCCAACCTTCGCCGCCCTGGTGGCGGCCCTGGAGCAGGAACGTAACGATGCCCGGGAGCGGATGCGGATCGCCAACATGGCCCTGGTCCAGGCGACTCGACCCAAGCCCACTCCGTCACCGGGCACCCGGTGGCGGGATCCTGTGGCCGGTCTGGAGTTGGTCTGGATCCCCGGGGGAAGTTTCATGATGGGGCAGACCGAGGAAGAATCCCGGCTTCTGCGGGCCGCTTTTACCGAAAAGCAATATGCCAACTGGTTTACCCACGAATTGCCCAACCACCAGGTGGAACTCGACGGCTTTTGGATGGCCGCCACCCCCGTGACCCGAGGTCAGTGGCAGCGGTTCGTGGAAGAGTGTTTGCATGTGACCGATGCGCAAAGAATCGGCTACTCCACGGGGATGGGTAAAGACGGTTGGGGGCGACAGAAGAATTACCACTGGCAGCAACCCGGCTTCGCCCAGGACGATGCGCACCCGGTAGTGTGTGTGAGTTGGTTCGACGCTCAGTCGTTCGCTGCCTGGTTGAGTCGGAATTCCGGA
>JADFZF010000365.1 GCA_015232645.1 Magnetococcales bacterium | reverse complement strand
GTTGATCTGCGGTTGGTAATAAAGCAAAAACTGGTCACGTTCCACAGCGTTGCGCAGGTTGTTTTCCAGGAGCATGCGGGCCAGCGACGCCGTATTGAATTCATGGCGATAAAATTGCCAGTTGTTCCGACCCTGTTCCTTGGCGTGGGACATGGCGGCATCGGCATTTTTGGTCAGGGTCTTGACATCCTGACCATCCAGGGGATAAATGCCGATGCCAATGCTGCATCCCAGAAAAAATTCCATGCCATCGATATTGTACAGTTCAGAGAGACGGGCCAGAATCTGCCGGGCCAGGATGGCGGCATCATTGGCATTCTCGGGACGGGGTAGAATGATGCCAAATTCGTCACCGCCCACGCGACATAATGTGGCTTGTTTTGGCAGGCATTCTGAGAGTCTTTGTGTGACCTCGATCAGCAAACGGTCCCCGACATCGTGGCCCATGGTGTCATTGATGACCTTGAATCGGTCCAGATCCAGCAGAAACAAGGCAATCATGCTTTCCGCATCGCGGCCCGCCTCAGCAAGCAGATGCCCCAGTCGTTCATGAAACAGCAGCCGGTTGGGCAGGCCGGTCAACAGATCGTGTCCTGTCAGATAGAGCAGATTTTCTTCAGATTCCTTGGCAGCCGTCAAATCCGAAAAAATCATCACATAATTGGTCGTGTTGCCTTGTGGAGAGCGGATGGCATTGATATGGGTCCACTGGGGGTAGATTTCCCCATTCTTTCTTCGATTCCAGATTTCTCCCTGCCAACTGTTGCCGGCGGTCAGGGATTCCCATAAATGCCGGTAAAAAGCATCGTCATGGCGACCGGATTGCAACAGACTCATTCGTTTGCCGATCACCTCCGTGGCAGGATAACCGGTGATGTGCTGGAAGGCCGGATTGACGGAGAGGATGGTTGCCCTGGGATCGGTGACGACGACCCCTTCGGCAGTACTTTCAAGAACGTTGGCCGCCAGGTACAGTTGTCGTTCCGCCTCCAATACCTGCAACAGGTAACGAACTCGATTGCGCAAGATGGCCCAGTGAATGGGTTTGGGAACAAAGTCGGTCGCTCCGACCTCAAAGGCCCTGTCCACGGACTCTTCATCATTGAGACCGGTGATCATGATGACGGGAACCTGGGCCGAACCCGGAAATTTTTTTATTTCCAGACAGGCCTGAAAGCCATCCATGACCGGCATCTTGGCATCCATCAGGACGACATCCGGAACCCGCTCCACAAAGCGACTGACCGCTTCGGCCCCATTCTTGACCCCCAGGGCCTCGTAACCGATTTTTTCCAAAAAGCGACACAACATCAGACGGGTAACCGGATCATCATCGGCAACGAGGAAAAAGGGAATTTTTTCTTGCATTGTCCTCACCAGAATTTGGCGGGTATTTTTTTGATTATCAAAACAATTTAAGTTCTTTATTCCAGATGGATCAGATTGACCTTATCCTGGTTGGTATCCAGAACCATGACCGTGGCTTGTGTACCAAAGCCGTGGGCAGTGCCTGGATTCAGGGCGAGGGTGGAGCCGAAATACTTATTTTCGGGTCGGTGGGTATGGCCGTAGACAACGTAATGAAAGCGACCACTGGCAATCAAGGCATCGCGCATGGCCGGGACGGTACCGTGATAAACGGCCATGTGTTTTTCGCTGACTTCGAGTTCCAGAAACTCGCCTTGCAAACGCCAGCCATGGTCATCAAACAATCTGAGGAGTCCATATTTTTCGCCGTCATTATTGCCAAAGACCGCAGCCACGTTCATGCCACGAAAAACATGCATGACGCCAGGACTGATCATGTCTCCGGCATGCACCACCAGATTGACGTGTTGAGCCTGAAACACGGCGAGTGCCTGACGCAGATGGTCAATATGGTCATGGGAATCGGAAATCAGGCCGATGATCACAGATGCAATTCCCCTGTAACGTATTGTTGAAAGATTATTTGCTGATGTTAACGAAAAAACGGAATGGTCCCGGTCATGTTGAGGGAGAAATGCCCATTATTGCCACTGAGTCCCACACTTTGTTGCAGAAAATTTTCCATGGCTTGTTTGTTTTCTCCGGCCTGGACTTCGACATCCCCATGCAGACGATAGCGACCGGCTTCCCAGATCTGAAGCGTGACATTCATGGTCAGTGAACTCCGTATGTCATTGATCTGGATGTTGATCATATCATTCTCCATGCTGGAGAGCAGGCGGACATCACCCAAAAACACCTTCCAGGGCGGACCAAACTCCAGCCCCCGCAAATCGATGCGTCCCGTAATTTCAGGAAATCCATTGGCACGCATTGAAAAATCATCCACGGCCAGGTCAATATCCCCCTTCATTTGCAAGGGAAAGTCCTTCAACAGGTCGGTCAGGAAGGGAATGCTGGTATTGCCG
>JADFZF010000364.1 GCA_015232645.1 Magnetococcales bacterium | reverse complement strand
TACATTTTTTCACTCAAATCAAACCTATCTCGTTGATTTTTTTGGGCTGGAAAGTATTTCTCAAGTAGAAAGTCCGGTTCTGAGCAGAGCCCCCAATTCACCAGGGTCTACGCACCGATCAGCTTCTTCCAAAATCCCAAGCTTGTACGCTGCCGAGAACCTCCTGCGATGGGGGTTTTCCAGCACCTCTGGATCCGGCCTGGCTTCGATAACATTGGCCACCTCAGAGATCCCAGGCACCCGGTTATTGATTGATCTTTGGCGTGGTCTTGACGTTTGACTTGGATCATGCCCATTGGTTCAACACCTCCTTCGCTCTACTCTAATTCATCGGGGGGGCGGTGTCTCACTTTTCATTGGCACAGAGGGGTCAATGATATCTGATGCCGGCATTGACTACACTGGAACAGTTTGCGCGTTTTGATCTCGCTGTATTTTTCTCCACCGCATTCCGGACATTGGTAACCGTGTGGCCACCGCATCTTGTAAACCGCCTCTCGGCACTGCTCCTCTGTGCCATATTGATCAAGGAAAGACGTCAAACTGAGTCCTTTTTGAAATTGCACACCATTTTTCGCCATCCCATACTCCTTAAAATTTCATAAGGTTGAGATGGAGTTGATGTAACATAAATCGGCTGAGATTTATAGGTAATCAGGAAAACTATTGCCTAGGTTCAGTTAGCCACATGCGTCGTGCGCATTTCCCGTATGACCGTAACCTTGATTTGTCCGGGATAGGTCATTTCATTTTCCACCCTGCCAGCGATCTCTCGTGCTAACATCATGGATCCTTCGTCATTCACCTTGTCGTATTGAACAATGACCCGGACCTCACGGCCCGCTTGAATGGCAAACGCCTTTTCCACACCGTGAAAACTGGTGGCAATCTCTTCCAATTGTTCCAAGCGCTTGAGATAAGTTTCCACATTTTCCCGTCGCGCCCCCGGACGGGCTGCAGACAAAGCATCGGCGGCGTTGGTCAGCGGACCATAAATCGAGATCGGTTCGATATCGAAATGGTGCGACCAGACCGAATTGACAATAATCGGTTTTTCACGATACTTCTTGGCCAACTGACCGCCAATCACCGCGTGCGATCCCTGCATCTCATGGTCGACCGCCTTGCCGATGTCATGCAACAAACCGCAGCGGCGGGCAATGGATCCATTCAATCCCAACTCCTCCGCCATGGCTCCACACAAAAAAGCCACTTCCACCGAGTGCGACAGGACGTTTTGAGTGTAAGAAGTCCTAAACTTCAAGGTGCCCAGCAACTTAACGATCTCTGGATGGACATCGGTCAATCCGACTTCAAAAACCGCCTTCTCGCCCGCCTCCTTGATCTCGTTCTGGACACTGGCGGTGGCTTTCTTGACCACGTTCTCAATGCGTGCCGGATGGATGCGGCCATCGCCGATCAATTCTTCCAACGCCCGGCGTGCTACCTGGCGCCGCACCGGGTTGAACCCGGAAATCACTACCGCCTCGGGGGTGTCGTCAATAATCAAATCACATCCCGTGGCCGTCTCCAGGGCGCGAATGTTGCGCCCTTCCCGACCGATAATCCGTCCTTTCATCTCTTCAGATGGCAGGGCCACGACCGAAACCGTCTGCTCTGCAACAAACTCGCCCGCCAAACGTTGAATGGACGTCGCCATTACCTCTCTGGCCTTGCGGTCTGCATTCTCCCGCGTCTCGGTTTCCAACTGCTTGAACAACCGCGCTGAGGCACTTCTGGCCTCTTCCTCAAACGTTGACATCAGCAGCGCCCGCGCCGAATCGGAACTCATCCCGGCAATCTGCTCCAGGCGGCTTTGCGCCTGCTGCACCAGGTCATCATGCTGCTTCTTCTGCAATTCGATCGCCCGGCTCACCTCATCCAGCTGTCGGCGACGCTTGTCCGCTTCACGCTCTCTCTGATCCAACTGATCAAATTTCCGATCCAACTGTTCTTCGCGCTTGTCCATGCGGTTTTTCTGCTTGGATAGCTCGTCTTCCAATGTTTGATATTTATTCCTTGTTTCTTCTTCTATCTTGAGTCGCGCTTCCTTGTTGCGTAGCTCGATCTCTCCTGCAATACGGGCGGTTTTTTCCTCAGCTGCCTTGATCAGCAACTCTGCTTTTTCTTCCTTCTGGCGTAGCCCCTGCTGTACGGTGCGCTGCCGGAAAAAAACAAATGCGAAGGAAATGGCCGCCCCCAATAGCAATCCTGCCAAAAGGGCGGAAATCATCATGATCTGACCTTCTCCAAACCGCCCTCACACCCTTGAGGTGGAATCGGGCGGCAATTACGGGTTGACTCAATATAACTAAAAAACCTTATATCATTCAGACAAAAAAGATCCCCCGACGATGCCGACCTGAGGCTACCGACTCCAGTCGACCCTCCCCGCGACTTTCAAACA
>JADFZF010000363.1 GCA_015232645.1 Magnetococcales bacterium | reverse complement strand
GAAAACCGGGCAGCAGATCGTCGAAGAAACAAAGAATTTTCTAAATTCCGCTGATTTATCTGCAAATTACAACGCTGCAGGTAGCCCCTGGAAATGCTCAATGACGACTCCAGGACAGGGACCATGAACGGGAATTGAAACATTGGCGTCCAGGGTGTCGATGCGAATCCAGGCGGCGGCGCAGCCTTCACGCCAGGCGGGATGCCAACCGGCCCCGGCGGCGATCCTGGTGCCATCGTCCCACTCCAGGGCCTCCTTGATGGCCCCCATGGCCGCCTCCGGGTCATCAAACATCACGGCCCGGCGCTCCCACACCTGCGACCAGACCTGTTCCCAACGACTCACCAAGGTATCATCGAAAAACGGTGAGACCGCTAGTTGCCTGGCCACTGCCTCCCCATCCAGCGCCGTCAGATCGGGCCGGTGCAACGGAATGATGGCTTGATCGCCCGAGGATCGCTTGCCGATCATGGCCTGCCTTTCAGTTTTATCCGCCCCACACACACCGCTTTCGGATCGGGTCGAAAAAAAATACCTCGCCGCTTGCAAACCAATGATGACAACCCGTCACCGACGGGAGTATAATTGCAATAAGGAGTGGAGGGAATCATTAAACCCTCGCCCTCTCGATGCCGATAGAATTCCAAAAGGCACTCCAAACCGGACTGGCTCATGTTTACCTCCTTGATCCCCAGGCTTTTCATGCACAGGTTCCTCAGATCCTGTGACATGGTCGTGCAACGCTCATCGAAGATGGTTGCCGCACGAGTCGCCTCGGTTCTGGACCCCCATCTCTTTCATCATTGGGACCTCAAAGCCAGATTGGGAGCCCTTATTTCCCTTCCGCCCCTGACTTTGCCACGCATCGGCCAACTCGGGCCGGGATGGTCAGGTTTTCATGAAAACGCTCACGAGGAACTCCGCTCCCTGATGGAATCCATCACTCAGCACCTGTCACACGCCAACCCTCTGTCCCTGATCGACGATCGTTCCCTTCCCCACCCCGGCGACCTGCTCCGGCCCGCGACCCAATCCTGTCGCGAGCTGTGGTACTTGACATTACGGCACGCCGCCATCTTCCTGGGCGCCTACGAACAACTGGAAATCGTCATCAAAACCGACAACAGACCCAAACAAATCATCATCACTGAAAAGGGTCAACGGATCATCATCTTTGGCAATGGTCGCCCATCCAAACACCGTCATACCTCCTATGTCTACATCGCCGATGATGAACTTTTTCAGGAACACCTCGTCCTCGAATACAGTCGCCTCCACGGATGGCAGATCAAAAAAATGGAAGGAGAATTCGGGTGCGGTTTCCAATATGCCCCGGACAGCCTCAACGATGCCATTCCGCTGACGGAAACCGATTGCGCCATCATGCGCATCGGTCATACCTCCTTATTGATCAATAGTGAAGGCAAGGCCCTGAGGTCTCCTACCACTCCCTCCTGATCTCCCACGGCTTCGCCAAACCTTCGAAAGTCAACCCAGATCACTTGTTGACAAAGACAATACGTTCTCCCGTCTCTCCCGCCGCCAAGCGGGCATGATGAAAACGCAATAGCGGATCATCCGGCCATTGGCGCAAGGCCTCGGCAAACGCCGACAAGGCGCCCATATCTTCCATGGCCATCAGGCGATATGCGTTGTCGTAATGATGCTGGAGCGATGAACCTTCATAGTCATCGGGCATGGGCTGGTAGGTATGGATGCCGATCTCCTTACCTTTGAGTACCAACACCCCGACCAAACGACCGCAAAATCGGGGGAGTCGGGAAACGGTGGCCTCACTGACGAGAATCTGGGTTCCAATGGAATCGTTGATGCTTTCGAGCCGAGCCGCCACGTTGATGGGGTCTCCCAAGGCACGATAGTCGAAAACCATTTGGCCACCAAAATTGCCCAACAACACCCGCCCGGAGTTGACACCGATGCGTGTATGCCCGAACAACAATCCTTTCTCCTGTTGCGCCCGGGAAAAGATCGTGGCAAACCGATCCATTTCCACAGCACAGGCCATGGCCCGCTGGGCATGATCGGATTGCGGGACAGGGGCGGAAAACAGGACTGCAACGGCGTCACCGACGATGCGATCCAAGGTTCCCTCATGTCGGAAGGCGATGCCGACCATTCCCTCCAGATATTCGTTCAACATTTTAACGATCATATCGGGGTCGAATTGCTCACTGCACGCCTCCATCAACGAAGTGAACCCCTTCAAATCGGTCATGACGAAAGAGCATTCCCGATATTCACCGCCAAGAGTCAGATGTTCCGGATTTTTCAAGAGATATTCAACGCGGTTGGGAGAGGCGTACTTTGAGAAGGCTCCCTGAATCCACCGGCGATCCTTTTCCGAGCGCAAATTCATGGGGATCAGGGCGAGCAGTATCAGAACCACC
>JADFZF010000362.1 GCA_015232645.1 Magnetococcales bacterium | reverse complement strand
GCCATGAGAGCAAAAGCATCGGTACAACGCTGGGCACGCTGTCTGGAAATGGTTCCGGAAGCGGCCAACGGGGCAAAAACAGCAGTATCACTGCCATAAACCCAGCAAATCACCTGGAAAAAACGTTGCCGATCCAGGGAATGCTCGCTCCAGAAGACGGTCTGGGTCGTATGGCCCCGATCAGCGGCAATGCGGGTCAGAAGATCGGCCGCAGTCAAGGCAATCCGACCACCGTTTTCCACTAATCGTATCGCCAACAGCGTCGCCAAGGCATCGGCAGCATCCTCTTCCTTGCCCAGGACCGGCAAATCATACACATCAATGAATGCATGCCCCAACTCATGGTACAGAACCCACTCCACCACATCCAGGGTATCGGTCTTCACACTACTGCCCCCCTCCTTGGACTGCTGCCGCGCCATGGTCGCGGCGATCTCCGCGACAAACCCATACGGAATCCGGATTTCGAAATGATCAGGCAGATATCGAGGACCATCGTCCTCGCCAAAGTGGATCACCAGGGTATGGGGCAAAGTGAAACTCGCCTGCAAATTGTTGACCACCGCCTCCATGCGCCCGGAACTGTGCAGCATATCCCAGGCCCACGTCGATGTGGACCGGGTCGGCGGATCCATGATCAACAAAAATTTTCCCTCCCGGTCAGCCGCCAAAGCAGGCAGCGAAGTGAGGCCGAGGACCATCCCCATGATCATGGCCAGCCGGCCTCGGACCGGCCAGATGATGGCTCGAATCAACGATCGTCCGTGCGAATGAATCAAGACGCCTATCCCTTGTGATGGATGATGAACAGGTTGCTGCCGATAATGATCACCGCCCCCAGGCAGGTGGTCCAGCTTGGCACTTCCCGGAAAAAGAAATACCCTATGATGACGATGAAAAGCAATCGAACGTAATACAACGGTGTCACCAATGTCGCCGGTGCCCTGGCGTAGGCGTTGATGGTAGCAGCCTGGGAGAGGGAGGCGACTCCCGCCACCACAATCATCAACAGCAGATCCTGACCACCCATGGGATGCCATACCCAGACGGCCACCGGCAGCCAAAACAACGCCGAAAGGATTCCATAGGTGGCGATGATGGTCAAAATTGGTTCGGTGGTCGTCATCCGTTTCAGCAGGACCAACACCAAGGCCTCAAAAAAAGGGCTGGCAAGGGCGGCGATCCAGCCGGCGCTGAATCCCTCCCAACGGGTCTGGCCCATGATCAGCACTCCGCCGAAACCGGCCAGGGTTGCCAGGATGGCAAGCCATCCGGGACGTTCCTCCAAAAATAGCCACGCCAGGCCTACCATCCACAGTGGCGTGGAGAAGCCCAGGCTGATGACCAACGCCAGTGGCAACGCCGAATAGGCGTAGAAAGCGCTGCCCATGGCCAATATCCCCGCCAAGGTCCGCAAAACATGCATCCCGACACGACCCGAGGCCAGGGTAAACCCGGACTCTCGCCGGAACAGGAACGGGGTGACCCACAGCAAACCAAAAAAAGTTCGCAAAAAAACCAGCTGAAACGGATGCAGATCGACGCTGACCGCCTTGACCACCGCCGCCACCACCGAAAATCCCGCTCCCGCCAGCAGGACCAGCGCCACGGCGGTCGAATGGTTCGGTTCAGCCCCGGACTTGGCCACTGTCGATGTTCATCAATCCTGATGATGACAGCATTGATTGCGTCCATCATGTTTGGCCTGGTACAAATTGTGATCCGCCTTGGCAAGCAGGCTTTCACAACTGGACCCGGGGGTGGACAGGGCCAGACCCATGGAAATGGTAATGCCAGGCAGGGGACTGCCGTCCTGGGCGACGATTTTTTGTTCCATGACCATGCGGCGAACGCGTTCCGTGATGGCAATAGCTTCATCGAGGGTCGTTTCGGCCAACAGCAGCACGAATTCCTCGCCACCGTACCGGGCGGCAAAATCGGTGGGTCGGATGGCATGATTGAGCACCTGGGCCAGGGTGATCAACGCCCGATCTCCCGCCTGATGGCCGTGGTTATCATTGTAACGTTTGAAAAAATCGACATCGATCATGACCAGTGCCATGGGACGTCTGGTCCGCTGACTGCGATGCCAATACCGTGGCAGCATATCTTCGAACGAACGACGGTTATAGATTCCGGTCAGGCCATCCATTCGCGCCAACCCCTGAAGCGTTTCCAAAGTACGACGCTGTTCACCCGTTTGCAGGTTGCTTTTGATCACCCAACCCGACAGCACCAGCAGCAGATTGCGGGCGATTTTGGGTTCCCGTTCCACGAATTCCCAAAGCAATGATTGATCAATGACCGCCAGCTCCGACGGTTCCAACCCCAGGACATAGGCGGAGGAGTGGGTTGAGGCAATGATGGACAACTCGCCGACGGTTTCGCCGGCATGAACGATACGAATCGGCTGA
>JADFZF010000361.1 GCA_015232645.1 Magnetococcales bacterium | reverse complement strand
TCGCGTCACCTCTTCCTGGGAATTCAACAACGCCTTCAGGCCACCAAAGGCCATGACAAACAGGATGCCGAGGATCGCGATGGCGATCAACAGTTCAACCAGGGTAAATCCTGGGGCAGGATGACAGTCAATCCTGGAGACGGTGCGAACGGAATGATCCTGGTTACGGTTGGCCAAGGTAACTCTCCAGGCGGGCAAGGGAAGACGATTTTTTATCCTTTCCCAACCGCACGGATATATCCAACCGTCGGACAGAGGCATCGGGTGTTGGTAGTACCTGGATGGTCCAAGACCATTCTCGATTGGCCATTTCTTCGCGGCCTGTCAGGGTTCCCGGATCTGGCCAGTGATTCATGATCTGCTGGTTGGTGGCCACATTCATGGCCACCCAGTGTGCCAGGACCCGATCCCGCATGGCAGCAGAATCCTGGGCCATGCGGCCGCCGGCAACCACCATGGCACCCAGGGCAGTGGCCAGAACAGCCAGCGCCACCAGGACTTCCAACAGGGAAAAGCCGCCTTCTTGAATCCGATCTTCACTCATGTCAGGACTTGCCGGAACGCTGCAATTGCATCCCTCCCCGACCATTTCCCGACAGGGTCATGTGATAGCCATTGAGACCATGCAGGACAAGTTTGAACGGTATGGATTCACCGGTCGTGCCGAACACCAGCTGAGGTTTGCGGTCACGATCCCCTTCGCCGGGCAGGATAACCTGGCGATTCTCCAAAGCCAATTCAACATGGAATCCAGCAGGAAAAGCACGTTTTTTCAATATTTTATCGCTCAAATTCTGCCATTTTCCATCATCTGCCCGAACCAGGAAAACATACCCTTCCTGGTAGATCTGCATGCCGATTTCCCGACTGGTCAATATGGCTTCTTCGCCTGCCAGGGATATCAGGACTTTCAGGCGTTTTCCTTCTTCCTCGGCTTTTTTATCGGCCCCGGGGACACTGCGAACCATCATGACCATGGAGGTCATGACGGCGATGATGGTCATGACAACCAACAGTTCCAGAAGAGTGAATCCCCCCTCTTTCGGCGCGTTTCTCCAGACGATTCTTTGCAGGCTGCATACATGATTCTGCCGATTATGCATGGAATTCATATTATTGGCAGATGGTGTCAATCTTCCAGGTTCCAGTTGCCGATGTCGGCATTGATTCCGGTGCCTCCTTCCCGGCCATCGGCACCATAGGTGAACAGATCAAAGGTGCCGCCATGGGTACCTGGCTGGAGATATTGATAGGGGCGTTTCCAGGGATCCAGGGGCATGCGGGCAATGTATCCACCCTCTTTCCAGTTGGGGGCTTCTGGTTGGCCGCGTGGCTTTTTGACCAACGCCTCCAGACCCTGGTCAGTGGAAGGATAGACATAATTGTCCAGTTTGTAGAGATTCAGGGCATTTTCCAATATACGAATCTCCTGCTTGGCTTTGACCATGCGCGCCTGGTCCGGGCGATCCATGATGCGGGGGGCTACCAGGGTGGCCAGAACCGCCAGAATCACCAACACCACCATGATTTCGATCAGGGTAAAACCGCCCACGTCCTGCTTTTGCTGCACATTCATGCCTGGCTCCCGTGAAAAAACACTCTCTTTCAGTCAATTCGACCGATCATACCATTTTCAAGGATCCCGGGTCGAAATTTTTTTTCGGCATTCCTGTACAGATTCGGCCAACAGGGTATCGGCTTCTTGCAAGTCTGAGTTCTACCCACAAGCACATTATCTGCCAACACAAACGCCTTCCATGCCCCCTCTTTTCAGGCATCTTGACCCAGGACCGCATTCAGTATCGAAAGAGCATGTGTTTCCATAAGTTCCATTTAAATCCCTCGAAGAACTGACAGGTTGTTGATCATATCTGTTGCCAGGAGACATTCCCCCAGCGCAAATACCATACAGTTCCCCTCGACCTTTGATGCATTTGCTGCCTACACCACAATCCGTATCGAATGAACATGACAATGCGATTGCAGGCGAAAAAAGAATTGTCAGGAACAACACTCTGATAAGTTTCATGGCTTGCCTCGTTCATGATATTGGGACACAATTCAAGTGCGCGATAAACATCATAACTACATTCCTTACAGGCATAACGATGATTGAAAGAACATGTATTCAATACAGAAACCCAATATTATTTAACCCTATCGTGACAGTATATCAAGCGTCCTGCAATGAACGAATGGATCGGGATTCCTGTTCCATGATTCATAAACAACAATCTTACCCCGTCTCCGGCACTGTTCCAACCAATATGATATCCATCCACCTGGAGTCTAATTGTTTTGAAATCGTTTGTCCAGGAATTCATCTTGGCAGCAGGACCCGTCGTCCCAACCAGACCGTGCAGGCACGTCAATCACGAGTCAAAAATTTCCTCCAATGAGTTGGCTTTCAAGATGCGGAGACTCCACTTT
>JADFZF010000360.1 GCA_015232645.1 Magnetococcales bacterium | reverse complement strand
TGTGGGTTATGATTGACATTTTCCTGGATCCACTTGTCCGATTAGGGCTGATATTACCGAATGTCTGTCCCCTTGTCTCCTCCTTTTATTCACAGGCGTGATAACCCTCCTGGGCGGGATGATGCCAAACGAGTCTGGCCGGTCGATGGGTAAGACGAAGTGTCGAGCCGACCGTGGGATGGGTCGGAGAAGGGGATCGCCCCCATTTTCCCGAACCTCCGCATGAATGGTTCATGTCGGGTGGGAAGGGGGGGACTGACCTATAGCAGGCAACATTTTTTATATTTTTTGCCGCTGCCGCAGGGGCACGGGTCGTTGCGTCCGACGGAAGGATGGGGGGAGAGTTTCGGTATGTTTCGATGGCCCGAGCGGGATGGGGAAGCGATGATCGGCGAGGCATATCGTTGTTCCGGGGTGTACAAATCGTCGACGGAGCCGAAGGGGATAGGACCGCGGAGGGAGGAGGCGGTTTTTTCCCCGTCCATCTCGATGTTACTCTTCAGATTGTCGTAAAAATCGAAAAAATTCATGATGGATGGGTCGATGGCACCGCCATTGAAAGCCTGTTCCACCAGGGGGAGGAAGGATTCCAGGCCGAGGGTGGCGATGCAATCCACCCATCCGATCCAGACGAAGTTCAATTTTTCGTGCCAGAATTGGTCGTGACATCGGCGCAGGAAAGATTCGGTGACCTCCAGGGGGATATGGTTGTTGCCGCTCAGGTAGGCCATCGCATCGAAAGCGGCGGCACGTACGAATTCGCTCACCCTGGTATTGTTGATCAGCCTGTGTAGCCCCAGATACTCACCATCGAAGGTATTGACCATGATTCCGGGCAAGGTCTCGCTGATGGCGTCACCGAGAATGTCCTCCAACCAATCGGGTTGACGTTCAAGCAACTCCAACAGCAGGGGAAAAGCGCGCGGTTCCTTGAACTCCGCCAGGAGGTGGACGACCATGAAAATGGATTTTTCGGCACGGATGGAGCTGTCGGGGTCGTTGCTGAATGATCCATTCAGGAAGTCTGTCAGGAATTCTAGCAGAAGTGCACTGGCCGGCCCTTGTTGGCGACGGCATTCTTCAACAAACTCAAGGGGAATTTTGTCAGAGCCGAAGGCGTCCAGGAGTTGATCTCGGGTCATTGGCCATTCACCTCCAGGTTAAAGAAGGTCCAGCGGGAAAATCGTTGGGCGTGACGCATTAAACAATTCATCCATATGAGCATTCATGGTGGCTGTCCGCCGGCAGGCCGAATAGTCTATGGTTGTTAAATGTACAAACAGTCATAGTAATGTTATATATGTAGGTATGTCAAGTCGTATTTGATTGACTCGTCGCACCCATTGCTGTAGTTTAACGGGTCGATATTGTGTTGAGTGTTTATTGCCATTAGTAATATAATTGATATTGTTTAAATTTTTGGTGTGGAATCATGCCGGAGAGTGTCAGGGTGGATCCGATACAGGATGGACTCCCCCTTCCTGTCCAAGATTTCATGCGCAGCAGCGCGTTTCTTCTCCTTGGGTTGTATCAAGATATGGTCAAGGGATCAATGCCTTTAGAGATTATCCAGGCCCTGACAGCCGGGTAGGCTTCTGTTCGAGGAATCGAATGTCCGTCAGTCCGGACAAGGATAAAGTGACCAATTGTTGGGGTCGAGCGAGTTGAGGGGGGGACTGTTGGTGGAATGGTTGGGCAGCGAACCCCGACAGGATGTGGGCCTGTTGATGTTATCCGTCGTAGCTTGAGGTTGATGTGAACTGATTTTATGGCGTGAATGTTTGTTTAGAATTGAATTTATACCCATGGAGAACATCGGGAAAGGGAGAAAGCGAAAATGTGTTTCGTTCATGTATCACGACGGCAGGTATTGATCTCTGGAGTGGCTGCGGGATTGGGGAGCATGTTGTACTCACCGTGGCTTGGGGCCGAAGAGATGAAGATGACTCCCGCCCAGGCGATCGACGTGTTGAAGGCGGGGAATAAACGTTTTGTGGAGGGACGAACGGAACGTCCCAACCTGACCCGGGAGCGGTTGATCGATACCTTCAACAATGGACAGCACCCATTTGTCACGATCATCTCTTGTTCCGACTCGAGGGTTCCGGTAGAGCACATTTTCGATCGCGGGATCGGGGATTTGTTCGTGATCCGTGTTGCGGGGAATGTGGTTGATATCGATGAGATCGGAACCACCGAATACGGGGCGGGTCACCTGGGGACACCGTTGATATTGGTCATGGGTCATACCAAGTGTGGTGCCGTTACGGCGGTGGTCAAAGGGGACAAGGTGGGGGGCTTCATCCCCAGACTCGTCGGTCACATTACCCCGGCGGCAAAGCGCTCCCAAGCCAAGGGATTGGCCGGCGATGATTTGATTTTGGATGCCATCAAGGAGAACGTGCGTCAAACCATGGAGGACCTGAGCGCT
>JADFZF010000035.1 GCA_015232645.1 Magnetococcales bacterium | reverse complement strand
TATCGGAAAAAAGGATGGCCCATCATGAATGGTCGTGTGCGATTGGTCCTATGTCTGTTGATGGTCCTGGGATGGCCTGGAGTTGTCATGGGGGCTTCCGGGGCTGGGGGGACTAAGGGGGGCAAAACCTATGCCGCGGGCTTGCCTGTCGTTACACTGACACCTCAGGTGAAAACATTGCCGCCAGTGATTGATGAAGATTCCTGGCAAAAAGCTACCGCATTTGCCTTGGAAGGGCAGCTTTTGCAGGCCTCCTGGATTTTGGATGATCCTGGGATGAGTGGCGGTCGCGTTGTGCAAATTATTGCCAAAGAAATGGCCGATACGGGATCGCGATTGGTGATCTCCGCTACCGGAAACTGGCATGCAGGTGATCGCCTGACCATTCACCGACCAGGTGTGGAATTGCATGATGCAGAAAAAGGTCAGTCTCTGGGCTGGTTGTCGGAAACAGTGGGTATGGCTGAGGTCGTTGCATTTGACGACCAGAAGGTGACGGCCACAGTGGTCAAGGTGTTCAAGGAGATGATGGTGGGGGATTTGGTCGATGCCTTTTATAATGAAAAAATACTTCCCCGGTTCCGGGAAGATCCCGATTTTGGCGCTTCAGGATCGGTCATTGCCATGGATAGGGATCTGGAAATGGCGGCCACGGGACAGGTTGTGGTGGTGGGATTGGGGATGAAAGATCGAGCCTATCCCGGTTTGGTCCTGCCGGTCTACCAGCATGTCAGTCAGAAGATAGACTCATGGTCGATGTTTTCCTCGCCGGAGCCTCCCCGTCTGGATCCATTACCTATCGCGGACGTGGTTTTTTTTCGAGTGGCCGCCAAAGCATCCTTGGCCTTGGTCATTCGTGCCATCGAACCTGTCGAGAAGGGTGATCGGATTGGCCGGCCAAATTGTATTTTTTCCGGCAATGAAAACCCCTGATCTGGTCGATTGGTTACGTTTGGTGCAAATTCCTGGTTTGGGGCCAGTGGGTATAAAAAGATTATTGCAGCATTTTGGTCACCCTCAGGCTGTGATACAAGCCAGTGAAGCGGAATATCGGTCGGTTCCTGGAATCAAGTCGCTCATGGCGGATCGACTTGTCCGCTTTCGTCGGGAAATTCCGCTTCAGCCGGTGATCGATCATCTGCATCGGTTGGAAAAAATGGGTGCCAGGGTCATCACTTCGGGAGAAGAGGGCTATCCCCCACGATTGGCACAGATCTATGATCCCCCAGCGGTACTCTACGTTCGTGGTGATCCAGGAAAAATGGTTTCCGAACGGATGGTTGCTGTGGTAGGGTCGCGTCGGGCCAGCATGAATGCCTTGATTTTGGCACGGAAATTATGCACCGCTTTGGTTCAGCATCAGGTAACGGTAGTCAGTGGCTTGGCTTTGGGGGTCGATTCGGCAGCCCACTGGGGGGCACTGGATGGGGGGGGCTCGACAGTAGCCGTGGCGGCGGTAGGGTTGGATATCTGTTACCCTTCCGCCAACCGCCGGTTGGCAGATAAAATTGGTACCGAAGGATGTCTGATCTCTGAAGTTCCCTTGGGAACGCGACCCGAACCTTTTCGGTTTCCTGCCCGAAATCGTATCATCAGCGGCTTGGCACAAGCCGTGGTGGTGGTGGAGGCGAGTGAGAAATCGGGTGCACTCATCACCGCGCGCCTGGCCTTGGAGCAGGGACGAGAGGTTTTGGCCGTTCCAGGCATGGCTGGTGATTGGCGTTGCAAAGGGAGCAATCAACTGCTGCGAGATGGAGCAGGAATGGTTGAAATAGCGGCGGACATCTTGCTGGAAATGCGTTGGCCGGAATTGGTCAAACCATCATCAGGGAACGCCACCAAACGCATGGATGGCAATGGATCGAGCGTCATGGGGCTTTTGATGCAATGTCTGGCAGACGGACCGGTTCAGGCGGATGAGTTGTCGCGTCAAAGCCGTTTGCCAGTGGCATCCTTGTCCAGCATTCTCCTGCAAATGGAGCTGGCCGGCAAGGTGATTCGTCTACCGGGAAACTGGTTCGCCTTGCAAAATTCTCCTGTGCGTGACACAACATCCTGAACGCCCCTCGTCGGATCGATGAGCGACAGGCCCATCAACCATACAATCACAGGTCCAAGTTAACCGTACCATGCGTGCCGTAGTCATTGTTGAATCGCCTGCCAAGGCCAAAACCATCAATAAATTTTTGGGTCAAGATTATGCCGTGGTTGCAACTTACGGCCATATTCGCGATTTGCCGAAAAAAAATGGTTCAGTGGATACCGAAAACCAGTTTCGCATGCATTATGAAGTGGCCAAGCTGTCCGGCAAGCATGTGACCGCCCTGGTCAAGGAAGTCAAAGACGCTGATGAAATATTATTGGCAACCGACCCCGATCGGGAGGGAGAAGCCATTTCCTGGCACGTCCTGGAGGTGTTCAAGGAAAAAAAGATCAGCCTGAAACAAAAGGTGGTCAAACGGGTCGTTTTTCATGAAATTACCAAGCGAGCTATTGACGATGCCATCCTCAATGCCCGCGATGTGGACATGAACCTGGTTAACGCGCAACAGGCCAGGCGGGCGCTTGATTATCTGGTCGGATTCAATCTCAGTCCGCTGTTGTGGAAAAAAGTGCGTCGAGGACTGTCGGCGGGGCGGGTGCAATCGGTAGCGTTACGTTTGGTCTGTGAACGCGAGGGGGAGATTCAGGCTTTTCAAACTCGGGAATATTGGAGCATCGATGCCATGGTCGCCCAACAAGGGGGAAAGGATGCCCATCCCTTTCCCGCCTGGTTGCAGGTGGCGGATGGGAAAAAATTGGATAAATTCGATATCGTCAGTCAGGAGCAGGCTGAAAAGTTGGTAAAAATTCTCGAAGGTCAACCAGTGACCGTGGCCGAGTTGGAAAAGAAACAATCCAAACGTAAACCCGCTCCACCTTTCATTACCTCCACCCTTCAACAAGAAGCATCGCGCAAGCTGGGATTTTCCGCCAAAAAAACCATGATGTGTGCTCAAAAATTATATGAAGGGGTTGAGATCAGAGAGGAATCGGTGGGTGCTTCCGAAACCTATGGCCTGATCACCTATATGAGAACCGATTCGGTCAATTTGGCTCAGGAAGCGGTTGCGGCCATTCGTGAGGTGATCAAGCAACGTTTTGGGGCCGAGTATCTTCCAAAAGCGGAACGTAAGTTCAAATCATCGACCAAAAACGCCCAGGAAGCCCATGAAGCGATCCGGCCTACCAATGCCGCGCTGTCACCGGACAAATTGCGTACCACTTTGGAAAAAGATTTATTCAGGCTTTATGAACTCATCTGGAAGAGGACCATGGCCTGCCAAATGGCGGAGGCGTTGATCGATAACGTGGCGGCGACGTTGTCGGTGAATTCGGCCTCGGCAGAGGCTCCGTATCGTTTTCGGGCGACGGGATCGTCGGTGCAATTTGCCGGATTCATGAAGGTTTATCTTGAAGGGCGCGATGAGGTGTCGGCTCAGGATCGCACCGAGGAGGAAGAGGAAAAAGGGATGCTGCCTCCGTTGACCAAAGGCGAAACCTTGGCGGTACAAACCCTGACCCCCAATCAACATTTTACCGAACCCCCTCCTCGCTATACCGAGGCCACTCTGGTCAAGGCCCTGGAGAGCTATGGTATTGGCCGACCGTCCACTTATGCCCCGACCATGTCCACGCTTCAGGATCGCGGGTATGTACGCTTGGAAAATAAAAAGTTTTATCCCGAAGATGTGGGCATGGTTGTCAATCGATTTTTAGTGGAGCATTTTAACCGGTATGTGGATTTTCACTTCACTGCCCACTTGGAGGATGATTTGGATGCGGTATCCCGGGGAGAAAAGGCCTGGGTGCCATTGCTGCAAAGTTTTTGGAATCCATTCATCGTTCAGATTCAAGATAAGGAAAAAACCACCAAGCGAGCCGATTTTACTTCGGAAACCACCAATGAAACCTGTCCTGAATGTTCTCAGCCGCTGTTGATCAAATTGGGGCGGTTCGGCAAGTTCATGGCCTGTTCCAATTATCCCGAATGTCGCTTTAGCCGGAATATCAAGAAAGATGGCAAGGGGGAGGAGGTGGCGGCGGAGCCGGAGGCTTCCGAGGAAAAATGTGATAAATGCGGCAAACCCATGTTGATTAAGGAGGGGCGATTCGGTAAGTTTTTGGCATGCAGTGGCTATCCGGAGTGCCGCAACAATCAGCCGTTGGTCAAACCGAAAAATACCGGTGTTGGTTGTCCGCTGTGCGGCCAGGGTGAATTTTTGGAGAAAAAGTCGCGTCGAGGCAAGATCTTTTTTTCCTGTTCCGCTTACCCAAAATGTAAAAATGCTTTGTGGAACAAACCGATCAATCAATCTTGCCCCAAATGTGGCGCTCCATTTGTCACGGAAAAGGTGACCAAGCGTTGGGGTGTGGAACATGTGTGTGTCAAGGAAGGTTGTGATTATCGGGAAAAGCAGGAAGCGCAGGAGTAGGAGATTGAAGTTCGGGGTGACTGTTTTGTAGCCTTCCTTGTTTGGCAACTTTGATAAAATCTTTGGGTTTCGTGCGCAATCCGACGGGGAAGGGGCCAACCCCTTCCCAAAACCCATCCCAACACTGGACCGTCGCACGGTACATCTTATGAAGTCGGATGAATTTGCGATCATTGTCATCGGTGGCGGCCATGCCGGGATTGAAGCGGCGCATGCGGCGGCGCAACTGGGTGCCAAAACCCTGCTGTTGACCCAAAATATCGATACCATCGGCGCGCTTTCCTGCAATCCGGCCATTGGTGGTATCGGCAAGGGGCACATGGTGCGGGAAATCGATGCCCTGGGTGGCTTGATGGCGACACTGGCGGATCGTTGTGGTATTCACTTCAGGTTGCTGAATCGCAGGAAAGGTCCAGCCGTCCGAGGTCCCCGGGCGCAGGTGGACAAGGGTTGGTATCGGCGTCAGGCCCAGGCCGGTCTGGGCAGGCTCGACCATTTGACCATTTTTCAGGGGGAGGTGGCGCGGATTGTCATCAATGGGGGAGGGGAGGTCAGCGGAGTCGTTTTGACTCAGGGGTTGGAATTTCGAGCCCGGGCCGTCGTGTTGACCACTGGAACGTTTTTGGCGGGCAAGGCGCACATCGGGCAGCATCAGTTTGAGAGTGGCCGTCTGGGCGATCAACCCAGCAATACCCTGAGTGTCCATCTGCGTTCGTTGGGACTTGACCTGATGCGGCTCAAGACCGGAACTCCACCCAGGTTGCATAGCGGTTCCATTGATTTCAGCCGAACCGAACCTCAGGAAGGGGATGCGGAGCCGGAGCCGTTCTCCTTCCTGACGGATACGATTGCGTTGCCACAAATTTGGTGTCATTTAACCCGAACGACGGCGCAAACCGCCACCATCATCCGGGACAATCTAGCCGATGCCCCGCTTTTCAATGGTCAGATTCAAGGAATCGGTCCCCGGTATTGTCCTTCGATTGAGGATAAGATTTTCAAGTTTCCTGATCGGACCGAGCACACCATTTTTTTGGAACCCGAGGGGTTGGAATCTTTTGAAATCTATCCCAACGGTATTTCCACCAGCCTCCCTTTGCCGGTACAGAAGGCGGTGGTCCATTCCATTCCCGGTTTGGAGCGGGCAGAATTCACCCGTCCTGGATATGCCATCGAATACGATGCCCTGAATCCAACCAGTCTCAGGCTTTCCCTGGAAATGAAGCAGATCGGCGGCTTGTTTACGGCCGGGCAGATCAACGGGACCACCGGCTATGAAGAGGCTGCAGCCCAGGGGTTGATGGCTGGAATCAATGCCTGGCAGAGGCTTAACGATCGGGAACCGGTGGTTTTGGCACGGAACAATAGTTATATCGGCGTCATGATCGATGATCTGGTGACCCGGGGGGTGGATGAGCCTTATCGTATGTTTACCTCCCGGGCGGAGGCGCGTATTCTGCTGCGACCCGACAATGCCGATGAACGGCTGACCACTTTGGGGCGTGAGTTGGGATTGGTGGATGATCACCGGTGGCAACGATTTAACCGAAAGCGTCAGGCTATCATGGAGGCCAAGGATCGATTGTCCGCCTTGTCGTCGCGTTCCGGGGGAAGTGGGGGTCGCAAGACCGGCATGCAATGGTTGGCGGTTACCGGACTGGATAAGGAAGAAATCCTGACTGAGTTTGGCTTGGACACGCTGCCGGCAGAGGTCCGGGCCTTCATCATCAACGATGGCCACTATGGTGGCTATTGGGAACAGGTAAAGAGCAGCCTGGGCCAGGACAGGCATTTGGATTCGGTTCGCATCCCCAAGGCGATCGACTGGTGGCAGGTTCCAGGATTGTCGACCGAGGTTCGGCAGAAGCTCAAGGCCATTGAGCCAGAAACTTTGGGGCAGGCGGAACGGATTCCAGGGATAACCAGTGCAGCCATTTCCAATCTTCTGATTCACTTTCGTCTGATGCAGCAAAAATCGTGACCGTTGCGAAGGTCGCCGTTGATCAATCGGCGTGGAATCGGAACGACGAAAAGTCCCTCAACTCATCATGGCCAACACCGTTTGCGCAGGCGTGGTGATTTGGTAGAAAGAGGCGCTGTGACCCATTCTTTCCCCTGGACCCGTTTGAAACTGAAGGATCGGGAGCGTTTGTGCCTGTACGCCGAAGAATTGTTGCAATGGTCGAAAACGTATAATCTCATCGGCTCGTTGACCCGGGAAGAGTTGTTTGACCGACATTTTACCGATGGGGTTGTGTTGCTGGATCATCTTCTGGGGACCGGGAAACTGGCGGACATGGGGGCCGGTAACGGTCTGCCTGGAATTGTGGTGGCGTTGCTGGCAGAGTCGATTGACGATATCGTTTTGATTGAGTCGAGAAAGAAGCGGGTTCGGTTTTTAAATCATGTGGTCGCCGTTTTGGGGTTGACCCAGGTCAGGGTGTATCATGGGGAAGTCCAGGCGGCAGGGGCCTTGTGGGGGGAGGTCTTCGATACCGTCATAAGCCGCGGGTTTGGCGATCTGGTTCATGGGGCGAAAGAGGCATGGCCGCTATTGCGTGCTGGAGGGCAATATTTGACATTTAAAGGATATAATTACCAAAATGAATTTGAATATTTCCATAGTCAAAAAATTTGTGGCGGGTATGAAATGCCGACGGTTGTTTACGAACAATCGGGGAGCGGAAACCGGATTGTCCGGATGATAAAAAAAAGTTGAGGAGAAAGGCATTGCCCAGGATCCTGGCGGTAATCAACCGAAAGGGCGGCGTCGGCAAGACAACCTGTGCGGTCAATACGGCGGTATGTCTGGCAGCGGCCGGACAGAGGGTGTTACTGCTGGACCTGGATCCCCAAGGGAACGCCACCACGACATTTGGTCTTCGTAAAGATCGAGGTATGGGGACGACGTATCATCTGCTTATTGGGGAAAAAAAATATTCCGAGGTGGTCCAGGTTCTTTATCCGCCATTATTTCATTTTATCATGGCCGATTCCAACCTGGTGGGGGCGGAAATCGAATTGATCGGAGTCAAACAGCGGGAGAGTGCGCTACAGCGGGCATTGGCGCCGTGTCAGGAGGGGTATGATTTTATTATTTTGGATTGTCCGCCGTCGTTGGGCCTGTTGACCTTGAATGCCCTGGTGGCAGCGGACGGGGTCATCATCCCGGTACAGTGTGAATTTTTTTCCATGGAGGGATTCGTACAAACCCGCGACGCGATTCAGAGGATCAACAACAACTTCAACAAGGCCATCACCATGGAGGCCATTTTGTTCAATATGGTGGACGATTCAGAAGCAAAACAGAATTTTATCCGAGAGTTTCAGGAACGGCTGTTGGATGCCACCATGTCCACCTGGACCATTCCTTATGACAGCCAAGTGAACATTGCTCCCAGCCATTTCAAGCCTGGGGTTTGTTATAACCCATGGGGTCAGGCCACGAGGCAATTTCAGGAACTTGCCCTTCATTTGCTCAGGACCGACAGGGGACAATCATGACAGCACCAACAAGCCGATTGGGTCGAGGTTTGGGATCACTATTGGGGGAGGAGGGGCTGGTGACGGATCGGTCGCGAGAGGTTTCCACCCTTTCGGTAGATCGAATCCATCCCAACAAAAATCAACCGCGGCGCCATTTTGATGATGACAAGTTGACCGAATTGGCCAACTCACTCAAAGAGAAGGGGATGCTGCAGCCGGTATTGGTCCGTCAACTGGAGGATGGCAGTTATCAGATCGTCGCCGGCGAACGGCGTTGGCGCGCGGCGCGGATGGCCGGGATGGATAAAATTCCAGTTATCGAAAAGGATTTGAGTGATGTCGAAACCTTGGAGATTTCTCTGTTGGAAAATATTCAGCGTGAAGATCTCAATGCCGTGGAGCAGGCGCGGGCTTTTGAGCGTTTGGTCAACGATTATCAGTATTCGCATAAACAAATTGGCGATGCGGTGGGAAAAAGTCGTATGGCGATCAGCAACAGCCTGCGAATCCTCAAGTTGCCGACCGATATTTTGCAGCATATCGAGCAGGGGAGGATCAGTGCCGGTCATGCGCGAGCCTTATTGGCTCGTGTGGATGATGGGCAATTTTTGGCCGATACCGTGGAAAAAATCATTCACGACAACCTTTCGGTGCGTGAGGTGGAAAAAATGACCGGCAGGTCAGTCGATCCTGTGGTCCCTTCTGGTTCAGAGGACAGGGTTCCCGAACCGGCAGGAACCAGCCCAGACTCCATGATGCAATGGCCGCCGGAGGAAACGTCGGTATCAGAGCCGCCCCCCTTGGCGCAGACCACCACGGAACATTCGCTCAGCCAACGTTTCAGTGTCGCCGTATCCATTCAGCAGCGGCGCGGTGGCAAGCGGTGTCTGATTTTTGAATGTGAAAATGACGATGACTTGCAGCGCATTGTCAATCTACTGCAAAGCAATCATTTTGTTGGATAATCCATGATGGAAGAACACGATTCCCGTCTTGAGAGGCTGTTTTCCCTGAGCGTGGAAAAATCGGTCCTGGGTTCTCTGTTGCTGGATTATTCCAACTTTGATACAGCGGCGGAAGAGTTGACTGCCGATGATTTTTTTACGCCACTTAATCAGGAGCTTTATAAGGAGATTTATCAGGCCATCGACAAGGAACGATTTGTCGATCCGGTGACTTTGGCCACCCGGATGGGTCGGACGGGTGAATCGGCCACGGAGTTGCGACATTATATTCTCAGCCTTGTGGAATCGGCCCCTTCGACGTTCAATGTCAAGTCTTACATCAAAATTCTTAAAGAAAAAAAAATTTTACGGTTTTTGAACGATGAGTTGAAAGAATTCAACGAAAAAATTTTTAGTGAAAAGTTGGATATAGATCAATTTCTGGATGAAATCGAATCGCGTATCCTCAATGTTGGTGATCATTTCAAGTCCCGTCAATCCAGCTACGCCACCATGAAGGCGGTGCTGGAGCCTTTCGTCCGCAAGATTGAAAAAATGATGGAGGAGAAGAAGGGGGTCACGGGGGTCCCGACCGGATTTGTACGTTTGGATAAAATGTTGTCGGGCATGCAACCCTCGGATCTATTGATTTTGGCGGCGCGGCCATCCATGGGTAAGACCGCCTTGGCCATGAATATTGCTGTCAATGCCGCGGCGACGGGGAATTTTCCTGTAGGAATTTTTTCCCTGGAGATGTCACGGGAGCAGATTGTTTCCCGGATGGTTTCTTCCTTCGGTCGCATTGATGCCCATGATTTACGCTCCGGAATGCTCAGGGACGATGAATTTGCTAAATTGACCGATGCCGTCGGTCGCCTGGCTGAAACCGCGATTTATGTTGACGATACGCCAGCTCTTTCCATCCATGCCCTGTTGGCGCGAGCGCGGCGTTTGAAAAAGGAACGTAACATTCAGCTGATTATCGTCGATTATCTTCAGTTGATGAAGGGGGAACCCGGAATGGAAAACCGGGTACAGGAAATTACCAACATATCCCAGGGGCTCAAGCGGATTGCCAAAGAGATCAACATTCCAGTGTTGGCCTTGTCGCAACTATCGCGCAAAGTGGAAGACCGTCCCGACAAACGTCCCATTCTTTCCGATCTCAGGGAATCGGGCTCCATTGAGCAGGATGCGGATGTCGTCATGTTCATCCATCGTGAAGAGTATTACAAAAGAGACGATATCAATCTTCAAGGGATCGGGGAGGTCATTGTCGCCAAGCATAGAAATGGTCCGACAGGCAGTGTCAAATTGGCCTTTATCAGCAAATACACCCGCTTCGATAATCTGGATGACAGGGATTATAACGTATGACCAATTTTCGCAAGACCGTGATGCGTGTCGATTTGGATGCCCTTGTCCATAATTATCATGTCATCAAAAAACGAGTCGGGTCAGGAGTGCGTATTGCTCCGGTTTTGAAGGCGAATGCCTATGGATTGGGAATAAAAAAAATAGTCCGCACGCTTCCTGATTTGAAAAGCGTCTGTGTGGCCAGTGTCGAGGAGGGGGTGGAACTCAGAGGGATCGATGCCGATATTGAAATTATTATCCTGTCAGGTTTGTGCCCTCAAGCCCTGAAGACCATTCACAAATATCGCCTGACACCCGTGGTCTTCGAACCGACCATCGTCGCCAATTTGATAAAGAGTCATTATAAATTTAATATTTACATTAAAATAGATACCGGGATGAACCGATTGGGGATCAACAGGAAAAGGAAAAAAATCATCCATCGGCTTCGCGATGCGAAAAATATTCGCGTTCAGGGCATTTTCAGCCATTTCAGTTCCGCCAATGACCGGGATGACCAAGAGACGTTGCGGCAACTGCATCAATTGCAACAGATCGTGCCGAGCGAGGAAATTTCCATTGCCAACAGTGCCGCGGCGTTGTCGCTGTCGGACAGTCATTGTCGGATGGTACGTCCGGGGCTGGCCTTGTTTGGAATCACCCCCCTGCCAGAGCGTGACGAGGAGATTCGACCGGTGGTTCGCATCACGAGCCGGGTCATTCAAGTCAAACGGATTAAAAAAGGCGAGTCGGTAGGATACTCCCGTACCTTTATCAGTGATGGTAATATGCGTATTGCCGTGGTTGCCATGGGATATGCCGATGGTTTAAGCACACGGATGTCCAATCGCGGCTTTTTTCTTCTTCGTGGACAGCGTGCCCCCATCGTCGGTCGTGTTAGTATGGATATGACCATTGTGGATGTCACCATGATTCCCGATGCCTCCGTGGGCGACAAGGTGGTCATTATCGGTCGTGGTGGTGATCTGGAAATTTTGGCTGAAGACGTGGCGTGTTGGAGCGAAAAATCCAATTATGAAATTTTGTGTAATCTCGGTACGCGGGTGCAGCGGAAATATCGTCAAAGAGGATAGCAGCTTGACATCGGGCGGGGAGAGGCCAGTCGCTTTTTGTGGTGGTGGGGGTCCGGTGCGCCACAAGGATTTTCCGCACTGCAGGTCAGAGTTCCACCATGGCGATGTTCTTGATTTCTTCATCTGATGGAGCCGAATCCTTATGAATTGGCAATTTTGGCAAAACAAACCAAACAATAAGAATTTCAAGCTGCTCCATGTGTGGCCCAAGGTCATCGGGGTAGTGATGATCGCACTATTGGTTTGGTTCCTGGTTTATGTCTCGAAACTGTGGGTCACTTTGACCCATATCCAGTGAACCTGGCCATCAGCTTTTCCTGGCGATCAAGCTTTGTTGAATGATGGAGAGGATATTGTTGACCAGCCAATAGAGCACCAATCCTGAGGGAAAGGTCAGGAACAGGAAGGTGAATATCAGTGGCAGAAAGGTCATCACCTTGGCCTGGATGGGATCGGCGGGGGTCGGGTTGAGTTTCGATTGTACAAACATCGAAATTCCCATCAAAATGGGTAACACATAGTACGGGTCCTGTTCCGACAGATCCTGAATCCACAGGAACAGGGGGGCATGGCGCATCTCGATCGATAAAAACAACACCTTGTACAGCGAAAAGAATACCGGGATTTGAACCACGATGGGTAAACAGCCTCCCAGGGGGTTGACCTTGTTGTCCTGATACAGTTTCATCATGGCTTCGTTCATCCGAGCCTTGTCGTCGGCATACAGTTTGCGCAGTTCCTCGACCTTGGGTTGCAACTTTTTCATTTCGTTCATGGAACGATAGCTTTTGTTGGCCAGGGGATAGAACAGCGCTTTGATGAGGACGGTCAAAAGGATGATGGCCAATCCGAAGTTATGTAAGAAACCATTGAAAATCAGTAATAACTCGACCAATGGGACCGCCAGGAAGTGAAACCATCCATAATCGATGGAGCGTTCCAGGTGATATCCAACGTGTTCGAGGGTTTTGATTTCCTTGGGGCCGATATACAAAAGTATGGTTCGGGAAAATTGGGTTTTGGGTGCGACCGTTTGTTTGTCGGATACGTTGCCGACGCGATGAGTGGGATTGTCGAAGTCGAAATAGAACCGTTTTTTGTTGGTGTCGTTGGTGATCAGGGCGGCGAGGAAATATTTGTCGGAAAAACCCGCCCAACCGGTGGAAGCAGAATCGTGAATATCATTTTTTTTTAGATCTTCATAGGGATGCTGAACCCGTTTACCATCCAGGAACGCCATGGGTCCCTGAAAATCGACAGGTGCGGCGTGGTTGGTTTCGATAGCCGGTTCGACACGGATGAAATGAGAAAAGTGATAGATGTCAAAAGGTTGATCGGTATTGTTGCTGAGACTGTCTTCGACGGTCAACAGATAGGAGTCGGGATTCAGGGAGAGTTTTTTTTCGAAAAGGACCCCTTGCCCGTTATCCCAGAACAGGTGAATGGCTTGGGGGGAGGTTTTTTCGTCGGGCTTGGCCAGACTCCAGAGGGTACTGCGCTCAGGGACCTTGATTTGGCTGGTTAAAAAGCCTGATTCATTGAAAAACAGTTCTTTGCCGTGGCGGTTGAGATAGTGGATGGGTTGACCATCCGGGGGGAGGTGAGTCAAATGTTTCAAAAATTTTAGATCAGAAAAGGTAGCCCCTTCCAGGGCGAGTTGGCCCTCGATGAGGTTGGTTTTGAAGGGTGCAAACGCTTCTATGGTACCATCATGGCGTCCGGGGGCCGCTTCAGGACGGGAGGCCGGCGGTTTGGCGACAGGGACGGCCGCTGCGGAATCGGCAGAGGCGGTTGGGGGTTTGGGGACTTTTTCCTGGGCCGGATTGGCGTTGGCATTGGTTTGGGTGACCCCTTCTCCAGACTGGGAGATGGCAACTTCGGGGGGTGGAAAGTAGATTTCCATGACCGATTGATAGGCAACCACCAATAACAGCGACAATATGATGGCCAGGAGGGTTCTCTGGTCCATGAGGCAACCTGTATTTATAAGGGTTAGGGGACAGGATCCAGTCCGCCCGGATGGAACGGATGGCAACGACCGATTCTCTTCAGGGATAACCAGCCACCACGCAAGATACCATACTTGGAGATGGACTCAAGGGCATATTCGGAGCATGTTGGCCAGAAGCGGCATGATCGAGGTAGTACCGGGGAAATAAACAGTTGGTAGAACCTGATCAGGCCGATGCATATGATTTTCATTGGGACTCCGGAGGTGCTAGATTGGCTTGGGGACGACCGTATGTCGGCGAAATGGCTTTGGACCCAGAATGCCGTCCAGGACGCGGATGAACTCTGCATGAGGGGCATTGCAGGCCTTGACCCGGGCGATGACGACGACATCCCAGTGATCGACAACACTGTTTTGCCAATGGCGGAAGTATTCCCGCAACCAACGCTTGATCCGATTCCGGGTGGCGGCGTGCCCGACTTTTTTGCTGACGGTCAACCCGAGTCTGGAGCCCTCCAAGCCGTTTTTCTGGAGGAAAACCAGGAACAAGGGAGAGTGAATCTTTTTTCCTTGTTCGGAGAGTTGTTTGAACTCACGACTTTTGCGCAACCGTGCCGTTTTGGGAAAACCAAATCGTTTAGCTTTCCCCGTAGCGGACAGTGATGACACAGGATATCAGGAATTGACCAATCTTTTGCGTCCTTTGAAGCGCCGGCGGCTGAGGACTTGGCGGCCTGAGCGGGTGGACATTTTGGTGCGAAAACCGTGGGTCCGTTTACGGCGAATGACGCTGGGCTGAAAAGTTCTTTTCATTTTGTTGCCTGCAAATAGAGAAAGCCAGAGGAAAAGATTCCAAGCACATGGGGAACCGGATCGTAAAGAGCCCACCAAAGTAAAAAAAAGTTACGCCAACGTCAAGAGCTAAACCGCGGCAGTTTAAAAATCGTAGCATATTTCCCAGGGGATGGTAGGGACGACTTGGAAGGTCAGGAGTTGATCAGCCGATGGGGGTGGGATTCCCTGGTTTCGTTGTGGAGGGGGCGAGTTGGCCGGCTTTTTTCGTCGGGCCGAAGGCGGGTGCTTTCCGGAAGGATTGGAAACCACGCGGCCAGGATGAAAAAGGTGTAAAAAGGGAGGATCGGGAATCGGGATGGTGGTTGAATGCGTAACGATACTTACGGTCGGGTAGGAGACGGAAGATGGATTTGTACAAGTGGGAAGCCAAAACCAAAGCAGGGGAAAAAAAGATCGGGGAGCAGGAGGCTGAGGACCAGGGTGAATTGACGGCGATATTGCGCAAGAGGGGTCTGGTCGGCATCACGGTCAAAAAGGTTGTCAAAAAAAAGCCGCTGTTTGGAGCGCCAAAGGTGACCGAAATGGAAGTGGTCATATTTACCCGGCAGCTCGCGACCATGGTGGGAGCCGGTCTGCCGTTGGTGACCTGTTTTGACCTTTCGAGCCGGGGAGCGGAGAACGCCACTGTCCGGGAAATAACCACCCGGGTAAAGAAGGATATTGAGGCCGGTACTTCGCTGACCGAGGCTCTTCTGAAGGAACCGAAAATGTTTGACGAGTTGTTTGTCAATCTGGTATCCGCCGGAGAACAGTCGGGCATTCTGGAAGCGGTGCTGGAACGGCTTTCCGTTTACAAGGAAAAGGCGGCGGCCTTGAAGGCCAAGGTCAAGTCGGCCATGACCTATCCGATTGCGGTCATCTCCATCGCTTTTATCATTACTGGGGTTCTGATGGTATTTGTTGTCCCCACCTTTGCGGCTTTGTTCAAAGATTTTGGCGCCGAACTCCCTGCCCCCACCCGGGTTGTGATTGCCATTTCCGAATGGACCCAGAATTATTGGTGGGTGGTCGTGTTTGTCATTGGTGGAGCCATCGAAGTTTTTGGCCGGTTTTATAAAAAAAATCCAAAATTTCACTATCTGATGGATAAATTATCTCTGCGGCTGCCGGTTTTCGGTATGATCCTGCGCAAATCGGCCATTGCCCGGTTTGCCAGGACCTTCGGTACCATGATCGCTGCCGGGACGCCCATCCTCGAAAGCCTGGACAACGTCGCCAAAACGGCAGGTAATATGGTGGTGGAAGAAGTGATTTCCAAATCCAAGTCCTCCATTTCCCAGGGCCTGTCCCTGACCGAACCACTAAGCCAAAGTGATATTTTTCCCGGTATGGTGGTGCAGATGATTCACATTGGCGAAGCGACCGGCAATCTTGAGATCATGTTGAATAAAATAGCCGATTTTTATGAAGCGGAAGTGGATCGTGCGGTGGACAGCCTGACCGCATTGCTGGAACCTTTGATTTTGGTCATTCTGGGAGTCCTGATCGGCGGGCTGGTGATCGCCATGTATATGCCGATCTTTCAAATGGGGAACGTCGTGGGGTGACCCATCAGGCAGCGATTGTTTTACAGACGGTCATGCGTTCACTCAGTTGTTCGTTCAAGAGGCTCAAGATGGTGTGGACATGCGGTCAGGATGAATCCTTGGATAAATCGGTCTTGATGGTGGCCTATCATTATCCCCCCGCTCAGGCCAGTGGCACCCAAAGGGCGGTGGGATTTGGCAAATATTTGTCTCAATTCGGCTATCGTCCGCTGATCCTGTCGGTCCACCCCATGGCTTATGAACATTGCGATGCCTTCGGGGGGGGGGGGATGACCGCCGACGTTGTGGTTGTTCGTTCAAAGGCTTTGGATACCGCCAGACATCTTGCCATCCGCGGGCGATATGCCCGGGCGTTGGCTTTGCCTGATCGGTGGTCAACGTGGCTGCTGACCGCCATCCCAGCGGGATTATGGATGATCTGGAAATACAAACCGAAAATGATCTGGAGCACTTATCCCATAGCAACATCGCTGCTGATCGGCTGGGCGTTGTCCCGGGTGTCGGGGCTGCCGTGGATTGTGGATTTGCGTGATCCCCTGGTCATCGGTCGGCATCCGTTGGATCCAACAGTCCGCAAGTTGTTCATCAAGTTGGAGGCCCGGGTCCTCCAAAGGTGCGATCGTATTGTGGTGACGACTCAGGGACTTATGGAATTACTGACCCAAAGATACCCGAATGTCGCTGCCGATAAATGGAAGATTATCGCCAACGGTTATGATGATGAAGTCTTCGACGATCCTGAGATCATTCGGATCATGGAGTCAAAACCGACCAGCAACGGACCTGAAAGGGTCATCACATTGTTGCACTCGGGGACGTTGTACACCGGGCCGGAAGAGAGAAATCCGGCGCCATTTCTGGACGTGCTGGCGGGTTTGGTCCAGAGCGGAAGGATTTGTGGCTTTCAAGGGAGGAGGGGACGGGGAATCCGGATGCGGGTGGTATTTCGGGCCACGGGTCATGATGAGCAGATCAGGGCAATGATTCAGGCCAGGCAATTGGAGGACCTGGTTGTGTTGCAGCCAACATTGCCCTATCGAGAGAGTCTGTTGGAAATGGTGGCGGTGGATGGTTTATTATTGTTTCAGGGGGAGGCTTTCGACCGTCTGGTTCCGGCGAAATTATTTGAATACCTGCGCTCTGGACGACCGGTTTTTGCATTGGTGGGAAATCGAGGGGATGCAAGGAAGATATTGGAAGCTTGTGATGCACCTTATATCGTTCCCCTGGAAGATCGGCATCTGATCGGGTCCAACTTGGTCACCTTTCTCGATGATCTCGTACAAAACCGACCGTATACCTCTCCGGGAGAGCGAGTGAAAATCTATTCCCGCTGGGCAGGGGCGCGAGCGTTGGCCGAGCTTTTGGATGACATGCTGAGGACCAGGGAGGCAGCTGATGGCTGAAGATAACAATCAAACAACCCGCAGACAGCATTGGGAAACCGTTTATCAGACTAAGCCCGTCGAGCAGCTGAGCTGGTTTCAGAAGGATGCCGGCATGTCGTTACGGTTTGTGCGGCAGGCACAATTGCCCGACAAGGCACATATCGTCGATGTCGGCGGTGGGACATCGGTGTTGGCGGGGGTTCTGCTCCGTGAGAATGCCACTTGGTCCATCTCGGTTCTGGATATCTCCGCGGCATCGCTGCATCACGCTCGTGCCAGCCTGGGAGATTTGGCCCACAGGGTTCAGTGGGTCGAAGCCGATGTGACCCAGTGGCGGCCCGATTTTGCCGCGGATTTGTGGCATGACCGGGCCATGTTCCATTTTTTGGTGGCCGAAGGAGATCGAAAAGCCTACGCCGACACCCTTCGGACCGTTCTCAGACCGGGAGGACATGCCATCATCGCCACTTTTTCCCTCCATGGCCCGACCCAATGCAGTCATCTGCCGATTGTTCGTTACGATGCTTCCACTTTGCTGGCGGCCATCGGCGATGGGTTGACCCTTCGGGATCAGTGTGTCATGCAACATCAGACCCCGTCAGGCAAGGTCCAGGAATTTCAGTTTTGCCTGATGCAACGGGTATGACGTTGTCGTGTGATCACATCGGGTTGAATGTATCGTGAAAACGATGCTTGATGGCAAAAGTTTGCGCCAGGTGCTTACCCAAGGCGCGTACACCCAAGGTTTCGGTGGCGTGGTGCCCGGCGGCGATGCAATGAATTTTCTGCTCCCGGGCAAAATAATATAACGGTTCGTTGGCTTCCCCTGTCAAGAACAGATCGGCTCCTTGCTCCTTGGCCTCCAGAATCAGTTCTGGAGCGCCACCGCTGCACACCGCGATGCGACGGATTTTTTTTGGGCCGTAGGGGAGGATCAGAAGGTGTTTTGGATTTAGAGATTTTTTGACCCGTTTGCAACAGTAGGCCAGTGAGACGGCTTGGTCCCGTTGTCCCATGAACGATATGGCTTGGTGGTGATAGTGGCCGAAGGGTTTCGTCTTTTCCATACCCAGGAGACGCAACAATCCGATGTTGTTGCCCAGTTTGGGATGGGCATCCAGGGGAAGGTGAAAAGCCATGAGGGTGAGGTCGTGCTGCATGAGTATCCGCAGGCGTTTTTTGATTTGTCCCTGGACGACGCGGGCATCCTTGTTCCAAAACAAACCGTGATGCACCAAAACCAGATCCGCCTTGTCCTCAACCGCCGCTTCAAACAATTCGACGCAAGCGGAAACGCCAGTGATGATTTTTTTAATCTTTTTGTCTCCTCGGACTTGCACACCATTGGGGCAATAATCATCGAATTGTCGGGTACGAAGCAGGCGGGTCAGGTAGTTTTCCAATTTTTTCAGAGTCGTCATAGGATAATTTCGAAGTATTCTTCCATGAGTGGGATGGGTCTGGGAAGGGGCAGGCCCCTTCCCAGTGGGGTTTGGGGCGAAGCCCCAAGATGTTTTAAAGCCGAGGTCCGAGCGAAAATTTTTCTTTTTCAACTATGTGTACAAATATTTTATTTTCATTAATATCGCCTTGGAAATCGACCACGTCCGGAAAATCGATCGGCACCTTGTTTGGAGAAGACCGTGAGTCCACGGATTTCCATGACCTCTCTGGGAATTTCCCGCAGAAATCGGGAGGCTGGGGTGGGTTCATTGCGATTGAACATGAAGCGACGCCGGGCGTGGGAAAGGAAAAGTTTTTCCTTGGCGCGGGTCATCCCCACATAGGTCAGCCGTCGTTCTTCCTCCAATCCCGCCTCGTTGCTGTCCTCGATAGCGAGTTTGTGGGGTAATAATCCTTCCTCCAAACCCACCAGAAAAACCAGGGGAAATTCCAGTCCTTTGGCGGCGTGCAAAGTGGAGAGAACCACAGGTTGGCGGACGGCCTTGGTTTCGTCGTTGGGGTCGCCATCCAGAACAACCCGTTCCAGGAAATTGGTCAGGTCGGTATCCTGGCGGAGGAAGGCTTTGAGTTCCAGAAGGTTTTCGATTTTTTCCGTACCCCGGTCGACGATGGTCAATGCCGCATGATAACCGCTGTCAGTCAGCAAGAGGTCCAAGACTTCTCCGGGAGAAACGCCAGCATCCAGCTCCGCCGCCGCTTTTTCGATAACGGCGACGAATTGGGCCAGAGGTGCGGTGGTGGCCTTGCCCAATCGGGTCTCGGCGACGCACAGTTTGGCTCCGGCAAAAAGGGAGCCATCTATTTCCGCGGCGGCCTGCTGGATGATCCCCAGGGCTTTGTCGCCCAATTTGCGTTTGGGATTATTGATAATTCGCTCAAAAGCCAGATTGTCGGTCAAGGAATGAGCCAGGCGCAGGTAGGCCAGGGCATCTTTGATTTCGGCGCGTTCCATGAAGCGGATGCCACCGACCATCTGGTAGGGGATTTGCTGTCGATTCAAGGCTTCTTCGATGACCCGGGTTTGATGGGCCGCCCGGACAAGGATGGCGACCTGATGGGCAACGTTGAGGGAACGCAGAGAGCGTTTGATTTCACTGGCCACGAACCAGGCTTCGTCGTCGCCATCCTCGGCGGTGTAGAGAACGATTTTTGCCCCCTCGGGGCCATTGGTCCATAAGGTTTTGCCCAGGCGGCCAAAATTGCAGTCGATGAGATGGCTGGCGGCCTTGAGGATATTGCCGGTAGAGCGATAATTTTGTTCCAGGCGGATGGTGCGGGTATTGGGAAAGTCTTTTTCAAAGTGGAGAATGTTGTCCAAACGGGCCCCGCGCCAACTGTAAATGGATTGATCATCATCCCCCACCACGCACAGATTGCCGTGATGACTGGCCAAGGCCTGCATCCATTCGTACTGTATCTTGTTGGTATCCTGGTATTCGTCCACCAAAATATGGTGAAAACCCATGCGATATCGATCCAGGGTTTCCGGGTATTGACGCCACATTGTCAGGCAATGGAGAAGAAGATCGCCAAAATCCATGCAATTGGCTCTGCGCAATTCTTCCTGATAGCGAAAATAGAGGGCGGTGACATGTTTTTGCTCTTGAGCATGACGGAAATGTTCATCGGAGATTTCTTCGGGGCCAAGTCCCGCATCTTTCCATCGTGAGATGGTCTGGACCAGACGTTTTGGAGTCCAATAGGTATGGGCGAACTGCTGCTCTTCCGCCAGTTTGCGGAGCAGGCGTTCCTGGTCGGAGGCGTCGAGAATGGTGAAATTATTGGTGAATCCGAGCATTTCCGCATTCTGGCGCAGGATGCGCGCACTCATGCCATGGAAAGTACCGATCCACATGCGCCTGGAGGTTTCATGGTCCAGATGGATCAATTCAGAGACTCGGTTGAGCATTTCCCGGGCCGCTTTGTTGGTGAAGGTCACGGCCAGAATTTGGTGAGGCCGGATACCATGTTCTGAAAGAAGCCACGCCAAGCGCCGCGTCAACACTCTGGTTTTTCCAGAGCCG
>JADFZF010000359.1 GCA_015232645.1 Magnetococcales bacterium | reverse complement strand
CAAACCCCGCGAACCACCAAGCCCTATTCCGAAGAGCAATGGCAGGCCATCGATCGCATGGGCCAGGCGGTGGACCTGGAACTCGAGGCCTGCGGCATGCAATTATCCATGGGGGGGGAACCGACCTTCGTTTCCATCGACGACATGGATGCCCCCGAATGGACCATCGCCGCTGATGGCGACCACAAACGCCGTTTGGCGTTGGACCTGTTGTTGCGTTTGCGGCAACGATTCGCCCCGGGGGGGGTGCTTCATTTGGGTCAGGGCAAATGGTACCCGGGCGAGGAGTTGCCACGCTGGCGTTACGGTTGTTTCTTTCGTTCCGATGGGGTGCCGCTGTGGAGCCGGCCCTATGATCATCTCCTGGGGCAACCTACCCTCACCCATGACCAGGGGCTGCGCTTTCTCATGGTCTTGGGACGATCTTTGGGGGGGGTAGACCGCTTCATCCTCCCCGCCTTCGAGGACCCTTTTTATCATCTATGGAAAGAATCGGCCCTTCCTGCCGATTGTGATCCATTTTCCGCCGATCTCAAGGATTCCCTGGAGCGGCAACGCCTGGCCCGTCTCCTGCGCCAGGGGCTGGGCGATGCCGTTGGATACGTCCTGCCTCTGGACCGCGATGAAAATTCCAAAGAGTGGATCAGCGGACCATGGAAACTGCGGCATGAAAAATTATTGCTGATGCCGGGGGATTCTCCCATCGGCTTGCGCCTCCCTTTGGCAAGCCTCAACCTCCACGGTGCCCGGGAGACCGATTTCGAGCGTTGCCCATTCTCGCCCGAGGACCTCCTGAACATGCCTCCATCCACCCAACGCTATCGCGAAGAATTCGTGCGCACCGCTTTGACCGTCGAGGTCCGGAATGGGAAACTGTTTCTGTTCCTCCCCCCCATGATGCGTTTGGACAATTTCGTGGCCCTGGTCCAGGCCATCGAGGCCACGGCCAACGCCACCGGCATCGATCCGGTCCTCGAAGGTTATCCCCCTCCGGAAGATGCCCGCCTACAACGTTTTTTTGTGACTCCGGACCCGGGCGTCATCGAGGTCAACATCCATCCGTCGCTCACCTGGGCCGACTTGCGCGACAAAACCATTGCCTTGTATCAGGAGGCGCGGCTGTCGCGCCTGGGAACGGAAAAATACCTCGTCGATGGCCGCCATACCGGCACCGGAGGCGGCAATCACATGACCATCGGCGGGCCCTCGCCGGCTCATAGTCCCATGCTGTTGCGACCCGATCTGTTGGCCAGCCTGATCACCTGGTGGCAACATCATCCGAGTCTTTCCTATCTGTTTTCCGGCCTGTTCATCGGACCCACCAGTCAGGCTCCCCGGGTCGATGAGGCCCGGACCGACAGTCTTCACGAACTGGAAATCGCCCTGAGCCAGATTCCCGAAGGTCAGGTGTCCCATCCCTGGCTCGGCGACCGCCTGTTGCGCCACATCCTGGTGGATCTCACCGGCAATACCCATCGGGCCGAGTTTTGTATCGATAAACTCTACTCCCCCGATGGCCCCTCGGGACGTCTGGGGTTGCTGGAACTGCGGGCCTTCGAGATGCCGCCCCATGCCCATATGAGTCTGGTCCAGACTCTCATGCTGCGGGCTTTCATCGCCTGGTTTTGGCGCCAGCCCTACCGCCGCCCGCTGATTCGTTGGGGCAGTGCCCTGCATGATCAATTCATGCTGCCCTTTTTTGTCGAGGAGGACATGAAACAGGTGGTGGATGAAATGAACCGGGCGGGATACCCCTTCGCCTGGGAATGGTTGGCACCCTTCTTTTCTTTTCGTTTTCCCGTTCTGGGGACGGTGCAATACGGAACCGTGACCCTGGAACTTCGACAGGCCTTGGAGCCCTGGCACGTCCTAGGCGAGGAGGCCACCCGCCATGGGACCGCCCGTTTCGTCGATTCTTCCGTGGAGCGCTTGCAGATCAAGGTGTCCGGCATCATCCCGGATCGGCATGCGGTCAGCTGCAATGGCTATCGTCTGCCATTACGTTCCACGGGGGTGGGGGGGGAACTCGTCGCCGGGGTTCGATTCAAGGCTTGGCAACCCCCCTCGGGGTTGCATCCCCTGCTTCCGGTGCATTCACCGCTGGCTTTCGATATCATCGATCAATTCAACCACCGTTCCATCGGTGGTTGTACCTACCATGTGGCCCATCCGGGTGGAAGGCATTATGAAACGTTTCCTGTCAATAGTCTGGAAGCGGAATCGCGGCGTTTTGCCCGTTTCTGGGATCATGGTCATCCCATGGAGACGTGGCGGCCCACTGCCGCACCACCGGTGGGGGGCCGTTTTGTCCCTCAGGGCAGCGGACAGCCGCTCTTGCGTGATGATCCGTTGACGGTTCATCGCGAACTGTTCACAACATTGGATTTACGTCGAATTTAACACCAACCAAAGCTTGTTTTCTGCTCCCGGTTCAGGA
>JADFZF010000358.1 GCA_015232645.1 Magnetococcales bacterium | reverse complement strand
GGATCGTCAAGCGGAATGGGAAAACCGTTATCAATCGGGCCAAACGGGTTGGGATCGCGGGAAGGTGAGCCCATCCTTGTTGGCCTTCCTGGAGCAGGGTCACCTTCGTCCATGCCGAATCGTGGTTCCAGGGTGTGGCCGTGGCTATGAGGTGGCGTTGCTGGCGGAACAAGGATTCCAAGTCACCGCCGTGGATATCGCCCCTTCCGCCGTGGCTGCCGTTCGCGGCCTTCTTGCCCAACACGGGTTGATGGCGACCATTCTCCGGACGGACCTCCTGGAGTGGACCCCGGATTCTCCCTTCGATGCCATCTACGAACAAACCAGCCTGTGCGCCTTGCCGCCCGAAACCTGGGAGAATTACGCCGACCGGCTTCGGCAATGGTTGATTCCCGGGGGACAACTGTTCGCCCTCTTCATGCAGACTCATCGACCGGGCGGACCACCGTTTCATTGTGCCATCGATGACATGCAACGATTGTTTCCCTTCTCTCATTGGTCTTGGCCCGAAACCGCTCCCATGCGGGTCGAACACCCCAATGGCCTGTATGAACTGGGTTACCGCCTGCGCCGCAACGATACCCTGGAAATATGATGATTTTCTTTCTCGAAGGCCGGAATCCGCCAGTCCGGATGCCCGGGCCATCCTCGCCTCCCTGGCCAACAGCGGATGGGCCAACAATCGCAACCACGATTCCCATCTCCTTGATTTCGTTACCCGGGTCGCCATTTGACCGCCCAAATTGATCTTGCCAGGATCAGTCGAATTTAAAAGCGTTGCGTGTCACCAGGATGTCATGGTTTACTTTGGGAAAGTTTTGAACAGACCTTGCCGACCAGATGCCATGAATACAACCATTATCGCCCAAATGATCGTGAGTGGAGCCCTGATGGGGCAGATCTACGCCCTGATCGCCTACGGTTTTCAGCTCACCTACGCCACCTCCAAAAGCATCAACTTTGGCCAAGGCGAGCTGGTCATGGTCTCTGCCTTCTTCAGTTTGAATCTGATTCATTGGGGATTCCCCTATCCCCTGGTGGTGGTCGGCGGACTGCTTTTCGGTGCCCTGTTGGGCCTGATGGTGGAACGGGCCGGCGTACGTTTGGCCCTGGAACAAAAAGGCGAAGGTTGGATCCTCCTCACCATCATTCTCGGCCTCTTCGCCTTCAGCGCCGCCGAAAACATCTGGGGACGGGATGATCGCCCCTTTCCCACCCCCATCCCCAGTACCCCACTCTCCCTCGGAGGCATCAGTGTGACCCCCTTGGAATTGTCGGTCACCCTCGGGGTGGTGGTGATCATGGGATGGATCGAAGGCTTCAAACGTCAAACCCTCCTGGGGAAGGCGTTCGACGCCCTGAGTGCCGATCGCGATGCCGCCGGATTGATGGGTATCTCCGCCACACGCACCATCATGCTCTCTTACGCCCTGTCCGGAATGGTCGCCGCCATGGCAGGCCTATTAATTTCCCCCATCACCACCGTCGGCCCAACCATGGCCTCGGCTCTGATCCTCAAAGCCTTTTCCGTCGCCGTCGTCGCCGGTCTCGACTCCGGCTTCGGCGTCGTCATCACCGGATTGGCCCTCGGTGCCATCGAAAGCCTCACCAGCTTCTACCTGGGATCGGGATGGCGCGAAGCTCCAGGATTGCTCCTCCTCATCCTCGCCTTGGCCGTGCGTCCTACCGGCCTCTTCGGTAAAACAGTCATCCGTAAAGTATGATCCATGTACAAACGGCGAATCCTCACCCACGGCGCTGAATTGCTCCTGTTTGGACTCTTGGCTGCCATCCCATGGTTCATCAACAATCCCTACGCCCTCGGTCTCCTGACCCTCCTGGCCATCTACGGCATCCTCCTCATCGGCCTGGATATTACCGTCGGTTATCTGGGACAGGTCAACCTGGGACAGGTGGCTTTCCTCGGCTGGGGAGCCTACGCCTCCGGCCTGTCTGTCTCGCTTCTGGGGTTGGGAATGGCCGGTTCCCTGGCCACCAGCCTCATCGTCGGCCTGGTTCTCGGCGGTCTCCTGGCCTTTCCATCGTTGCGCCTGGAGGGTCCACAGTTTGCTCTGGGTACCCTCAGTTTTTCCGCCCTGACCACAACCATTTTAAACGAATGGGAATCCTTGACCTCGGGGGCCCAGGGTTTAAGCATCGTTCGCCCCCCCTTGTTCGGCATGCACCTTAAGGCGCAGGGATTTTATTGGTTGTGCCTGACCTTGCTGATCCTGGTCTGGTTCGCCATGAAAAACCTGCTCTCCGGTCAATGGGGCCGCGCCTTCGAAGCCCTGCGCGACAGCCCTATCGCTACCGATGCCATGGGAGTGGGATGTTTCCGCTACAAGGTGGCCGCCTTCGCCCTGGGTTCCAGCCTCGGCAGTCTTGCCGGAGGATTGTATGCCTTCAATTTCCTATACATCCAACCGCAAAGCTTTACCTACGAA
>JADFZF010000357.1 GCA_015232645.1 Magnetococcales bacterium | reverse complement strand
CCGAAGCCTGTCTGAACACCGCTGACCTGACGCTGACCGGACGGTTTATTTCCGTACGCTTCCAAAGCACCGCCGACATGGGGTGGACCCTTCTTGGGTACACCCTGGAATTCGCACCCCAGGGGAAGTATTGATGACTACCGCCAATCTGGGCGCCGTCTATGGCGTCAACCTACCCCCCAGCCAGCCGGAACAATTGGGTTCATGGGCGTACCAAGAATTCAACCGCATCGCCAATGCCGCCCGCGAGAGCCAGGAAGTTGTCAAACTGACGGTTTTACGCCAGGAACCGACGAAAATGGCCGATGGCGACCTGGTCTACGCCGATGGTACCCATTGGAATCCTGGTTCTGGAGCCGGCTTTTATGGTCGGGTCAACGGCCAATGGACCCGATTGTGATCGTGTCTGAACCCTGCACCACCATCCACAAGGAGACAAACACATGGATTGGGTAGAAGCTACCAAGAACCCGGATAAAAAGATACGTGTCGAACAACTCATGCAGCAATTTCGGGACAATCCCAAACAGGATCGCAACAAGATTGATGACGAGCTGACGAAGATGGGGATCGACAACGATTCGGGCCGATGGGGATTCAGTGCCTTTTTCGACTATGCCATGAATCCAGAGGCCTATGCTCGAGATTTTGGTCCCAAACCGACGCCACCGCCGGCCACGGAGGCTCCGCCCCCACCCACCCCTCCGACACCAGAGCCGCTGCCCCCTCCGACCGAGGCCCCACCACCGCCGGCACCGACAGAAACACCAACCCTACCCGAACCACTTCCGACGTCAGCAGCCCCATTGCCTGTGCCGACTCCACCACCGACCCCGGCATTGGATCCCAATGTATTGCGCGCCGCCATGCAGGCAGAGATGCAACAACAGTTTCAGGATTCCAGGAATGCCTTGAACCACCAGCTGTCGGCCCAGGCCGACATCCAACGTCAAGCCTTCGACCAGGAGATGATGCCGAGCCTGGAGGGTCAGGCGGTGGAGATGGGACATTATGGCTCCACCCGACAGGGTATCGCCGAAGGGGTGGCCCGGGGACGGATGGAATCGCAACTGGTTGCGCAACAGGCCAGCGCCGTCGCTGGGTTGGAATCCAACATCGCCAACATGCAAAACCAATGGGGGCTCAATCAGTTGAATGCCACCAATCAGATGGCCTTGCAGGACTTCAGCGGTCATCAGGCCTTGGAGCAAATCATCGCCCGGGGGCAGACCGATGCCGATGTCGCCCGGCAAAAAGGATTGGTCGATATGGGGATTGCCCGATTGCAGGGACAGATCAATCAGGAGCAATCCCGGCAGCAGCACGCCTTGGATCTCGACACCCAATCCCTGCAACAACGATTTCAACAATCGCTGTCGGCGCAACAGGCCGCCCAATCCATGGCCCTGGAACAGTACCGCCTGGAACAGGATCTCAAGAGTAAACAGACTCTCATGGACCAGGAACAGTCGGGACAGATGCAATTGCAAGCCTACGATAAGGAGCAAGCCATGGCCTTGGCCAAGCTTCAGGGACAGCAGTCTTATGACCAAGCCATGGCCCTGGCGCAAATCCATGGTCAGCAGGCTCAGGAACAAATCCAGCAGCAAGGACAAAATGACATGGAAAAAACACGTCTGTCCGGCGCCATGGATGTCCTGCATGGGGTCATGTTGAACGGGTTGGTCACTGGCACAACCGCCACCGATGCCCAGACATCGGCCGCCATCCGCAAGGAATTGGGATTACCCATCTCCACCCCCGTTCCCAGCTCGCTCAATCCACCGACCCCTGGGCGCAGCGCTATTTACAGCGCCTACAAACCACCGACCCCTGGGCGCCGCGCTATTTAGAACGCCTATCCAAAATCAAATTCTTATTGATCCAACCTCGGGCAACCAACGGCCACCGTTGACGACAAACTGCCAGTGCACCCACAGGTCGCCCACGACCGGAAAGTATGGGGAACGGCCCTGCCGCTCTCCGTACTTCCCATGAATCAAAGGTGGAGGCGACACGGAAATGAATCTCAATCCAGCTGGACCACTGGGCTCCAGACCCTCTCCACGCGTTGTCGCTGGTGCTGTGTTGTCAGAGATTTACACCCTCTGTCCGATGACAGGTGTCCGTGAAACCTCGCCACAACAACAATTCGTCGGCCAGACGGGCAAATTCAACGACACTGAGGGTTTCACCTCGACGTGAGGAATCGATCCCGGCCGCCGTCAGCCATGATTTTGGCCGCGGATGCAAACTCTTCAGGGCATTGGCCAATGTTTTTCGCCGCTGATTGAAGGCGGCACGGATCACCTGACGAAACAGATGATCGTCTTGGACCGGGGCCAAGGGTTGCAAACGTCGGGTCAGATGAACCACCGAAGAAGTGACTTTGGGCGCGGGGTAAAAGGCATGGGGACCCACATCGAACAGCCGTTCCACCACCATCCACTGGCTGGTTTGCA
>JADFZF010000356.1 GCA_015232645.1 Magnetococcales bacterium | reverse complement strand
CATGGAATTGGCATTCATTTTCAGGCGCTCTTCCAGGGGGATATCTGTACCCATTCGGGGGATGGTTCCTGAACGGGAAGTGTTGCCCCAGGAGTGAAGCACCGTACCACTGATAATCAGGGTTGCCAGTCCGCATGCCACCAGGATTGGACGCATCCAGAGTGACATGGATGCAAAAAAATCTGTTGAAAATTCGCTGGACGCCATTGCGGTACGAATGTGCCGGGAGCGTACCAACCGGGAAGAGTCGGTAAACGCCGCCACCAACGCCTTGTGTGCCAGAACGTTGATCCGTCGAATGCCACCTTTGGATGTCTGATACAAACCGCGAACCGCACCGTTGGTAAATATTTTTCCATCGGGGTGACCGGTGGCTTCCAGACGATGTTGCAGGTAGAGACCTGTTTCTTTCAGGGTCAGGGGGGGCAGATGCAGACTCGTTGTGATGCGTTCGCGCAGGTGCCGGTTTTCATGGGCGGCGAGGGTTTGGTCCAGCTCCGGTTGTCCGAACAGAACGATCTGGAACAATTTTGTCCTGGAGGTTTCAAAATTGCTCAACAGGCGCAGCTCTTCCAGGGAGGCCATGGACATGCTCTGGGCTTCCTCGACCAATACCAGGGCATGGCGTCCACTTCGGTGCAGATCAACCAGATGATTGAGCAGAATATGCTGATCAGCCCAGCGGTTTCCGGATGGATTCGGCGTCACCCGCAATTCTCGCAAAACAGTCGCAACAATTTGTTCCGGCGGAATGTTTGGATTCAGCAGAATGGCCACATCCACGGTTTTGGGCAGACGATGGCATAAAATCCGACAGAGCATGGTCTTGCCACTGCCCACTTCTCCCACCACCTTGATGATGCCTTCACCGGATTGGATGGCATGCAGGAGCATTTCCAGGATTTGTTCCCGCCCCCCGCCGTTGAAAAACAGATCCGTATCTGGTGTCAAGGAAAATGGATGACGTTGCAACCCAAAATGATTCAGATACATGGCTCATCCACCGTGTTCATGAAAAGTGTATGTGGTAACAAAAGGCACTCAATGTGAAGCGGACCCCTTTTGCGCTGCATGATCTTTGGCGTCCTTGGCGTCCTTGGTGTCCTTGGTGTCCTTGGTGTCCTTGGTATTCTTGGTATCCTTGGTATCCTTGGTATCCTTGGTTTTCTTGTCGGTTGACTCCGTGGTTTCATCAATATCCACCCGATAGCGAACCGTGGCCTCGGAAGGATGGAGGAATATGGCCTGAAAACCGATTTCTTCTCCAGCCTTGATGGTGGGTATGGTTTTGACCTGTTTGGTGTCCGACTGAAGATCAACCATGATGCGTAGTGAGTCATCACTGATATCAAGATCACTCTCTTTCAACACCCGTCCCGGGATGATCCGGACCGCATGAAGAGGTTTGTTATCCTTGTCGAGCAGGGAGATACGCACGGCGCGTGCTTTTTGGCCGGTTTTGGTTGTATTGCGCAATTTGCCATTCAAAAGCAGCATCTCATCCCCATCTCTGGTGGAACGCCATTGGCTCTCGACAGAGGCAAGATGCACATCATTGCGGATGGAATAAATGTGATACTCAAACCATTCGGTTCTTGCCAGCATGCCAAAAATCCAGATGCCACTCAAAAACAGGGCGGTCCAGAGAAGAATTTTTTGTATTTGCGGGGTTTCAAAGGGAAGCCGGGATGCTGGTTCGAGGTCATCTTCGGCATCCGCCAAATTTCCGTCGATCTCTGGCTCGGCATCCGGGGTCTCGGTTGCTTTAGCGAATAACCCGGACTTTTTGGCAACAGGCGGGTCTCGCGGGGGGATTTCATCCATATCCCCATGCTCATCGAGCAACGCCGCTTGTTTGGATGATACCGAGGTTTCTTCATCCAGATTGACCTCTTCATATTTTGACAAGTCCACGTCGGCTCGGGTCAGTTCTTCCTCTTCAAGGCCATCGGCAGCCCGCTCCTTGTCGTCTGGAAAATTGTCCAGGTCGATTTCCTTGATATCTTCCCCGGTGTGGAGTTCGGAAGACAAATCATCAAAGACCGGTTCCTGTCCCTCGTCACTTCCATCAATTCCTCGGTCTCTTTTGACATCGCCAGAGAGTTGACTCAGGACAGTGGCAACATCTTCCTCATCCTCAACCTCTGCATCTTCAGCCTTCATTTCATCCAGCAGGGACTCCAGGCTTTTTTCTTCACTCCCGGCCTGGGTTGTCTGCGGTTTGGCAAGCGGGTCCTTTTCGTCCAAAGGCAGATCGTCCACATCGTTCAAGTCAAAGTCACCGACATTCAGATCCGGTGTTCCTTCCAGATCCGTATCCATGTCCAGTTTGACATCTGCCTCGTCGAGTTTGAAATCATCTTCGGATTCAAGGACAGAACCGGATTCGGCCTGGGCATCCCGATCCACGTCCAGGGATGGTTCGGGATCCAAATCCAGGTCTGGATCTGCAAGTTCTTCTTCTGTT
>JADFZF010000355.1 GCA_015232645.1 Magnetococcales bacterium | reverse complement strand
ATATCTGGGCAAATTTCCTGATGAATTCACAAATGATTTCTATGAAAATTTACGTGCATTGTTAAACAGCAGTCTCATCATGCTGGCGGTGGTCTCCAAGGATCCTCTCGGTAAAATGAAGCAGAAATTTAATGTCACATCCCGTTTTTTCAACCTGGGGCAACACATTTATTTAGGAGATTTCAAGGATGATGATGTCAAAAAACTGCTTGCTCTCCCCTGCCTGGAGGCACATTCCGGTTCTGATGCCTGTTTGACGACAGACGAGCAGAACTATGCCCGTCAGTGGGCGGGAAATCATCCTTATGCCCTTGCGTTGGCTGCCTATTCTATCTACAACTTACGGCGTAATGGAGGCATAAAAGAGGCTCGCAAGCGTTTTGACCTGGAGATCAGCCTTAATTCGGGTCTCCTCAAAAACTACAAAATATTGAAACTTTTGCATAATCCGTACTTGTGATAGTATCCAGGCGCATGGATTTCCATCTATTCTCCCCAAAAGGCGTGCACCAATGATTCGCGAACCCGACAAGAATCAGCCGACTTTGCCCGGTTTTGAGAGCCCGTTTGAGAGGGATCTTGATCCGAACAACCGGTGGGTGAAACTGGCGGAGGTGGTTCCCTGGGACGAGTTTGCCCATGGTTACTACAGCGGCATGAGCGCCGACCAGGGAACGCCTGCCAAGCCGGCCCGGCTGGTGATCGGGGCTGTCATCATCAAACATCGCCAGCGGTGGTCGGACGAGGAGACGGTGTTGCAGATCCAGGAGAACCCGTATCTCCAGTTCTTCTGCGGCTATTCGGGTTTCACCCTTGAAAGGCCGTTTGCGCCGTCACTGTTCGTGGAGATACGCAAGCGCATGGGTGGTGACGTGTATGCCCGGTTCGAGCAGTCTGTGGAAACGAAGCTGACGGAGATTCTTGCTGAAAGGAAAAAAAAACGGCAGGCGGGACGGCAGGGCAAGGATGATGGAGGCAATGTGTCATCCGGGCCTGATAGGTCCGCAGAGAAGGATGCCGAAGGTAACACAGAGGGATCCACAACACCGATGGATGCCCTGGAGACCACCCGAAAGGCAGAGGAGAGGGGTGCCTGTGAAGGAGCGACAGAAGAGCCCAAGCCCCAAGGGAAGTTGATCATTGATGCCACAGTGGCGGAGCAAGAGATCCGCTACCCGACCGATCTTGGGACGCTCAACGAGGCCCGCGAGGTCAGCGAACGGCTGATCGACCGGTTGTTTCCTGGGAGCGGATTGCAGAAGAAGCCGCGCACCTACAGGCAGAAGGCGCGTCAGGATTTTCTGGCCGTGATGAAGAAACGTAAGCCACAGCAGAATGCCCTGAGGAAGGCGATCCGCCAGCAGTTGCAGTATCTGCGGCGGAATCTGGAACACATCGACATGCTGCTGGACCGGTATCTGCAACCGGTGGCGCTTCCCCTGGGCGGAACCTTTGCCCAAGCTGGCTGGGAGTGGCCGGGATGCTTGGCCTACCGCCATCAGCGGCAATTGTGGGTGATTCGGGAAGTTTACGCCCAGCAGAAGCGGATGTACGACGAGCGTTCAAGAAGCCATCCCCATCGGATCGTCAGCATCAGCCAACCCCATGTGCGCCCGATTGTCCGTGGCAAGGCAGGCAAGCCGGTGGAATTTGGGGCCAAGCTGAGCGCCAGCCTGAGTGGCCGTGGACTGGCTCATGTGGATGAATTGCGTTGGGATGCGTTTAACGAAAGCGGCGACCTGCAGAGCCAAGTGGAGGCTTTCAGGAAACGCCACGGGCACTACCCGGCGGTGGTGTTGGCCGATGGCATCTACGGCACACGGGACAACAGGAGCTTCTGCAAGGAACATGGAATCCGCTTTGGCGGCAAACCGTTGGGGCGTCCGAAGAAGGCCACCGACGCCAACCGGGAACAGATTCGGGAAGAGAAACAGCAGCGCCGGCAGGACCATCTGGAGCGTATCCCCATCGAAGGCAAATTCGGCCAGGGCAAGAATCGTTACGGCTTGGGGAAGATCCGTGCCAAACTGGCTGACACATCCGAGTCCTGGATCCGGGCAATCTTCCTGGTGATGAACCTGAGCCTGCTGGTCAGGTTCTTTTTTGCCCTGAATCGGCCATCTCTCAGCATGGCATCTGCCAGCCTGCTGGTTCGGATGGTCGCCTGGCAGGCTTTGGTGCAAAAAATGGCGGATCGGCGGCGGCTACTACAGGGTAGGCCCATGGTCGCAGCGGGGGCTTTTTGAGGAAGCCCTTATTAGACAGCCTCTGAGAAGAATTGAATGGAATTGGCAATTCATGGGTGGTTCTCAGGTTTGAGAAGGTTTCTTCACACACCTTCTCCCAAACAATCTCGCCAGCATTGCAAACAAGGAGTTCCGGTAAAACATGCCGGCAATAATTGCCCCCTGTTGTCGGACGGTGGCGGGCACATCTGGAAAATATATTGTAACGAATTGAAAAACAAGGAATTTTATTT
>JADFZF010000354.1 GCA_015232645.1 Magnetococcales bacterium | reverse complement strand
TCAGTCGTATGCATAGAGATCGATTAATTATCTGATCAATATCAATGAAGTACGTCAAAAACAAGTAGAAAGTCCGGGCTGGCGCATCTTTATTCGCACACCTGTATTGATCGTTGTAGATGACCACGAGAATATTTACCCATCCTCGCACTCGGCGATAATAGTGCCATTACAAATTCCGGTATCCGGGTGAAAATATCAATCAAAATATGGACAGGATCAGGAAATCTGAACTTGGCTGGGCTCATTGAGCCGGTGATTGATACGAGGGGTGAGAATCCCCTCGTCATCCCCCACCGGACAATAGACCTACGATGCCTAAAAAAACGCAGCCTGAGGCTTGCTGCGTTGCCGAAGGTTGACGAGAAAGTAGCTTATTTTCAGATGCCGTTTGTATACATCCACGCTGAACCAGCATACTTAAAATTTTTCAAATTCGTCATCCGATGGCTTCCCCCCCAAATCCAACACGGCCCCCTGCCCATCCTTTCCAGACGTTGGATGCGGTAGGGCCGCTGCTTTATGTGAAGCCGGCACTGCCGCGGCACCACGCCCCCCTTTTGGCCGTTGTTGCATCTTCACCCCTCCTGCCAGAGGTTTCTTGGGAGGAGCTTTTTTATGGTGAATTTTTGTCAAACCATTCCCGGTATGAAAAAAGCTGATAGCCTGCTGCATGACCTCCGCTTGCGCCGACAATTCTTCCGATGTTGCGGCCATCTCCTCCGAAGCCCCGGCATTTTGTTGAATGACCTGATCCAATTGTTGAATGGCCATGTTGATTTGACTGGCGCCTGAATTCATCTCCTGACCCGAAGCGGCGATCTCCGCAATCAGCTCATCGGTTTTTTGGATGTCTGGAACCAGCTGATTGATGATGCCACCCGCCTTTTCGGCCACCGACACGCTGGAAGCGGAGAGCTGGGTAATCTCTCCTGCCGATGCCTGGCTGCGCTCCGCCAGCTTGCGGACCTCAGCGGCCACAACCGCAAAACCCTTGCCGTGTTCACCCGCCCGCGCCGCCTCAATGGCCGCATTAAGAGCCAACAAATTGGTCTGCCGGGCGATTTCCTCGATCACTCCAATTTTTTCGGCGATCTGTTTCATGGCTGTCACCGCCTCCTGCACCGCTGCACCACCTTCCTCGGCATCCTTGGCCGCCTTGGAGGCAATGGTTTTGGTGGTGGTGGCATTATCATTGTTCTGGGCAATATTGGAGGCCATCTCCTCCATCGCCGATGACGTTTCCTCAACCGATGCCGCTTGTTGGGTGGCTCCCTCGGCCATCTTGGAAGCGGAGTCGCTCAACTCCTGGCTCCCTGCAGTAACGCTGTCAGCAGAGTTGCGGACACTCTCGACGACCTCCCGCAACTTGGCCACCATATTTCGCAAGGCTTCGGCCAGTTGTCCGATCTCATCTTTTTGATTGATGGCCACCGTTGCGGTCAAATCGCCGTTTGCTATCGTTTTGGCAAAACTGATCCCCTGCAGTAGGGCATCGACAATAGCTTTAGTGAGAAAAAATGCAATAATCGCCCCTAAAACCACCGCCAACACGCTTCCTCCGGCGATCATGTTGCTGGCCGATACCATTTCGTGTTTCATCTTGGTCTTCTGATCCTCGGCAGACTCGTCAATAATTTTGTCCGCCTTTTTCCTCGAGTCGATCATCCGTACTTCTCCGGCCCTCTGGTCAGCGAGAGCCTTGACGACGCTGTCGACCCCCTTTTTATAGGCATCCAGGGAAGCGATAATTTTCTTGGCTTGATCGATGTTGACCTGGTGAGAAAACTTCGGCAACAACTCCTCCACAACCTTGCGCGCTTCAGCGGTGTATTCATACACACGCTTGATTTGCTTATCCTCTTTGCCGCGGGTAAGCAAAACTTCCTTTTCTCCAAGCCGAGCCTCTTTGAAGGCAATCTGTATATCCATGGCCGAATTGATTTTTGCCACCCGGTCACTCACTTTGGCACGAACCTGCTCGGCCTCCACGGCGGTCAGACCTTCCTTGATTTTGGCATATTCCTGAGCCAACTTTGCCGTTTCATCCTCCTCCATCGCCAATGCCTGGGCGATCACATCCCGGCCGACCGTGCGCATCAAGTCAATGGCAGCACCAACGCCTTTATCCAATTCGATAAAACCACTTATTTCCTTGCCATAAAGATCGGCGCTGCTGATGACCTCATCCATTTGTTGCTTGTTGCGTGGATCGGAAAATTTATTGTCCCGAGAGTCGGCCGCCTGTCGACGAATTTGGTCGAGCACCTTATTGACATCGTCAATCCGAGCCGGGTTCCTGTCTGCTAGAAAGTTGCGCTCCGCACGTAGACCTTCAATAAACTGGTCGATCAGGAATTGCATGTCCTGAACATTGGTTACCCGTTTTTGGACACCCGCCATGCTGTTCCACCCGATGAAAGCCACCGCAACGGTCAGCGCGAGAACCAATCCGAAACCAATCCCAAGTTTGTACCCCAGCTTCAAATC
>JADFZF010000353.1 GCA_015232645.1 Magnetococcales bacterium | reverse complement strand
ATACTTCCGGCAAATCAAAGAATCTGCGGAGCAGTTGGATTGGGGAACCCGCTGGCGAATGATTTTGAGTAAGGTTTCTGAGAAATTTCTCGGCGGTCGGTCTCTTCAAAAGCCGCCTTTGAGCCTTCCTGAAATGGCCAACTGCCGGATTTAGGATAATGGACCTGCTGAGCTACCAACTTCTTAAAACCGGGTGACGATCAGGCTACAAGAATTAATGAAATCATGGTAGGCCAGCAAGGGAATTCGGTATGGGATCAATTATTTACGCAATAATGGAAAAAAACGCCATGAACGATTTCAAATCCAAACGTTGCCGCCCAAAATCCCCCCGCCCCCGTGGAGAAGGAAGATAGACCAACAAAAACTTCAGGTCATTGAGTCATTTTCTCAAACTTCACAACCCGCCAGAACCTCCTCCCTCCCCTCTCCCTCACATAGGAAGCCCTTCTTTCCCAGACCCATCCGCAATCGTTGTAACGGAAAAGTACGAACTCCCTCACAACCCCTGCCATGGAGGTGGCCTTGGGCACCATCACATTCAATCTTTCCCCATGGAGCACCACCGTCAACATCGGCGCAGCGGGAGGCTGTCTGTGCGGCGGTTGCGACCTGACTGCCGATGCCGATGGCCATCTTTACGTCTCCAGCGTCGTCGAAGGGGGAGCCATCCATATCGCCCACTCCGCCGATAAGGGAAAAACCTGGAACTCCGTCAAAGTGGTCACCAACGGCGTCGAACACTACCCCCATGCCTCCACCCTCCTTGCCGATGCCGCCGGTACCGTCCACCTGTTCTACGTCGATGCCACCCTGGTGCCACAACACGCCCGATCCTTCGACGACGGCGCGACCTGGAGCACCCAAGCCATCTCCGGCACTCTGGGCAACTGCTCCCGCACCCTCGATGCCATCACCAATAGCGCCAAAACCGGAATCTACCTTATTCTCCGTGATGACGACTCCGGAGTCATTTCCCTCCTGCGATCCGACGATGCCGGTGCCAACTGGAATCCCCCCGTGGTCATCTCCACCCCCCTGCCCCACCTGGGATGGGCCGTCCACATGCAACTCGCCATGGCCGGCAATGAGGACCTCCACATCATCGCCGAAGCCATCATCAACGACCAACGCGATACCTTCCGCTCCCGTTCCAGCGATAATGGCGCCACCTGGATCCCCTGGGACAACTCCTGGCATGACGGCTATTCGGTGGCCGCCTCTCTCCTGGCCTCGGGCAAAGGTCAAGTCTTCATCGTCCATACCGTCGGTACCACCCTCACCGCCTCCATCTCCATGAATAACGGCGCCTCCTGGATTTCCCGACCCATTCTCACCACTCCCTACGTTTTCGACCTCTGGTCGCCGCCTGGGTTGCTCAAGGATCCCAACGGCGTCATCAATGTCTTCGTCTACCTGGGTGGCGGCACCCATGCCATCCGCCATCTGCATTCCGACGATCACGGCATCACCTGGTCCCAAGGATTCGACATCTTATCCGCCACTCCGTGGAAAACCCCTGCCGATATCCAAGCCATCTGGGCCAACGGTGCTCTGACAGTCGCCGCCAGCCTGGGCACCACGGAAACCAACGGCCAGGTGCGATTGACCACCGGCGATACGCTGGTTATCCATCGAAGCCAACGCCTCAGCCGGGTCGAACCCGACCACATCGCCGCCGCCGTGGGCAATCATTTGTACCTCCTCGATGCCGGTCTGACCGGAAATGGCAGCTCAATCCCTTCGGTGTTGGAACGGGTCGGGCTCAACCCCGCGGGCGACGATACCGTCATTACCGTCCTGGAGGTATGGCCCGACTGCTCCATGGATACCGATGTCATCATCCAGATGGGGTATCAGATGGCCCCCGATGCCGCCGTCACCTGGCATCCCCCCGTCACCATCAACCCGTTCACCTCCGATCATGCCCAGGTCCGCATCACCGGTCGTTACATCGCCATTCGTTTCATCATCGACCAGGACTGCGATTGGGCCATGCATGGCTACTCCCTGGTTTATGAAATCAGCGGTCGATGTTGAACATGCAACTCGTGCGATGGTTTGGCGGTGACCCATACCATCCAACCCCCTCTCGTTCAATGCAATTCATATCTTCAACCCATTCCTTTTGGAGAAAAACCATGGGAGCCATCAATTTTTCCGCCTATGGATCGGGAGATCGTTACCGACGCACCGAACCCGATCTGCTCATGGCCTCGCCAGTCAGCCAACAGATTTATTTATGCGACGCCGGCGAAAACGCCGACGGCACCCCCTTCACCACCACGCTTACCCGAGAAAGTCTTCCCATCGGCGGCCCTGGTCCAGGACAATTTCAGCTCCAGGATGTCTGGCCGGAACTCGATGCCACCAGCCAAGTATCCATCCAATTGGGGTACCAGAAAAAGTTGGGGGATCCCATCACCTGGGGCAATCCCTACGATTTCGACCCCGCCACTCACGCCCATTTCGCCGAAGCCTGTCTGAACA
>JADFZF010000352.1 GCA_015232645.1 Magnetococcales bacterium | reverse complement strand
ATATCTTATGCATATCGAATCCATCCGTCTGAAAAATTTTAAATGTTTCAAAAGTGTGGAATTGAAAGGCATTCCCCGGTTCTGCGTTCTGGTGGGCGCAAACGGCAGTGGAAAATCCACCTTGTTCAAGGTATTCGCTTTTCTCCGGGAAGCTTTTACCAGCAATATCCATACAGCTTTGGTCAAACAGGGGGGGAGTCGAGGATTCCAGGAAGTTATCAGCCGCGGAGCCAAGGGACCGATAGAAATCGAGTTGAAGTTCCGTATCCATACGGGCGGCCACCTGGTGACCTATATGCTCCAAATAGACGAACGGGATGGTGCGCCCGTGGTCACCCGGGAAATAGTGCGATACCGCCGGGGTAGCCATGGTCAACCCTGGCATTTTCTTGATTTTAGTGAAGGGAAGGGCTACGCCGTCACCAACGAGTTGGATGAAGTGAAAGATGTAAACAAACTTAAACGCGAGGAACAGACCCTCAAGGCACCGGACATTCTGGCTATCAAGGGATTGGCGCAGTTTGAGCGTTTCCCGGCGGTCAAAGAGCTGGGCAATTTGATCGAGAATTGGCATCTCTCCGATTTTCATATCAACCGCGCCCGCCCCGAACAGGAGGCGGGTCATGCGGAGCATCTTTCGATGGAGGGGGAAAATCTTTCTCTGGTGGTCCAGTATCTTTACACACGCCACCGGGATGTGTTCGACCGGATTCTGGAGAAACTATCCCGCAGGGTGCCCGGGGTCTCAAAGGTGGATGCCAGGACTACCGAAGAGGGTCGGGTACTCCTGCGCTTCCAGGACCAGGCTTTCGAGGATCCTTTCCTGGCTCGTTACGTTTCCGACGGCACCATCAAGATGCTGGCCTATCTGGTTTTGCTTTTCGACCCACGTCCCCACCCCCTGTTATGCGTCGAAGAGCCGGAAAACCAGCTCTACCCTGCGCTTTTGGTGGAACTGGCGGAAGAGTTTCGCGATTATGCCAACAAAGGTGGTCAGGTTTTCGTTTCCACGCATTCGCCGGATTTTCTCAACGCATGTTTTCTCGACGAAGTGTTTTGGATATCCAGGCCGAAAGGTTACGCCCAGATCCACCCTGCACGGGACGATCAGCAATTGGCTGTATACATGGCTGATGGCGATCAAATGGGTTACTTGTGGAGGCAGGGGCTTTTCACTGGTGCGGAGCCTTGATCATGCACTTGGTTTTTTTTCTTGAAGAAGCATCTGCCAGAGCGTTTTTGCAGGAGCTGCTGCCTCGGATGCTGCCTGCTGTCGTGACGCCGACTTACGTCGTATTCCAGGGCAAGCAAGATTTGGAAAAGCAACTGTCCCGTAAACTGCGGGGATGGCAACGCCCGAACAGCCGTTTTGTCGTACTACGGGACAGGGACGCAGGGGACTGCCGCGTCATCAAGGTTCGTTTACAAAATTTGGCCAAGGAGGCCGGTCGTCCAGAAGCTCTGATCCGCATTGCTTGCCGGGAACTGGAATCCTGGTATCTGGGCGATCTGAAGGCGGTCGAAATGGCTTTTGGGGTTTCGGGAATTGCCAGGGAACAGAGAAACAAAAAATTTCGGGCCCCTGATGGGCTCGGTAACCCGGAGCAGGAATTGCTGCGGATGGTGCCTTCCTATCAACAAATTTCCGGCTCTCGGGCTATGGGAAAAGTCATGAGTTTGGAAGGCAACTCATCCCATAGCTTCAACGCATTCATCAACGGGTTGACCCGTATACTGGAATCAGAAGGGGTGACGCCATGATTGCGCCCCGGTGTGACCATTCCCGTGGCCATGGGGTATGGCATCGATCACTCATGGCAGAAAGCTTTCGAGTGTTTTGACCACCCGTTTGACCGAAGGGAATTCGTTAAACGGCAGGCCAAACTTTTGGAAATAAGAGGATTGCTGTAATGTTTCGGTGATTTCCGGATTTTTGGCCAAGGACCGATCCACCGCGACCACCAGGTTGGGGGTGGATTTTCTTTTTTTACCGGTTTCCAATTGTGACAAGCGCCGGAGGAGGGGGGCCTTGTGCCAACGGTGGAACAGTTCCATGTGGACGGTGCGCTTGGAGATATGACGAAACGTGAAGTCGGCTACGATTAAATCATTGGCGTCCAGATGCAGGGGATGGACTTCGGGCAGGATGGTCCAATCGGTGGCTTCCCTGGTGAATTGCGTGGCGAAGCGTGCAAATTCCGGGGGAACATAGCTGCTGGAGGCGGAATAATGCGATACCAAACCCGAATCCTGATCCAGTAGTAGCTGACCCGCCCCTTGAAATCCAGGGACACCTTACCAATTAAATCTATCACCATAAGAATAATAGGTAAGATATCCCTAGATTTCAAGACGAATTTCCCGAAGGCAGCAGATGTCCAGAATGAAATTAAACAAAGGCTACATCTTACGATCCCCCTCCGGCAGGGTATGCCAGATGGCACCACGCACCAAACCATTGGTGAAGGTGAGTGTTTGACCCGACCCACTCC
>JADFZF010000351.1 GCA_015232645.1 Magnetococcales bacterium | reverse complement strand
CCAGGTGGATCAACTGGTCAATAATCTGGAAGCCATGGGGTTGGTCCAGCCAAAGAGCCGCAAGAACTATCGCTTCCGGGTTTTTGTTTTTTCGCTTTTATTGTGGTTGATTGGAGGCATCAAGCTCCTGATGGGGCTGACTCACCATCGACCAGGCTTTTTCCTGTTTCTGCTGCTTGTGGTGAGCCAGATTTTGCTTGTTTTGATCCTGCGCCAGGGACGTTTTCTGACCACCCAGGGTCGCCGGTTCATGGCCGCGACCCGGAAAGAGTTTTCCTGGATGAAATCCCTGGATAAAAATTCAATCACCGACCCGGGCGTCGATTCTGCCCTGGGTGTGGCATTGTTCGGCACGGTATTTCTTCTGGCCTTGCCGGGTGCCGCCGGGGCATTTGATCTGTTCAAACCCGGAATGATGGATACAACACCCAGTTATGATGGGTTTGGCACAGGTGCTTTTGGTGGCGGGGATGGTGGCAGCAGCGATGGTGATGGCGGTGGCGGTGGCGGTGGTTGTGGTGGATGTGGTGGTGGCGGAGATTGAGACGTGTCCCGGGATGGTCTCTGGGTACCCAAAAAATTTTTGCTGCAATGGCACCTGACCGAACGTTGCGACCGGCGTTGCACCCATTGTTACCAGGAGGAAAAATCGGCCAATGTGCAGGAGATGGCATGGCCTGAACTCCTGGAAGTTTTGGCCCGGTTCAAGGCCATGCTTGCCCATTGGCGGCGCGGCAATCCTTCTCTTCCCGCCCAGATTACGGTCACGGGCGGTGAACCCTATCTCCGGGAAGATTTTCCCCGTTTTCTGGAACATATGGCCGGCGAGCGGGGATGTTATTCATTTGCTGTGCTTTGCAACGGCAGCCGGATCGATCCAACCACCGCCAGTCATCTGGCCCGCCTGCAACCCCTTTTCGTGCAGGTGAGCGTCGATGGCAGACCGGAACAGCATGATCTCGTGCGCGGGGCAGGAGATTTTGCCCGGGTGGAGCGGGCCGTCATCCATCTCAAAAAAGCCGGCGTCAAAACCATTGTTTCATTCACGGCCCATCCCGGCAATGCCCCTGATTTTTCCTGGGTAGCCGGATGGGCCTGGCGTCATGGGGTGGATCGGTTGTGGGCGGATCGCCTGCTGCCCCTCGGTGCGGCCTCCCAATGGGATCGGGCGCTCTTTTCCCCCTTGGAAACCCGAACATTTTTTACCACCATGCGCCAGGCACGCGCTGCCTGGTATCGGCGTTTGTGGCCTCGGGGTGACATGGCTTTGCAACGGGCCTTGCAGTTTTTGTCTGGCCAGGGAAAACCCTATCGCTGTCATGCCGGAGATTGTTTGCTGGCCTTGTTGCCGGATGGCACGCTTCTCCCTTGTCGGCGTCTTCCCATGCCGGTGGGACATGTTTTGGATCCATGCGGTTTGCGCCATCTTTATGAAACACACCCCTTGCTGCGTCGCTTGCGTCACCAGGAATCCGTTCCAGACGCCTGCCAGAGATGTTGTTATGCGCGTCTGTGCCGAGGCGGGTTGCGCTGTCTGGCACATGCCGTGACCGGGGATGCGTTTCGTCGGGATCCGGGGTGTTGGTTGGATCTCAAGGCTTGAAGGACTCTTCAGGACAACACCCCTGTTCCGGTTTGTTCAATCTCGTCATGCATCGTGTCTGGAGCCAGGTCAATCTCTCCGGTGCCATGGACATGACAGACGGATGGCATTCAATAATCTCCTTGATATTATCGCTGGCTGCCAGGCTGATGTCTTCAGATTGGAGAAGACTCTTCTTTCCCAGCCCGGCAGTCTGGGCAATGTGTGCCATGCCTCGAGCCCTGGCGACATGCCCTATGGCAGCAAGCAACTCATTGGTGTCTCCATCTTCCAGAACTTGAGACAGGTATTCCGTGATCACCTCCTCACGATCAAGGTAGTTGGCTGGGTCGAAATGGGTGATGGTGGAGGTCATCTTCAAAGCTCCTTGATCAATTGGTGTGCCAACCTGATGTCTCTTGATTGGGTGGATTTGTTGCCACCGCACATCGGGTTATTGTGAACAGGATTCCTGATGCATTCACAGGGATGATTGTGGTAAGCTGAGGGTGATCAGGTTGAACTATGAACCTGGAGAGTATCATGACCACCACAACATTTGATACCCTGGAATTCGTTGAGGAATTGAAAGCTGCCGGAGTGTCTGAACAGCAGGCTGTTGCCCAGGTGCGGATTTTATCCAAGGCCACGCGAGAAAATCTTGTCACCCAACCCCATCTTGACATGCGAGTTTTGGAACTCAAAGGTGACTTGCGTGAGACCGAAGCTCGCTTGACTGGACAGTTGGTTCTGGTCAAATGGATGTTGGCCCTGGTCGTGGCCGCGACTGTGTTTTCTGCTCTGAAGACCTTGCCTGGATGAGTCGGATTGCCTGTCTGGAGATTTGTTCGCGAATGATCAGGAAATTGTATTGAATTGAGGAAGGGGAGTGATGTTTACCCGATTGCAATTGTTCCATTTTAC
>JADFZF010000350.1 GCA_015232645.1 Magnetococcales bacterium | reverse complement strand
AACGCCAGCAGTGAAAAAAATTCAACGAAACCGGATGCATCCAGCAGCGCCAGCAGTGAAAAAAATCCGACGGAAGCAGCATCTGTCCCGGAAAACCGGCAAAAAAACAGCGATAAAAATCTGGCAGAAGATCTGCTTTTGGAAACCATCGGACAATTGGAAAACAATCTGAAAAAAAACGGTATCAAGCCTGCTTCGGACGGCGTCCGACAACCTGATGTCAATCAGAAACCAACCGAAGGGCAGGCCGTGCAGGAACGGGTTTCCGGAAAACCAGCCGTTTCCGTCAGCGATGGTGCCACACGCCCGAATCTGGCCAACATTTCTGCTTCCGAATCGACAACCTCAGCCCGCGATCTCGACACCTTGCTGGAGTTGTACACCTCCACAATCCTGGCAGAAAAGACGATTCCGGAACAGACGCATCGTGCCGTGGCCAGAATATTGCGCCAATATTTGCCAGCCACTCCCCTGACCAACGCCAACGACCAAACAATTCCTGATAAAGAGAGTGACGCCCCCCCTTCTCTGCCTGGCGCGAACCCGGCCAGGGAGACCTATCCGAGCGGGCTTCCCTATCTGAAAAGCGGCCCTTATCTGGTCCATTTGGGGGCATTTCGCAACGCCCGGGAGTGTCGGCAACTGGCTGAGGAATTGGCCAGGGAAAACATTCCCAGTTGGCTGGACGCCGTGCGCACTCCCGACAATAAAAAGATTGTCCGTCTTCTGGTCGGTCCTTTTGCCAAATATGACCATGTTCTGCAAATGGTGGAAAGCCTTGCCAAACAAACCGGTCTGGTGGTTGGATGGGTCCACAATCCCCACTGGCAGGAGTGACAGCGTTGTTCGTGAACCTTCCGACCTGACAGGGGTGATACCATTATTCGTGAACCCTCCGACCTGATGGAAAGAACGATCTGTACCAAGACGGTTCCCTCCGCGATTGATTCCATGGAAGCAACACCGGCATGAACGCATCGACTCCTGAAAAACCGTGGCCGGAAATTTCCCTGGCCGCAGCGGCCCGGCTGATCGGTCATTTCACTCCCGGTTACCGGATTGTCAGGTCTCTGGGGCGCGGAACCTATGGCGAGGTGTTTCTGGCCGAGGATGATTTAAAAAAAATGGCCGTCAAGATCATCCCGCTCACCCTTCGCAACCCGGATAAACCGGATGGTCCCCCCACCCACCGGGAACAGACCAGCCGCGACTGGGTGCAGATCAAAACCAACTGGGAACGTTTGCATCATGCCTCTCTGGTCCGCCTGCGGGATTATTTTCTGTTTCACGAAACAGACCCGACCGCCCAGGTGACGCTTTATGGCCTCCTCTACATGGATTATTGGCCATGGAAGCTGAAAGGATGCATTCGGCATCTCCTGGAAGAAAAGCGCTATACCCCGGTTCGCAGACGTGCCCTGTTGGGCAATCTCGCTGCATCCCTGCATCGCCTCCGCCAGGAGACCGGTCTTCTGGTGACCGACCTGAAGCCGGACAATATTCTGCTTTCTCTGTGCCATCACGGCCCTCTGGTGCCGGGTTTCATTGACGTGGGTGGCCTGTTTCGGGACGGCGCAGCAGATTATCCCCGGGCCGACACCACCGACGGCTATCTGGCCCCCGAACTGGCCGACAATCAATCACAAATCGTGGATGAACCCGCACTCATCTACAGTTTCGGTCTGATTGGCTTCTTCATTCTGGAGGGACGACGCCCATTCCCGGAAGTCGCTTTCACGGGTCCGTTTCACAAGGCATTTCGTCAACATCACGGCCTGGACTGGTCCATGGAAGTCCGCCAGACCCTGCCGGGCTGCGTGGCCATCCTGGAACGGTGTCTGCGGGAAAATCCCCGGGAGCGCTTTCCTGATTTTGCCGCGCTCGTAACGGCCCTGCACCAGGAACAAACCCTCATTCTCAACCAGGTCCGGACCGCCAACATATCCCTGGTCCAGGCCACACTGCCGCGCTCCCTTCACCCGGTACCGGGTACCCTCTGGCGTGAACCGGTCACCGGTCTGGAACTGGTCTGGATCCCGCCCGGCTCCTTCATGATGGGACAGACGGAGGCGGAAAAAAAATATCTCCTGGCCACGCTCGGCGAAGAAAAATACCTCGACTGGTTTGCCCACGAGACGCCACGCCATCGCGTGGAACTCGATGGTTTCTGGCTGGGACGAACCCCGGTCACCCGCGGTCAGTTTGCCCGGTTTGTGGAAGAAAATCTCCATCTCACCGATGCCCAGAAAAATGGCTTTGCCACCGGATCGGGGAAAAACGGCTGGGGTGAACAAAAATTTTACAGTTGGTTGCAACCGGGTTTTGACCAGGATGATGCCCATCCAGCAGTCTGCATCAGTTGGTTCGACGCCCTTGAATTTGCCACCTGGTTAAGCCATAACTCCGGAATGACCTGCACATTGCCCAGCGAGGCCCAATGGGAATTCGCCTGTCGTGCCGGCACGGAAACCCCGTTTCACTTTGGATCCACACTCCATACCGACATCTGCAACT
>JADFZF010000034.1 GCA_015232645.1 Magnetococcales bacterium | reverse complement strand
CCTACCAACTAGCTAATCCGACGTGGACCCCTCCCAAGGCGATAAATCTTTCCCCCTTAGGGCTTATGCGGTATTAGCAGCCGTTTCCAGCTGTTGTCCCCCACCTCGGGGCAGGTTTCCACGTATTACTCACCCGTTCGCCACTCGCCGGCATCCCGAAGGACCCGCTGCCGTTCGACTTGCATGTGTTAAGCGTGCCGCCAGCGTTCGTTCTGAGCCAGGATCAAACTCTCCTAATTTTTGACTCTTTCAGGAGTCCTTTTGCTCTTTACTGTCCCTTCTTGCCTTCCGGCAATCGGGGCCGCTTGCTTTCACTCATTTCTGTGTGATCGCATTCTCTTTACTTCTCCCATCCTTTCGGATAGGCAAGCAACATGAGCTTGCGCCCACACCTATGGTTACACTTGATTGTCAATGAACTTCCTCAGGCGCCATGCGGCCCGGGATCGGCGGTAGCGAAACTTCTTACGCTTACCTTCCTGGAGGCTTCCTCAACGACGGGATCATCAGCACCAGGAATTGACGACTCTATCAACAAACCCATCAACCGTCAATACAAAAAAATAGAAAAATGCAATTTTTTCACAAGCAACTGAAATTCAAAGAATATATCCAATGACCAATTTGACCCCGAAAAATGCCAGCATCAAAAAGGCATACCCCGACAGGATGAATCTGGCCGCCTTGATGCCACGCCAGCCCCAATAATGACGACCGATGAACAATATCACCAAGCTCAGCCATGTCGCCCAGGTAAAAACGACCTTATGGTTGAACGCAAACACCGTGCCGCTCTCCTGCCAAGAAACCACTCCTCCGGAAACAATCGCCAGGGTCAGCAGGACAAACGCCACCTTGACCATATGATACAACGTTGTTTCCAATCGATACAACGGTGGCAGAAAATTGAATATCCTCCCAAAATGTTTACTCTTCAACGCGTGATCCTGAAACGCATCCATCAAAGACAGAATGGCCGCGATCGTCAATAATCCGTAGGCCAACAGCGACAGCAGCAAATGGGAAATCAAGACCGGGTGGGTGATCGTCAAGATCTTACTGCGATGGGCGTGCGGAAGCATCCTTGCCCCCAGCACCGAGACCACCAGCATAGGCAAAATCACGATGCCGGCGGTGGGCGCCTCCAACCAAGACACCCGACAGCTCACCAAATAAAGTAACGCCACCGCCAAGGAAACGAACTCCATGGACGTTGTCAAATCGAAGGCCACCTGCCCTTGGTGGATAAATAAAAATCGACCCCAGGAAGCCAGGTGCATCACCAGTCCCAGGGCCACCATCCACCATCCCAACAATGAGGGTTCGCCATGCCCGCGCAGTTGCTTGTAGGTGACGAAAACTGCCCCCATTCCATAAGCGGCCGCTACCAAACCGATGGTCCAATGGTCCGCCCACATGCTCATAACCGTATCCTTCTTTCCATCCGTGGGTTACAATCGCCCTCAAAACGTAATCCGTTGAATTCCCCTTGCGCCTATCAGGATGCGGCCCGGGTCGACACGGGGCACCCCCCAGGGCATTGGACTTAGCCGCGCAATCAATGGCCCGACGTGAAAAATGCTGAATCAGAACTTTGGCGGCTTGGCCCGCAAATCCCCTCTGGTGAGGGGACAGTCCTCCCATCCCCCCATCAATGGTTGCAGCTGCGGGAGTCAACCGTGACCCCGGGATGGCATGAATTATCCCTATCCCCTTTTGTGGATCAACCGCTCATGACCTCAGACACCGCCTTGACCATGATCGTCGTTGCCGCAGGAAGTGGCCAACGCTTCGGTGGACCGATACCCAAACAGTACCTGGAACTGGCCGGTCGTCCCATTCTGTTCCACACCCTGAAAGCTTTCCACGAACATGCCGCCATCACCAACATACTGCCAGTCATCGCTGCGGAAAGCCACGACTTATGGAACAGGATGCTGGGGCCTTGGCTGGAGGAATTGCCCCGGGTCCGAACCCCGATCGCAGGTGGAGCCACCCGTCAGGAATCGGTTTGCCGGGGCTTGGCTGCGCTCCAACTCGACTCCGAGGCCTGGGTCGGGATCCACGACGCCGCCCGTCCATTCCCCGGAAAGGCCCTTTTGGACAGACTTCTTGAAGGACGACGGAAAAATGATGCCCTGTGTGCCGCCATACCTGCGGCGGATACGGTCAAACGGGTCGATCCCAAGGAGGGAATGATCATCGAAACACTGGAGCGGTCCCACATCTGGCTGGCACAAACCCCGCAATTATTTCGCTACGGAATGATCTTTTCGGCGCATCAACGCGCCCGGGCGGCCCACTTCCACGGCACCGACGATGCCTCCCTGGCCGAATGGGCTGGGATCCATGTCCGCATTATTCCGGGCGATATCGGCAACATCAAAATCACCCATCCTGACGATCTGCAACTGGCGCGAAAGTGGCTCCGGGAGGACGGCCTGTGAAACTGCGTATCGGACAAGGTTTGGATGTGCATCGTTGGATCGAGGGTCGCCCTCTCATGCTTGGAGGGATCCATGTCCCGCATGATCAGGGGTTGTTGGGCCACTCCGATGCCGATGTCCTGCTCCACGCCATCATCGATGCCCTGCTGGGAGGGGCGGGACTGGGAGACATCGGACGCTTGTTTCCCGATACCGACCCCCATTATGCTGGAATCGACAGCAAAATCCTGCTCGCCGCCGTGATGGAACGATTATTTTCACAAGGATGGCGGGTGGTCAACATCGATGCCACCGTCATTTGTCAACGCCCCCGACTCGCCCCTTACATGCCCGCCATGGCCAGCACCATCGCCAAGATCTTGAACGTCGATTCCGACGCCGTCAATGTCAAGGCCACCACCACCGAGAAATTGGGATTTACCGGACGCAACGAAGGGGTGGCTGCCCAGGCCGTCGCACTCCTGGAGCACAAGCCATGAACCGAACGATCAATAATCCTGAATCTTTTCCATGTTTCGACGAGCCTTCTTGGTGGGCCGCCCGCCCAGGACTGGAACCATGAACGCGGTCGGCATGCTTTCAATCTTTTGTCGCAACTCCCGGCTTTCGGACGTCTCCTCATAAAGCAGCACCGCCTCTTTGGCGGGACCGCGACGGGTCGGAAGGGCTTGTATCGTCACAGTCATGGCCCACCGATCCTTTTGTATCGCCACCACATCTCCAGGCTTGATCGTCTTGCCGGGCTTGACCCGCTGGTGGTTGACGTGGACGAGACCGCCGGCTACCGCTTCGGTCGCCAGACTCCTGGTCTTATAAAATCGTGCTGCCCATAGCCATTTATCTATTCTTTCTATTTCTTCCATAGGTCTGCCAAAAATATTTCTTGAATTCTGTAAAATAATATATTTGCACGGATGGGGGAGAGACGGCCGACATGAAGGACAACCCCTCCACCTTCGACCGCTCTCCTTGCCCTCGATCCATCCAACAGCTCCTTGAGGGCCCTATCCGTCATCCATCCCGCCCGTACGAACTGGGTTGGATCAGCAGGATCCTTGCCAGATCAACTTGGAATAACCCGCCTTGAAGGAGGCATCCACCCCGGTGTTGGTCGTGGCGTTGATTTCGATCCCAGGGATCGCGTTCGCGGCCCCGGACATTCCCTGGGACACTCCCCACGACAAACCGGCTCCAAAGCCCTGCGCGACCCCGCCCGAGACGCCAAAACCGACCGACCAACCCTGATTCTCGGTAATGGTCCCCGGCTGCCAGATGATACCAGCGCCCGCTTCGGCATTGGTTTCCGCCTGGGCCGAAAGGCCCAGCGAACCACCCGCGGTCGTCAAGATGCCGCAGGAATATTTACCATCGCTGTTGGCTTGCACATTCATGACAAACGCCACATCCCCTTCGACTCCAAAGATCAATTTACCCGCACCGCCTCCCAAGGGTACGCCCCACGAAGAATTCACCACATTTTTAGGAATGTTCTTGCCGGCTGCCATACCCAGCTTGGATGCCAGCGTCTTCATATCCGCTGCCGATTGCGACGAAAACTGCCCACTCGGGATGGCACGCCGGATACGGGTGATGGCATCCTTGCCGGTACTATCGAGATTGGTCAGGGCACTCTGCAAATTGTTCAAGGCGGTCTTGGCATCCGATAGGAACGCATTTCCTGCCGCACGCAAAGCGGCTTCAATGGCCGCCGTATAAGCCGCTTTCAAGGCAGCCACGGAAGCGTTGTACCCTGACACCACATCATTGGCCACACTCGAATAAGTCGATTTGGCATAAGCGGCCAGGATGGAAACTTCGGAAGTGACGAACTTACCGATGGAGGAGGCCAGGGAACTCAGGATATCTATGGAGGAAATCGACTCTCTTTTGAAATAAGTTGTTACACCATTGTTCAGGACGATGGCATAAACATTATATCCATCCATATAGTCACACATATCATCACTGTTGTGTTTACTGTCCCTGAACATCTTACCAACATTTTCACAAGCTGTCGAACTTTGGTGTTGCCAGCTTAAATTGTACAGATAGGCATTGATGGCCTTCATGGTGCTATCGGTCGCCTGCAACCTCAGCATGTAAACCCCTGGATCGAAACTGCGAACCTTGTCACAGACCAGATTGGCAAACTCGGAACTATTTTCCACTTCGACCAACAAGCCCACATATCCCCCTGGCGTTTGTGCCCAGCGACCACAAATCCGTTTACCGGGCTGAGCAAAGGATTCCTGTGGCAATAAGATCGAGACTAATGCAACTATAATCAACAGCTTTGATATCTGGATAAATCTTGCTTCCATGGCCTTCCCCTTCCAAACAATGTTGATATATGTTCTATATTAATGCTAAATATTGTTCATGATATGATATTCATAAAGTGAATAATCAGCATAATCAGAACGGAATTGCTTACAACCCATGAGTCACCCTGAATTCTCGATTAGTTCCGATGGGACTGAACTATATTTTGCAGGAAAACAACGATATTTAACAATCGTTCATGTATGTAGCTGCTGTCTGAGCAGCCATTTCTAATCACACCCAGCTCCCTCGCCCTCCCCACTCCTACCCTGGGGAGCTCTGGCAAGTCGGTTTGAAACGCCTTACACGTCTTCCACTATTTCAATGAACCATATACCATGTCTCCCTTGAAAACGTCGTTCTGACTGCACACATGGTAGAGGCCAATCCCGTCAACGATCCAAAATTGAAAATATGGAGGCGCATCATGACTGATTTGCGGACCTTTGTGCTCATGGCCGGGATGACTGCATTGTTTCTGGTGTGTGGTCAGGCATTAGGAGGACATAACGGTATGATTCTGGCCCTGATCATGGCCGTAGGCCTCAATTTTTGGGCCTATTGGAACTCCGATACCATGGTTCTCAGGATGCACAATGCCATCGAAGTCGGCCCCCGGGAGGCCCCGGAATATTATGCCGTGGTTCAGGAGCTGGCTCGTCGTGCGGGGCTCCCCATGCCCCGGGTCTTCATCATGGAAGATTCCTCCCCCAACGCCTTTGCTACAGGCCGTGATCCCGAACATGCCGCCGTCGCCGCCACCACCGGACTGTTACGCATCCTCAATCGCGAGGAGTTGGCCGGGGTAATGGCTCATGAATTAGGACACGTACAAAATCGCGATATCCTCATCAGCACCATCACCGCCTCCCTGGCCGGAGCCATCACCACGCTGGCCAACATGGCCCAATGGGCCGCCATCTTCGGTGGCGGACGCTCCAGGGACGAAGAGGGAGGGGGCGGTCTCGGCGGTATCGTCATGATGCTCCTAGCCCCCCTCGCCGCCATGCTCATCCAGATGGCCATATCCCGTTCCCGCGAATTCGGCGCCGACAAACGTGGTGCCGAATTGTGCGGTAATCCCTTGTGGCTCGCCTCCGCCTTGGACAAACTCGATGCCGGCAGCCAACGGATCTTCATGCGATCGGCCCAGGAAAACCCAGCGTCCTCGCACCTGTTCATCGTCAATCCTCTGTCAGGCAGTTTCCTGGCAGGGCTATTTTCCACCCATCCTCCTATGGAGGAACGTATCCACCGCCTTCAACAAATGGCTCGGTACAAATGATCAAAATATCTCCCTCGATCCTATCCGCCGATTTTGCCCGCCTGGGTGAAGAAATCAAATCCGTGGAACGGGCTGGCGCCGACGCCATCCATGTCGATGTCATGGATGGCCATTTCGTCCCCAACCTCACCCTGGGTCCACCCGTCATCGCCAGCTTGGCCAAAGTGGCCACCGTCCCCCTGGATGTCCACGTCATGGTGGCACCCATCGATCATTATATCTCCGACTATGTCCAGGCTGGGGCCAATTATCTGACCATCCACGCCGAAGCCACCCATCATGCCGATCGTGCCTTAACCCTGATCCGACAACTGGGGGCCAAGGCCGGTATCGCCATCAATCCTGGAACCCCGGTCGCCGCCATCGAGGACCTGTTGCACTTGAGCGATTTGATATTGATCATGAGTGTCAACCCAGGGTTCGGTGGCCAATCCTTCATTCCTCGGGCCTTGGAAAAAATCAAGGCGGTCCGCGAAATGATTGATGACCGGGGGTTGAATGTCGAATTACAGGTGGATGGCGGCATCAAACCCGACAACATATTCGCCGCGGCCCAAGCGGGGGCCGACTTTTTTGTGGCTGGTTCGGCTATATTTTCCCAACCCGACTACCGAACGGTCATCGGCCAATTGAAAGAACAGGGAACGGCGGGAAAAACGGCGAGACGCTGAGGCCGCACCGACCGGTGGCGTTTTAATGCGCTGCCATTCCGTCGGATCTCCTGGCGCAGGAGGGGGAGGCCCACCGGAAGGCTTGGAGTTCATACCACCCCCCCCTGGGAAGGGGTCCGCCTCTTCCCAGACCCCTTCGCAAAATTTTTGCACCAACGCTTACCCCAACTCAACCGGGAGCCCGTTTTGACAGCGCGCTCCGGTCCCGATCAATGATGCATCCATTGACCACCGTTGACATCCAGGTTAACACCGGTGATGAACGCCGCATCCTCGGAGGCCAAAAACAACACCGCGGCAGCGATCTCTTCAGGCCTGGCCAGACGGCCCATGGGAATATGTTTCTTGATATCGTCCAGAACCGATTCGGGGACTTGAAGCATCATGTCCGTGGCGGTATAGCCCGGGGCCACCGAGTTGACGGTAACGCCATATTTGGCCCCCTCCTGGGCCAAAGCCATGGTCAAACCATGCGCTCCGGCCTTGGTAGCGGAATAATTGGCCTGCCCAAACTGACCTTTTTGTCCATTCACCGAAGTGATATTGATCACCCGTCCCCATTTGCGAAGCAACATCGCCTCAAAAAAGTGCCGGGTGACATTAAAAACGCTGTAAAGGTTGACCTTCATCACCTGATCCCAATTATCATAGGGCATTTTTTTAAAAACCGAGTCGCGAATGATCCCGGCACAGTTGACCAGTACATCCACGGCGCCAAATTCGGCGGCAACCTTGTGCGACAGCTGATGGCACGATTCAAAATCGGCAACATCCACCTCAAACGTATGGACTTCCAACACCTCTTTCTCAATTTTTTCCAGCCAAGGCTTGACCTTGTCCCTCTCGAAAGGGGCATAGGTAGCGGCTGTCTTATAACCGTCCCTAGCAAAATATTTAACGATGGCGGTTCCGATACCGCCGATGCCACCGGTAATGAGGACATGTTTTTGGGTCATCCTGCTCTCCATCAACCTGAAGGTGAATAGATCTCGGCCAATAAAATCCTTCCATGGCCGCAATCATACCATTGATAAAGGCGGGACCAAAGCGGTTGCGCTCAGTCAACGTGTTTTCGGAATCGACCGTCAACCATGGTGATGATCCTCCCAATCGAAGCCCATGGATTCCAATCTGGCTTTGCGACCGGGATCAAGATGACCTTTCTTTTGGGATTGGCGTTGATACTCAACCCACAATCCCAATGGCGGATTGTCCGGCCATTGCACCGGGACATTGCAGTGACCAAAACGTTCCCTATACCGTTCAAGATTTTGAAACATTTCTTCGACCACGACCTCTTTAGGATCCCAGATGAATCCCAAGGCATCGAGGCGGGCCTGTTTTTCCTCACTCAGGTTGCCCATCGCCCATGCCTTGCGCTGGATGCTGCACCAGTCGCCCAGGCGGGCATGATGAGGAGAGTCATTCTTGACGAGACAGTGACCATGACGCTGATGGAAAAAAAATAATTCCCGATACATTTCCAGCCATTGAGCTGTATGGGTGTCCCAGACAAAATGCAACCGGTCAAGGCGTTCGATCTGCTTTTCGCTCAGTTGGCCCCCCTGCCTGGCCTTGCGTTGCGCCGCCACCCACCAAGCCAATTGTGCGTGCTGGCTATCATTCTCCGCCACTAGACTGTGACCATAACGATCATGATATCCCGTCAGGGCAACAAACATCTCTTCCCAAAAAACCGCCTTGGAATCCCAGACAAATCCAAGTTGCTCCAGACGATCCCGTTTTTCGGCAGGCAACGCGTCAGTTTTATGGAGTTTGCGTATATTCTTGACCCATTGCGGCAGCCTGGGATTCTCTGGATGGTTTTCCGGGATGATGCAATGACGCCGCTCGCGGGTAAAGGTTTCCACCGCCTGAATCATTTCCTGCCACTCCGCCTCCCGGGCATCCCAGATGAACCCCATCCGCTCCAGGACAGCGGTCAATTCGGCCGATAAGCCCCCGGTCACCTTGCGGGTACGCAGTTTGCGCACCCAGGAAGACAGCGCGGCGGGCCTGGTATAATCGGGGGGGATGTTGCAATGACCGTGCTGCTCCATGAACTGGCGCAAGGCACGGATCATGTCATTTTCAAACTTGGCCTCCGGATCCCAGATGAAACCCAATTGGGTCAGTTGGATCATCTGATTTTCGTCCAGACGTCCCGACGCCCGCATACGTCGTTGGCTGGCGATCCAATCCTTCAAAGGAGCCAGGGAAGGATGGACCGCCTGCGGATCGTCGTCCCCGTGATGGCGTTGGTAACGGGCGAATGTCGCCAGCATGCCTTGCCATTGGAATGCCTGGGGGTCAAAGACGAATCCCGCCATTTCGAGACGGGCGCGCCGCTCCTGGTCCATGGAACCTCGCCGCCAATCCCGACGTTGATCCGCCACCCATCCACTCAGCTCCGGGTCCTGGGGATAAGGCTCGGGGACCAGCCCATGCCGATGACACCGCTGAAAAATCAAAAACCGCCGGAACAACCCTTCCCACTGCTCCTGTTTGGCGGACCAGATGAATCCCAGGGCATTCAAACGATTGGCGCGAGCGGGGTGCAAGCGATTTTTCGTTCGCCATTGGCGCTGTTCCTCGATCCAGGCCACGCAATCGGCATGGTCGGGATCGGTGGCCAGGGAAGGAAAACGATGAAGTGTTAATTTTATTTCTTTTATCTTATTAAATTTTTCCAGCCAGTGCGCCTCCTCAAGGTTCCAAACGAAACCGACGCCGTCCAAGGACTGTTGACGGTCTTCCTGCAACAGGTTGCGTTGGCGCAGGTCCCGCTGGTGCCGGCACCACGACGACAGTTCGGGATGACGCCGATCCTCTGCCTCCACCTGGGCGTGACCGTAAAGACGCCGGAACTGCAACAATTGCTCGAATCGACGCTGCCACTCCGCCGCCTCCAGATCCCAGACGAACCCCAGGCCATCCAACCGTTGACGGCGACCTTCGTCCAGCCGCTGTTTTTGTGCCAGTTGGCGTTGCCGCGCCGCCCAGGCCCCTAGCTCTGGATCCTCGAGAAAAGGATCGGTTATCCAGGCATGATGATGCACCGATTGCCACCGCATCAGCCGGGCAAAACACCGTTCCCACTCCCAGGCCTCCAGATCCCAGATGAACTGCATGGCTTCGAGCCGTTCCACCTGCCATGATTCCATCCGTCCCTGCTGGCGGTCACGACGTTGACGGACCACCCATTGCGACAAGGCCTCGTCTTCGGGATAGGGTTGCGGTACGTTGCAATGGCGATGTCTGGAATAAAAATCATTCAAAGTCGCCGCCATGTTTTCCCAAGCACTTTTTTTGGGATCCCAGTCAAAACCGAGCTGGTTCAGTCGTGAAATTTGTTCCTCAGTCAGCCAACCTCGGACATAGGCCTTGCGTTGAGCCTCCACCCAGGTGGCCAATGGTGGATTTTCGACAAAGTCGCTGGGGACATCACTGTGGCCGACGCGTTCATGAAACCGAGCCAGTTCCCCCAGGTATTGTTGCCAGGGGGAGGTCAGATGGATCAACAGCCATTGCAAAAGTTTCTGCTGCCGGGACACGTCCAGGAGCGAATCATCAACAAATCCCAGCCAGGGTTGCAAGGGCTCCAGATTCCAATAACCTTCCCGCCCCCGATGCCAACGTATCTGGTCCAACAGCCGATCAAAATCGGGATCCATATCGCGTAAAGTTTGCACCACCACCCACAGCCGGGTGAGGTCGGGACGGGTGGGAGGCGCTGTCGTTTCCAACTCCAGATCCGCAATCATAGGCAAAGCCACGATTCCCAGCGTTGCTCCCGGATGGGGACGCATGACGGCATTCAACCGTTCAGGTAACGTCCCCGTGTCTATCCCCTCGGGGTGATCGGATAGAAGGGTCAGATCACAGGTAGCCAGCTGCCGAACATGGCTGGGAATGGTTTTACATCGCAAAATGATCCCTCCTTGCCGAGCGTGATTCCGCATCTCGTCGTTCCAGGTCAGGGCATCCCATTCGGCTTCAGCGGTTACGACGCGCCATTCGCCCCTCTCCCCCAGGGATAGTCCCTGGGGAACGGGCCACTCCGGAGTGATGTGAACATGACCGACAGCGGAATTTTTTTTCAGACATCGGGACAGAATGTCCACCAAGAGAGTTTCGGGGTGATGATGCGTCTCCTGTAACACCGGGATCAACATCAGCGTCCATTGTCGGCTGGCGCTGCGACTCTGGCACTGGGACCGGGTAGCAAGCACCACCTTCGGGCCGAAACGTTCGCCATCATCCATGGCATGGACCACGGCGGGTCGCTCATGACGATCTTTTCTCAACGACGTGGTACGTTGCGGCAGGGAGGTCAGATAAAGACGCTGGCGGGAGGCCGGTAGATCACGAGTTAAGGGTTGATCGTAGATCCTGGCCTGTTGAACCAAAACCTGGCTGTCGGGCAGCAGGGTCAACTCGATGGGAGGCAACCCCAGTTGCGCCTGTTTCAAAACGGGGATGGCGGCATAAGTGGCCCATAAAATGCGCGGGTGGCCATCACGATTGGTCAAAAAACGACGAATGGCCGCGACATCGTGAACCCGGGGGAAATCCATCTCTCCCGGGAGCATGTTTTCATTTTTATCCCATTCCTTCCCCGAAGCCACCCAAAGGCTCGATACCGGCACAGGGGGGGTCAGCCTGTGCCAGGATCGCAAGAGATCCGTGATGCGACCCATCCCCGGGGTCACGATCAAAGTCAGGCGTTTTTGGCCGGGACTGGCCGCCAAATGAAAAATCAATTCATCCTGCTCGGGTCCATCGGGCAGCACCAAGGTGGCCGACCCGTGGGATAGAGCTCGTACCCGGTGCAACATTTCATGGATGACTTCCGAGGCCGAGGTGGGACGGCCCAGAACGGAATGGCCCTGAGACCAGCGCAAAAAAAGTGAAAACCACGACATCGACAACCCATCCAGCTGGCTGCCGGTGACGTGTTGAAAACCGTCACGTTGCAACCAGTGCCGGGGAAGCCTGCGGATATTGGTAAACAACAGGGGGTAGTGGCTGTGTTCCATCAGCCGGAGAAAAGGCTCCCATGTTTTTTCGGTCACCGGCAGCGCCGGATCATGAAGAAGTACATGGTAGGGATGGCAACCACTTTCGGCCAAAAACAAAAACCCATCCGCCTCGGGCAGGTCCCTGGGGAGGCTCATTCGCTGGTGATGATGTTCATGCAAACGATGAGCCGGCAATATTTCCACGGTCCTTGGAAAAGACCTAAAAGCGAGGAAACCTTCGACAAATAAATTAAATATCTTTTTTTGTCGCGCCGGGTCGTTCAACCCGAAGATTCTCGCCTCCAGTTCGGTAAACGAAGAAAGATGATGAAACAGTTCCTCATCGAGGACGCTGATTTTCTCACGTCGAGAGACGAACATGGTTACAGATCACGACCTGGAAGGTTCAGGAAAGACTTATCTTGGTGTTGCATCCGGCAACCCCCCATCCACCGGGATGGTGGCTCCCGTGGTGGGGGTTTGTCGGGTTAGGAAAAACACGACGGCATTGGCCACATGGTCGGCGGTGACAGCGGCCTTGAGCAGGTTTCGATTACGATAATAATTTTCCAATCCCGCTTCATCCAAGCCCCGGGCGCGCATGCGATCGGGGCCGACTTCGGCCCACAGGCCCGATTTGCGACCGCCATCGGAAAAAACCGCATCGGGAGCCACCATGTTGACCCGGACATCCCCAGCGGCCAACTCCAGACTGGCAATCCGGGCCAGCTGATGCGCCGCCGCCTTGGTGGCGCTGTAGGCGCCAAAACTGGCACCGGGGGCAAAAACGTTCTTGGTGGAGATCAACACCACATCCCCACCGGTCCGTTGCTGTTCAAACAAACGGGCCAGATGAGACAATATCAGGAGGGCACCCTCGACGTTGACGTGATACAGCTGGCGAAACCGTTGCAAATCCATGGCGGCCAGGGGCGACACATGGGCCAGACCGGCATTGATGATGGCCTGATCGATGCCCCCCCAGGTCTGAATGATCTCTTTCATGCCCTCGCTCACCGAACCATCGTCGGTCACGTCCATGGTGACGCCGATGATTTGGCCCGGGGACTCTTTGGCCAGATCCTGAACCAGGGAGTCCAAAGCCGCCCCACCCAGATCGGTCGCGGCAACGTGCGCCCCCTCCTTGAGCAGACGCCGGCAAATACCCGCACCGATCGCGCCAGCGGCTCCGGTGACCATGACGATGCGGCCTTCCAGTCTGGGGACATGGTGACGACGCAACTTGGCACGCTGCAAAGGAAAATATTCCATGTCGAACAATTGGTGCTCTTCCAGTCCCCGATAGCTTCCCATGGCCGCTATGGCGGATTTGACCTGGAGGGTCTGTCGGGTAATATCGCGGGCGATGTCGGCCAGACGTGCGTTCTCCCCGGCGATGAAACCGCCCACCCCAGGGATCAGCACCACACGCGGCGACGGATCGAAGGGTGAGACATCCCCAGCCATGGATGCGGCATGACGTTGAAAATAACTCTGATAATCTTGACGATATTGTGCGACACGGTCACCGATTTGCGCCGGATCGTCGATCCATAACGGCCAGGGTTTGCAGCGAATGAGATGATCCGAAGTCAAAGGTGCACTGACAAATAAACCGGCAGCTTGAGGTTGCTGCAACCAGTTCAACGTGTCTGGATCGTCCAAGGGACGGAGGATGAAACGTTTCCAGGGATGATCGGGGATTCGGGTGGGGTGAGCCAGGGCGCCTCGCAAGACGGGAGCCAGTTGTGACCAGGGGATAGAACGGGATGAGGCGACCGCGATGGGCTTGCGCGCGGCGTTGATTCTGGTTTCAGCGCGATTGACCAGTTCCCATGTGGTCTCATAGGATTGCCGGGCCGAATCGCCCCAGGTCAATAACCCGTGGTGCATCAGCACCATCCCCCTGGCGCTGGGCTGTCCTTCCCAGGCGGCGGCAACCGCTTTGGCCAACTCAAACCCCGGGTGGATGTAGTCGATGATGATGACTTCGGCTCCCAGGGCTGCCTTCAGGCGTTCCCGGCCATCGGGCTGATTGCTCAGGGTGAGAATGGCATCGGGATGGGTATGATCGATATAGGCCTGCGGCAAAAAGGCATGCAGCAACGCCTCGATGGAGGGGGTCGGCGCACTCGGGTCGAACAGGCTCGAACGTAATTGATTGACCATGGCTTCTGGCGAAAGGGCCGCCAATGACCGAAGTTTCAGCAAGGGGAGCAGGCTGAGTGCCGGATAATCTTCCGGTGAACTGTGGGCCAGATCAACCCCGGAGGCCTTGACGAAAACGGCCGCCACCTGTTGCCCAAAGAGATCGGTCACTTCTCCCTTGACGGAGGTGTTGCCCCCTCCATGCAGGACCAATTCTGGATGACTGCCAATCAATCGGCCGGCGTAGATTCGCAAGGCGAGCAACTCGCCGTGGCGAGCATAACCCATCGTCACTTCCCGGGCCTTTTCCTTCGACCAAAGATTATTCATCGTCTGTCGTCCGTTCTTCGATGCCCAATGCGATCCGTTTATTAATGAATCCCAGGTCGCATGATAACACAAACTCGAGTTCCGCCAAGAAGAATTCCACCGACTCGGAGGACGATCTTTCCGTCGATGCTCCTGAACAGGAGGCCGCCCTCGGGAAACTGCACGAAACATCAACCGCATCCAACCGACCGACCGATGGGGAGGGCCCCACCCCGGTCGGGAAATTTACCATGGAAGGGTTGACCACAGGCCATCCCTTTGCTCAACCCTGCCGGAAAATGATCCATCCAAAAACGGCGCTGTCAGATAAAATTCGACCAATCGATCCCCGAGCTCATCATCATGCCTTGCCTTGGGGCTTTGAAAACCATCACAATGGCAACATTGTTGACACATATCTTTCCACAAGGGACCTGACTCAACCATGTCCGACCGTTCACCCACTCCACGAATCCGCTTCGAACGATTGCTTTTATCCGTATTTTTCCTCCTGTTGTTTCTGCCACTGTCGGCCTGGGCTGAACAGCCTCTGGTCAACCCCAAAGGTTTCCCGGTGCCTCAAAAAGGGGGGCTGGTCGGCCAATTCCGCGAAAAGAGTTCCGATGAAGTCGGCAGCCCGGAGACCGTGGTGCGCAAATACGAAGATGAACAGGGCAACCAGGTGTTTGAATTTCTCATCAATGGCTCCCTGTTTGAAATCCAGGTCATCCCGGTACACGGTCCGCCGTATCTCCTCATCGATACCAACGGTGACGGCCTGTTTGATTCCAAATTCAATGGCCATATGCCCCGACTGGTCGTTCCCCAGTGGGTTCTTTTCCGTTTCTGAGGAAAAGTTTCTTCAGGGAGCTGATGACCGGGCCATGGCCCATTTAAACGCCTACCTGTCCCTGGCGGGATTCTACACTTTTTACTTCGCCACCTTGGGGATATGGATGCCCTATTGGCCCCTGTACATGGCCCATGTCGGCCATACCCCAGCAGCCATCGGCCTCCTGACCTCCCTGGCCATGGCGGTCAGACTCCTGGGACCACCCATTTGGGGACGCTTGGCGGACCGAAGCGATTCACGCAAAAAAATCATCCTCCTCACCTCCACAGGGGCTTTGTGCGCCTCCGGATTGCTTCTCCTTGGCAGCCACCTCGCCCTTCTGACCGCCGGAGTGGCCCTGCTGCACTTCTTCCTCGTCGGCTGCATTGCCTTGGTGGAAACCACCGCCATGGAAACCGTTACCCGCCACGGTTGGGATTATGGCAGAATTCGCCTGTGGGGATCGAGCGGTTTCATCCTCCTGGCCCTGGGACTGGGTCCTCTGGCCGACCGCTGGGGATTGATCCTGGTTCCCGTCTCCATCACCCTGCTGCTATTGCTGCAAACCTTGACCTCCATCCATCTGCCCGATTCGGAAACCCTGCCCTCCAACCTGCCTGCCCAATCATTCAGCCTGTTTCGTCCCAGGAAAATGCTCTGGTTCAACCTGATGGGCCTTCTCATGTTGCTCTCCCATGGGGCCTATTACGGATTCATGTCCATTCATCTGGAAACCCATGGTTTTTCCAAAACAGCCATCGGTGCCTTGTGGGCCCTGGGGGTTGTGGCGGAAATTGCTATTTTGGCCGGATCCAATGGCATTCTCAAACGCTTCAGCGTCTCTACCATCCTGACCACCTCCCTGTTCCTGGCGGCTTTGCGCTGGTCCATCTATTCCACCACCCTCTCCTGGCCATGGTTGATCCTGGGGCAAACATTGCATGCCTTCACCTTCGGAACCTTTCATATCGCCGCCATTCGCCGGGTCTATGAAACCTCGCCCCCCCGATGCCGCGCCACCGCCCAAAGCTGGTTTGCCTCGATCTCCTATGGAGCCGGCCTGGGATCCGGACTCCTGCTCGCAGGCTGGTTGTACACCCGCATCGGGGCCCAATCACTGTTCGCACTCATGGCCGCGATCGCCCTTGTCGGAACTCTTGCTTCGCTGCGTTCCGCACGCCTGTTCACTCTCGATACCTTGAAAATTTCATCATGAATGAACTCAAATCCGCCCATTGTCCCGTTTTCCTCCCCCAAGGGCCGGTCAAAACCATGATCCGCTTCATCCATGCACTGCACCATCTGCAGCAAACCCCCTCGTATCAAACAGTGGTCGATCCCCTTCTTCCCGATACGGCCCGCTTCGATCCCGGACACGAAGCGGTCATGATGGGATACGATTTTCATCTGACCCCCGAAGGACCTCGCCTGATCGAAGTCAACACCAATGCCGGCGGTGCCCTGCTCGCCTGGCAGGCCCAGGGGCGGCCTTTTCCGTATCACGGCCATCGCAACCAGATCATGGACTCCTTCAATCAGGAAATGTTGCTTTTTTCCCAAGGAAAAAAACTCAAACCCTCCTCTGTGATCATTCTCGACGAGGAGCCGGAAAAACAGTTTCTCTACAACGAAATGCAGGCCTTTGCCCAACAATTTGCCGCCCGTGGCATCCAGGCTGCCATCGTTCCCCCCGAGACCCTGGAACTGCGGGAGGACAATACTTTGTCTTATCAGGGGCTGCGGGTGGATATGATTTACAATCGCCACTGCGATTTTTATCTGCAATCGGAAGCCATGGCCCGGGTACGCACCGCCTTTCTCAATAAACGGGTTTGCCTGTCTCCCCATCCCAGGGCCTATGGCCTCCTGGCCGACAAACGACGCATGATCCCGTGGAGTGATGACTCGATCCTTTCCACAATGGCCATCTCTCCGCAACAACGTCGTTTGATACTTGCCGTCACTCCGCAAACCCGCATCCTGGATACTCTGGATCGGTCGAACGTATGGCAGGAGAGGCGCCATTGGGTTTTCAAACCCGTCTCCTCTCATGGCGGCAAAGGGGTTCTATTGGGCCGCAATATCTCCAAAACCCGCTTTGATGCCCTGATTCCGCATCAAACCTTGGCCCAACGGCTGGTTCCACCCGCCCTCAGGCGCTGTCCGGATCGCGACCAGCCCGTAAAAACCGATATTCGCTTTTTCGTCTATGGAAAAAAAATTCTGGGCGTTGCCATGCGTATCTACCATGGCCAGATTACCACGTTTCGCGAACCGGGAAGCGGCTATGCCCCGCTCCGCCTCCTCGCGCAAGACATCTCCCTCTCACCATGAACGGTCAAGATTTCATGATTCGACCACTTTCCCTCCCAGGCCGTGACGATTTTTTTCAATGCCTGCCAAGTTATTCCTGTTGACCAGACGCAAGCTTGAGTACACTGTACCCGTATAGCGTCAATGCCGTTTTCCAGACCTGCCGCGACTTGGCTTCAAGACACGGTTCCAATCCCGTCCCCTTGATCCCGAAGTGGCGAACACTTGTGCGGGATATCCTCATGTCTGACTACACACCCTCCTCCTCGGATCGGAAATTCCGGCTCCAGACCCCCAGCGACGCATTCGATACCTATTGCAACCGCGAACGGCGCCGTCTCGAGGCGGCCGATGCCGCGTTCAACGCCAACCTTTTTGAAGATGCACGCTCTCTGGTTCTGTCACGCCTAGGTTCTGGAGATACGCAATCATGATCATCCGCCGCCTGCGAGCCGAAAACATCTTGAGGTTCACCCATCTGGATATCTCTTTTCCTGAAAAGGGATACATTCTGATCAGCGGCGACAATGAGTCGGGAAAATCGGCCATCATCGAAACCATTTGCCTAAGCCTGTTCGGTCGCACCGCCAGTCTGGAACCGGGACAAACCGACAAGCTTCTACACTGGGGGACAACCTCGGGATCGGTCACTCTGGATTTGATCAGCAACAACGGGCAGTCCCTGACGGTCTACCGCCGTTTCAGTCGCAACGAGGCCCCACAGGCTCGATTAAATTCCCAAGAGAACGCTCAACCTCTGGCCCAGGGCGAATCAGAAGTGAACATGGCCATGATTCAAGCGGCTGGAATGAAGTTTCACCATTTTCTCGAAACACTTTATCTCTCCCAGGGAGCGGCCGTCGGTGAAAACCCGGAGGATATCGTTCGCATGATCGCCGGGGTCGATGAACTCGATACCCTCGCAGCCCACATGGATAACGAAATCCGATCAGGACGCGAACAGGCCAGTCGATTGACTGCCGAGCACGATGGAGTCACCCGGGAACTGACAACCCTGAACCTCCAACCTCAGCTTCTGGGTGAACTGCAACAAACATCCGCCCGTACCCTGGAGCATAAAAATACACTGGAAGTCTACATTGCCCACCAACGCCGGCAACTCCAGACCCTGCGATCAAGATTCGCGACCGCCATCGACCATCTGGAAACCGTCATCCAGCAAGGCCAGCTAGCCACCCTCTCCGCCTGGAACCAAAACCTCAAAACGCTGCAATCCTCCCTCTCCTCTCTGATCACCATGAATCTGGGAGAAACGGCTGCCCATGTCAACAAAATTTGGGACATGACCCAGCGGACCAACGAAAACATCCAAACCTTCAACTCCGTCGTCGAAAAGATCGTCCAGGATAGAAAATCACGGTCACACTGGCTTTCCGGGACCGATCCCCAAACCTTGGCTGGAAAACGCCAGGCCTTGGAGGCCGAAAGCCTGCAGGCCGCCCACGATCACGACCGCGGAATCTTCAACCTCCTGCTGTTTGCCATCCTGGCTCTCCCCGTGGGAGGAAGCGGCCTATGGCTGCATTTCTTCCCCAATGACCCTCGTATCCAACCGGTGGCCGAACTGTTGGCCGGGATCGTCTCCCAACCAGAAACCTTCTATGTTCACGGTACCCTGGGGTTGGGAGGACTTTTCCTGTTGCTCGCCCTGGTCGGCTTGACTCAAGTCATTAAAAGTCATGCCACCCGATCGCTGAATACACAGATCCTGCATGACCTGAAGCTCCGAGCCGACACGGAGCAAAACATCATCGCCGTCATTGATGCTGGTGAAACAAAACCCCTCTGGCAGCAGATTGCCCACCTTCGCACTCTGGGTGATCAGGTGTCGTGGAACGCCGCCCTGCAACACTGGGTACAATCTCGGGGAAGCCATCTGGCCGATGAAAAATCCATGTCTGCCCTGATCGCCGGCTTCGATGAGCATCTTGAACGCTTACGGTCCATGTCCCAAGCCATGTTGCAACGCCTGGACGACAAACTGCGTCAGGAACAAGCCCAAAGCGACACCCTTGCCGTCACCCTGACCTCATTGAAACAGGAAATCGATCATGAACAAAAGCGTCACCAGCACCATCAACGCCTGAGCGCCCAGGCCCAGGCCCTCTCAAGGCAACGGGCAGAGGTCACTTATAACATTGATGTTCGCGTTTTGGCGAAAGAACTGCTCGTTGGCACCATCCGCGAGATCGCACTGGCTTTCAGTCACGAGCTCAAACGGCAGATCGCCCGATCGGCGCCATTGTTTACCCGTGGCCGATACCATCATCTGCGTGTCGACGAGAATTTAAACCTCACCGCCTTCTCTCCGGGTAAAAATGACTATGTCGATATGTCCGAAACCTCACGCGGCCTCTACAGACAACTGTCACTGGCCCTTCGTTTCGCCCTGGCCCAGGCCATGACCGCCCGTTGCCAGGCCCAATCACAATTCATGATCCTTGATGAACCATTTACCCATTACGACCGCGATCGCTTCATGGAATCCTACGCCTCCTTGGCCAACATCAGCGATACCATCCAGCAATTTTTCATCTGTAACCAATCTTTCGATCAACAACTGATCGACGATGCGGCGATGCACATCCACTGTTCCCTGAACGCCAATCCGTTGCAGGCCATGGCAAACTAGGATGAGCGCACTTTTCAAAAAAAAACCAGCCGGTCCACGGTTTCAATGGCTCTTTCTCCTGATTTTTGTGGGGATGGGAATTTCCGGACCGTTTGGCCGGCACGACGCATACGCCGGAGCCGGGTCGGAGAGCGTCAATCAGATTCACATCAAAGGCTCCAACGCCATGGTCGGGGCGCTCCAAGCCTGGACCACAGCCTATCATGAAAGCAATCCCGGGATCTTTTTCGATGTGGATGGCGGGGGATCGGGCAACGGTATTGCTGCCCTCATCAACGGCCATGTGGATATTGCCGTCACGACTCGTGGTCTGAAAGCAAGGGAAACTCGTCTTATCTCCCATCGTTCCGGAGCCATGCCCGTCACCCACATCGTCGGCCAGGATGCCCTTTCCATCATCGTCAACCCGGCCAACCCCATCAATGGCGTTACCATGAATCAGTTGGCCCGGATCTTTGGAAGTGGCAGCGGATTTTCCACCTGGAGCGACCTGGGGGTCGAAGTCCCGGGATGCTCGGATAATATCATCCAAAGAATATCACGCAAAAATAATTCCGGTGATTATTTTTATTTCCGCGAAACAATCCTGAACGAACACACCCATTTCCACCCCAGCCTGATCACCG
>JADFZF010000349.1 GCA_015232645.1 Magnetococcales bacterium | reverse complement strand
GAGCAGGAAGGCGACAGGATATCCGCTGTCTATGCGAAATTTAACGCTTATGGGGCAATCCCCCAGACCCCTTTTTTTTCTTAATCATCCATGCCAAATCGCCTTGAAGAAGAAAGGACCGCAACGGTTACGAACCATGTGGGATGAATTGTCGCTATTGCCCGATGGGGGCATAGCGGATGACGGTCCTTTGGTCATTGGTCAGCCCATCCTGGGTGACACGGGTGCCGGTGGTAGTGTAGGGGGTCCAAAACATGAGGTTATCGGCTGCCAAACCGGCGCATTCGTCCGCCTCCACCGATCCCGATCGATTGATGTCGCGGCCGATGGGACATTCCGGGGTATCGGCGATGGGATCAAAGGTCACCCCGTCCGATTCGCTGGTATGGAATAAACCCAAAAAATGTCCCATTTCGTGCGCTGCGGTCTCGCCGAGAAAGTTGGTATCCAAAATGCGGTTGATGCGGTGCGGTGCCAAGCCGATGAGGATGCCGTTGAATCCCCCCGCCAACCCCATGGACCCTGGTATGGCCGAGGCAATTCCCAAGGCTCCGAAATCGGTGAAATCATCGACGAAGAAGATGTTGACCGCATCGGTAGTCCCTTTGGCAATGAGGGACTGAGTGGTCGGATCACTGAAATCCAGGTTGGTCACCAGATAGCGGGAGTCATCCACCACGGTGATATCGCGCACCTGTACCGTCAGCTGATTTTTGCTGTAGATGGCGACCAAGTGATCCAGAGCCGCCTTGATGCTGGTGGCACTGTAACGGGAGGCCTTCAACATGTAGGGGGCGACGACGATTTTGGTATTGGTATCGGGAGTCTGGCCTGCCCTGAGTGTAACGTATAATTTGAAATCGCCCACTGTCGACGCGGCGCTTTGCAACCGAAAACTCCATGATCCATCTACCCCGATCATGGCTGGAATCCGTGGCACCAACACACCACAATAATTGGGAACACACGGTTGGATGGACAGGTCCAGGGCTTTGCCCTGAGGGTTGGTCACCGATTGGAACGTCACTCCGTTGTCGCCGACGCCGGTCCCTACCAGGTGCAGCAAAAAACTGAGCGCTGGACCGCTGTTGGTCCGGGCGGTATTTTTGGGAATGCCCAAAGCGGCCAGGGAGGCGCTATTGAAGGTGAAAACGTTGGAGAGGGTTTGATTGCCCTGGGTGGTGAAGGCAATGGTGCTGTTTGTCCCCACCGAGGTGATGGTCACTCCGGGTTCGATGACGGTATTGCCGTCGCCACTGATGCTGATGGAGGCGGTGGTGGTTGAGCTGGTGCTGGAGGTGATCGTTGTGGTCGTGGTGCTTGACGTCGCATTCGCGGTGCTACCGGATCCATTACCGCCGCCGCCGCCACCGCATGCCGACAAGAGCGATAGACCGAATCCCAGCGTCAGCAGCGTCCGCCATGGAAAACGGCCACCTTTGGAAATCCGATGGGATGGAGTGATCTCAGGCATGGTACAGGACCGTTCTTTCTGGGGCCAGTCGGCGGTCATGAGCGGAAAGTCCTGTGACTGTGCGACTTGGCATCATCATGTACCGAATCAACCATCCCATGTGGCGGAATCACGCCCAGCGTGCGAATCATTTTCGTCAACACACCCTCCTGAAGTCAGCCAGTTCGGATGAATAGCGAAGAGCCAATGGCCCATCCGACCGGGTGATCATTCTGTTCCAAGGCGTCATTGGAGGCGATCTGGGATGATCTTGGCATCCAAAGCCTGTTGCACATGCAGAGACAAGACGCCACGAGGAAGTTTTTCCAGTGTTTGTGCCGCCCGGACTCTGATTTGGGGATCCTGATGTTGCAACAATGGTTCCGCCAGTTGCGCCACCCTGGCGGGTTGATCCTGGCCAAAGGCGGCGGCGAAGGCATCCAGACTGCGACGCAGGTAATCGGAGGTCAGGTCTTGAGCGATGAAACTTTCCAAAAAGCGGGCGACTTTGTCGTTGGGGAAATAACGGAGGGCGCCCAACGCACGAAAGCGGATGACCGCGTGCCATTGAGGGTTGGCGGCGATATCCATCAACACCTGATCGGTGTCTTCTCCCAGGGCCAAAAAGCCTTCGCTGCGATCCCGCCATTCATATCCCTGCAATAGAGACATGACTCGGTCCAGGGCGGGGGCGGCAAGAGCAACGTTGTTGGCTACCGCAAGCAGGGTCAGAATGACCACGGCCAAGAGTGGGAAGGCGATTTTTCCGGGGCGATCATGCCTCTTGAGGGTCAAGAGACTCTCCTGAGAGTTGACATACTTGCGACTTTGGCGGTTTCAATTATCGTTTACGTACTGATTTTAGGATGGGTTGATTGAAATTGTCAATCGATGCGATGCCGGACCCAGAGTCGTGGAAAGTCGTGTGTTCGTAGCTATTCAGATCCCCCGGTTCGGAATGATTGAAAAAGAAAAAGGGGTTGGGGGATTGCCCCCATAAGCGTTAAATTTCGCATAGACAGCGGATATCCTGTCGCCTTCCTGCTCTTGGTGTATCTGCAAGCATA
>JADFZF010000348.1 GCA_015232645.1 Magnetococcales bacterium | reverse complement strand
AAATGGTTTTCCATCCAGGCCACCGCACCTGCCCCGGGTACTTTGGAGCGGGTACGGACATTGTTGCACCACCCCTTGTTCAGCATGAAGAATCCCAACAAGGTCAGGGCGTTGATTGGGGCATTTTGCCATACCAACCCGTATCGGTTTCACGCCGTTACCGGGGAGGGCTATCAATTTCTTGTGGAAATGATCGCCCGATTGAATGATCTCAATCCGCAGGTAGGGGCGAGGATGTTGACGGCACTGGTGCCATGGAAACGGTTCGAACCCAGAAGGGGGCGACAGATGTTGCAAGCCCTGGAAACGATTGCCAAACTGCCGAATCTCGCCAGGGATCTGCATGAGCTGGTACAAAAGGGTTTGGGGTAACCGTTCGCAACCCCATCTGGGGAAAATGTCGTGGATGAACCGACAGGCCGGGGTTTGGCTGCCGCTTACGGAGACATGGACATGCATAATCTGTTGTTGGTGGACGACGACAAGGAATTTTGTCGAATGTTGTCACAATTTCTCCAAGGAGAAGGGTTTCATTGCGATGCGGCTCATGATGGGGTCACCGCCCTGCAACGGGTGGAGCAGCAGGAGTATGATGCCCTGATCCTGGATGTCATGATGCCGAGGATGAATGGTTTCGAGGTGGTCAAACGCTTGAGAAAGACCCGGGAAACGCCGGTGGTGATGCTGACCGCACGGGGAGATGAGAACGATTCCATCGTCGGCCTGGAGATCGGGGCGGATGATTATCTGGCCAAACCCTGCAGCCCCAGGGTGTTGGCGGCCCATGTGCGGGCGGTGTTGCGTCGCAGCGAACAGGTTTCGTCCAACACTGCCAAGATGCCGGGGGATGTGGTGACGGTGGGCGATGTCACCATGTATCCCGGATCCAGGCAGGTCAAAGTCGCAGGGGAAGAGGTGGATCTGACCAGTACCGAGTTCAAGATTTTTGAACTCCTGGTCCGCTCTTCCGGCCAGGTGGTCCCCAAGGAGACTCTGTCGCTGAAAGGATTGAACCGCAAGTTGAACCCCTATGATCGCAGCATCGATTTTCACATCAGTAGTTTGCGGCGCAAGTTGGGTCCGGGACCACAAAACAGTCAGCGGATCGTCACGGTACGCAATGAGGGCTATCTGTTCAGTCAGCCCGTCGAGGGGTAGCGGGTGCGTTTTTTCATCAAATTGTTTTTCGCTTTCTGGCTGACCATGATTCTCATGGGGGGGCTCATCGCTTGGACCGCCGATCACATGCGTGATACCTTCGAAAAACGGACTCCCGATGCCATTCTCGCCGAATTGCGCGTACGAGACCAACTGATGGAACTGCTGGTCGGCGAGGGGGTGGAACGGTTGCGTTCGGTATTGTCGGCGCGTTCTGACCAGGAGCAATATCTGGTTTTCGATGAATCGGGCCAGGATATTCTGGGACGCAAGGTGATGCGTCCCAGGGACAAGGTCTTTCTCGACCTGGAAGCCCGGCATCCATTCCAGCCCCAGGAGGTGATCAGCAAGGAGGGGATGAATTATCGTATCTGGATGCGTCCGAAGCGGCCATCATTGTTTGCCATCATGGTCAGCTTTCCCTGGCTGTTGGCGTTGATGATCGCGTTGAGCGGGGTGGTGGTTTTGGTGTTGGCAGTGCACTTCACCCAGCCGATCCAACGTTTGCGCGAGACCTCTCTGAGGCTGGCGGCTGGCGACCTGTCGGCGCGCTATCTCCCCGGCTCCTTGCGTCTTCCCGACGAGTTGAGCTGCCTGGGTCGCGATTTCAACTTCATGGCGGAGCGCCTGGACCATTTGTTCCATTCCCACAAGCGGCTGATTCGCGATATCTCCCATGAGTTGCGCTCCCCATTGGCGCGAATGCGGGTGGCCATTGAGATGATCCACCCCGGTGACTCGATCTCGGCCGATCATCTGCATCATGTCGAGCAAGAGATGGAACGTCTGAATATCCTGATCGGTCAGATCCTGACCTTATCCCGTTTTGAGACCATCCTGGAGGATGATCGTCATGATTGGATTGACGTCAACGGTTTGATCGAAGCCCTGGTGGTGGACGTGCGCTTTGAAGCGGACAGCATGGAGCGTACCGTGGTGAAGGATTTATGCGGTGAAATGGTGATCCGTGCCAACGTCGAGCAACTCCGCTCCGCCTTGGAAAACGTCATCCGCAACGCCTTGCGTCACACTCCCAAGGGAAGTTCCGTGTTCATCACCACTCGTGCAGAGGGGCCAGGTTTGACTATTCAGATTCGCGATCAAGGGCGGGGGGTTCCTGAAGATCAGCTGGAGTCGATCTTTCTCCCCTTTTATCGCGTTGGCGAGGCCCGAGATCGAGAGGATGGCGGTTTCGGTCTGGGATTGGCTATCGCCTCTCGTGTCATCGAACACCACGATGGGACCATCCGCGCCAGCAACCATGAAGAAAAAGGATTGATCATTACCATCGTCCTGCCGGCACCGGCGTTGGCCTGAACCAGGATTCCCAGTGGATTGATGCCAACATTCTTGACTTGGGTCGCT
>JADFZF010000347.1 GCA_015232645.1 Magnetococcales bacterium | reverse complement strand
CTTTCAGTATTTATTATATATATCAGTACACTATCAATGGTTTGCTCAAATTAACGAATGTAACAAAGTAGAATTAGAAGCGAGTGTCTCATTCTCATTGACACGTTCCGATCTTCACCAGTCTTTGGAAGATATTTTTTTGCCCAGGGTATGACACCGCATGTCAAGAAAAATTGCATCTTCATGGGTATCCGGTTGCCATAGAGCGGTTGTATGATGATGACCATCACGATCGGATCCCCTTATTGAGTCATCTTGACCAGCCATGACCCCTCCATCCTCATCCCCATCGCATCGTTTCAATCTGGTCGTTTTTGATTGTGACGGCACACTCATGGACAGTCTGGACAACATTTGGCGGACGATCAATCAGGCCATGAGGAATCGAGGCTTTGACCGCGCCTTCAGCCGTCAGGAAGTGGCCGGTATCGTCGGCTTGTCTCTGGAGACCGCCTTTGCCCATCTGCTCCCCGAGGCCACCGAGGCGGTTTGGCGATCCCTGGCATTGGCCTACAAAGAGGAATTTCGCCGGCTTGCCAGCCAGGGGTTGACCGAGGCGCCTCTGTTTTCCGGAGTGGCTGAAACTTTGCGGTTGTTGTACGAGGCCGGCATGGTGTTGGCGGTGGCCACGGGCAAGTCGAAAGCGGGACTGGAGCGGTCCTTGCGTGCCCACGATCTTGAATCGTGGTTCACTTTCTTTCAGACGGCGGATTCCGCCCCCAGCAAGCCCCATCCTGCCATGCTTACCCAAATCCTTGATCAGAGTGGTTTCTCGCCCAATGAGACCCTGATGGTCGGTGATACTGACTTTGATATCCTCATGGCCAGGAATGCGGGAGTCGCTTCCTGCGCCGTCACCTTTGGTTGTCATAATCGGCAACGTCTGGCGGCGGCCGCACCCGATTATTGGCTGGATAACATGATATTCCTTCCGACGCTCTTGGGTCTGTAATCTTGCAGTACTCACATTGATTTTATCAAATACTTCCATGCCAGCTCCACGAGGGTGCGAGGATGTCGGCGGATCATCGCCTGGAGCAAGGTCCATTCCGGTCGCAGCCTGGGAGAGGAGAAAAGGCTCAGAAGCAGATGTTTGAGCAGTTGCCGTTCGATAGTTGCCATCACCTGGCGGTCGAGGTGGTCTTGGCGAGAAAAAAGATGAAACAGTTGCAAAACGTCTTCCCAGGATCGGGACGATTCAGGGGGGGTGGGCCATGGGCTGGCCATGATGCGTCGCACCTGGCGGATGGTTTCTTCATCCCAGCAGGCGTCGGGCAACCATCGGCGCACATGCTTGTGAACAACCCCGTGGGCCAGCTGCCTTTGTTGGATGGCATGCTTGACGCTGATGCGGTCGTCGTGGCGGTGGATGGAAACCAGGGGCTCGGCGAGATTGGCCCCCCGGGTCACCTGAAGCAATCGCCCCCATAGCTCAAAATCCTGGCCATAACGCATGGACTCGTCATAAGGATGGGTCTGAAGGAGATGACGGTCCACCATGACCGATGAGTGAAAAAATGGATTGAGGCATAGAATCCACCAGCACAGCTCCGTATGGTTCAGGGGTGGGATAACGGCCCGAGGCTCCCGGCCCTCCTGGGGATCAACCAACCAGGCGGCACTCCCCAACAGACCGATGTCGGGATGAGCCTCCAAAAAGCGCACCTGAGTCGCCAGACGTTCGGGATGGGACCAATCGTCCGCATCTTGCCGGGCGATGTACCGGCCGCGCGCCAGGCCGATTCCGCGATTGAGGGAGCGGGTCAACCCCAAATTGGTCTCATTGACCACGGGAACGATGCGTTCGTCTCGTTGCGCCCAATGCCGAATGATCGCCAGGGAGGTATCGGTGGAGGCATCATCGATGAGTATGAACTCGAAGGCGAACAGAGTTTGTTTCAGGATGCTCTCGATGGCCCTGGGCAAAAACGGGGCGCCATTATGCACACTCGTGAGAACGGAAACGATCGGGCGGTTCACCAAGGGAATCTCACGGCTGGCGGTGCGGCAGGAGTTGGCGGTACAGGTCAAGTTCCAGTCGGACCACCCCCTCCAGGCCGAGATGATCCACGGCATAGGCCCGGGCCTGTTGCCCCAGTTGTTCACGCAGGATTGGTTGAGTCATGATTTCCTTGATGGCTTGATGGATCGATGACGCATTGGGATCGCACAACCAGCCGTTGACCCCATGGGTGAGGACGCCGCGTATGGCGGGGATGGTGCTGCCGATGCAGGGGAGGCCGCAGGACATGGCTTCGAGCAATGTTTTCGGATGCCCTTCCCAGAGAGAGGGGAGAATGAAGGCGCTGGCGCCGTTGAGAAGAGCTGGCAGTTCGGCGTGCGGGCGAATCCCGAGGAAATGGACGTTGACCTGCCGTTCGCGGGCCAGGGTTTCCAGGGCTTGACGTTCATGGCCGTCGCCGACGATCCATAGTTCGACAGTCAATCCAGCCAGGGCTTCCACCAGGGCAAACAGGTTTTTTTCCCGTTCCAGACGACCGATGAATAGGATTCGTTGCGGATCCGGTC
>JADFZF010000346.1 GCA_015232645.1 Magnetococcales bacterium | reverse complement strand
ATCCCGACGGTAGGGGGTCTGAATAATCATTTTTCTAAAAAAAAAAGCACCCCTCAAATGAGGGGTGCAATGATGAATCTACCTACTACGATCGGTTCAACCAAGTTGTTTAGCGTCAGCTTTTCAGGGCAGCCAGAGCAGCAGCCAAGCGGGCGATGGGTACCCGGTAGGGTGAACAGGAGACATAATCCAATCCGACCGATTCAAAGAAGTAGATGGAATCGGGATCCCCGCCGTGCTCACCGCAAATTCCCAGCTTGATGTTGGGACGGGTTTCGCGACCCTTGCCAGCCGCCATTTTGACGAGCAGGCCGACCCCCGATTGATCGATACTGACGAACGGATCCTTGGCAATGAGATTTTTACGCAGATACTCTTGCAGGAACGGACCAGCATCGTCACGGGAAATACCCATGGTGGTCTGGGTGAGGTCGTTGGTGCCGAAGGAGAAAAATTCGGCAGTATGGGCCAGTTGATCGGCGATGAGTGCGGCTCGGGGGAGTTCGATCATGGTGCCGATGTGGTATTCCAGGGTGATCCCGTATTCCTTCATAACCGATTCACATACGGTAACCGCACGATTCTTGAGGAATTTCAGCTCCGATTCAACCCCAACCAGCGGGATCATGATTTCGGGAACGATCTCAAAGCCTTCGGTTTTTACCATGTGGCAGGCGGCTTCCATGATGGCCCGGACCTGCATTTCATAGATTTCCGGAAAGCTGATCCCCAGGCGACAGCCGCGATGACCGAGCATGGGGTTGAACTCTTTGAGGCTCTCCACCCGTTGTTTTACCTTGTCCACGGGCATGCCGAAAACCAGCGCCACCTCGCTTTGACCTTCGGCATCGTGGGGGATGAACTCGTGCAGAGGCGGGTCGAGCAGGCGGATGGTCACCGGCAAGCCACGCATTTCCCGGAAGAGCCCTTCGAAATCGGCGCGTTGCAAGGGGAGAATTTTTTCGATGGCGCGACGGCGCTCTTCGTCGGTATCGGCAAGGATCATACCGCGCATGTGGATGATCCGTTCGGCGCCGAAGAACATGTGCTCGGTCCGGCAGAGGCCGATCCCTTGGGCACCGAAGCTGCGGGCCACCCGGGCGTCATCGGGGGTATCGGCATTGGCCCGGACTTTCATCCGGGTAAAGCCATCGACCCACTCCATGAAGACACCAAAGTCACCGGCCAATTCGGGATTGATCGTCGGTACCTGGCCCAGCATGATTTCACCGGTGGAACCATCAATGGTGACCCAGTCCCCTTTTTGCACCGTCGCCCCACCCAGGGTGAACAGTTCCTTCTCCATGTTGATGTGCATGGCCGAGCAGCCTGATACGCACGGCCGCCCCATGCCGCGGGCGACCACGGCAGCGTGGGAGGTCATGCCGCCGCGAGCAGTGATGATCCCCTTGGCGGAATGCATGCCGTGGATATCCTCGGGACTGGTTTCCTCGCGGACCAGCATGACCGCCTGGCCGCCGTTGGTCCAGAGTTCGGCTTCGTCGGCGTCGAACACGACCTTGCCGGTGGCAGCGCCTGGAGATGCGGCTAAACCTTTGCCGATGATGATTTTCTTGGCTTTGGGATCCAGAGTGGGATGCAACAGTTGGTCGAGGGATTCGGGAGCGACGCGCAAGACCGCTTCGCGGGTATTGATCAATCCTTCATGGACCATCTGCACAGCGATCTTCATGGCCGCCTTGGCGGTCCGCTTGCCATTGCGGGTTTGCAGCAACCAGAGTTTATTGCGCTGAATGGTGAATTCGATGTCCTGCATGTCGCGATAGTGCAGTTCCAGACGCCGTTGCACCGCGTAGAGTTCCTTGAACAGCTCCGGCATGGATTCTTCCATGGCGGGGAGGTTGGAACCATTGAGGTTTTTGCCTTCGATGGTGATTTGTTGCGGTGTACGGATTCCCGCCACCACGTCTTCCCCCTGGGCATTGATGAGGTATTCGCCGAAGAAGCGGTTGTCGCCGGTGCTGGGGTCGCGGGTGAAAGCGACACCGGTGGCGCAGTCGTTACCCATGTTGCCGAACACCATGGCCTGGACGTTGACGGCGGTTCCCCAGTCTTCGGGGATGCTGTTGAGACGGCGATAGGTGACGGCCCGGGGGATGGTCCAGGAGTTGAACACCGCCCCGATGGCGCCCCACAGTTGGTCCTGAGGATTTTCCGGGAAGGGGACGCCGGTGACTTCCTTCACTTTGGCTTTGTATTTGGCGACCAGATCCTTCCATTCGTCGGCGGTGACGGAGGTATCTTCGACCTTGCCGGCGTGTTCTTTCATGTGTTTGAGCATGTGCTCGAAATTGTGGTGTTCGACGCCCAGCACCACGTTGGAGTACATCTGGACGAAGCGACGATAGGAGTCGTAGGCGAAACGCGGATCATTGGTCCGTTTGATCATTCCTTGGACCGTGGTGTCGTTGAGGCCCAGGTTCAGAACGGTATCCATCATTCCGGGCATGGAGACCCGCGCCCCGGAGCGCACCGAGACCAGCAGGGGGTTTTCCGAATCGCCGAAACGAGCGCCCAT
>JADFZF010000345.1 GCA_015232645.1 Magnetococcales bacterium | reverse complement strand
CCGATGCTATAGCAATAAAAGTGCCAATCAGAATATTCTTATGGTCGCCCCCTTTCGTAAAGCGCGCATGGAACCAGATTTTTACGCGGCCAAAATTACGTTGGACCAGGGGTGCCGCCCAGGAGAAGAAATCCAGGGCCTCCCCCGTGGTAATGCCGACAAGTATCGTCACCAACACTTCATCTTCGGCCCAAGCCAGCCTCGCAATCTGTTTTGTGCGAGTTCGAGCGAAAGAAAGTGGTTTGCAATAGTGCTTCCCCCACGTACCAGCACGGCGTTGATGTCTTCCAGGAACGGTAGCAACTCTTCTGGCATGATTCCATGGCCTTGTTGACGCCGTGCAAAGGCGAGCATTCGCAATTCCTCCAACAACGCTTGGCCGTCGTCGAAGGTGCTCTGTTCGGAAAGCTGGTGCCGTTTCTGGTACGGTCCGGCGTCGGCACCGCGCAATAGTTCGGTATCAACCAAACGCAGTTTGTCTTTCTCGAAAACTTGAATGCTGGTGGGATAGGTGGTGGTCATGGGCTTCTTGCTCCTTTCGGGGAGGTTGATAGACCGGGTGCCGAAAACCGCAAGAAGACGGCGGACTGATTCCCCTTGGAAGGGTATTGTATTCGCCCACACCCGGCCAGGAAGACAGGCAAGCAGAACGCATGCCGGAATTCAGGCACAAAAATACCGCATGACTGACGGGTGCGGATCCGCTTCTTGATTTGGGGTTTTCGGCCCCGTTAGGGCAAACTCTATCCCTTGTCTGGGGATCGGATCAAGGGGCAGCATGATTCCTGCCAGGAAGATCCCCCCCCCCACTGGCCGGGTATCTCCGAGCGGCGCTTATCAATTGGGATGGACGTGGTTGGAGGTTGTCGGGTAGAATCTTCTGAAGGAGGAAACCGCCATGGGTAACGCCGTTGCATTCGACTCTTATGCCTATGTCAAGAAACTTCGTGATGCTGGCTTGACGGAACAACAAGCCGCAATCCAGGCTGAAGCAATTGTTAGTCTGATTGAAGAGCGACTGGCTACTAAAAAAGATTTAGCCGAAGTTGAGGCAGGGCTGAAGCGGGACATTGAGAAGGTCCGCGCCGATTTGCAGCGGGACATTGAGACTGTCCGCGCCGATTTGCAGCGGGACATTGAGACTGTCCGCGCCGATTTGCAACGGGATCTCAAGGAACTGGATACCAAGATGGAAACCAGGCTCAAGGAACTGGACACCAAGATGGAAACCAGGCTCAAGGAACTGGAACTGCGCATGGTCATCAAGATGGGTGCCCTGATTCTTGGTGGGATCGGCCTCTTGTTCGGACTCATGCGTGCATGGCCTTTACCTGTTCAGTTCGTTCCTACCCAAGAGATGCGTTACACAGTTCCGCCTTCCCTACCAGGGAAGTAGCCTGGGCTAAAAGGTATCACCATTTCGGCGATACCCCACCGTTTTCGGTGTTCTTTTCCGGAAGATTCGATTTTAAGCCCGTTGAATAGGGACCACATCCATCATGGCCCCCTTCTGATCCCGCCCCTTGCCTTGCCCAGCCTTCTCCTACGAATGCCACGCCCAGCCAAATAACGTCAGAAAGTCGCAAAACGGTAGCGGGTTTACGCTCTAGTTTCGCTCCAAATCGTTTGGCAAGGGGGTAGTCCCCCCTGGTGGCTTAGGCGCGATTCTGTGAACGGGAAATGGCCTTTTTGAAGGATTTCCCTTGTTCAGCTCGCGTTCCCGTCTCCTCCGCATATTCGCCCCCGTCCGAAAGTCGAAAAGCGGGCAATCTTGTTCAATGCAAACCTTTTCAACATACGTAGTCGCCACGCATCGAATGCAAAATGCCCGGATCGCTCGAAGCGGGTTGATTGATGTTTTGGCGTTCGCAATTATCTGGTCGATATGATCCACAAGTCAGTCTCCTTCTTGAGTTTCCCAGACCAGTCGAAGTTTCGACCGGTCCATGTTGAAATAGTCCCGACGAAAAACTTGCCGCGCCCCCCGGTTGCCTACCAGAAGGGTAGCCTTTTCAGTGTCCAGGCTTTCAAGGGTCACCCGGTCATCGGCCAAGACCATGATCAAACCCATGCTTCCGAACCTGACCGCCGGACCATCGCGGCAGGCACAAAAAACTTCTGCGGTAGTCCCAGCCAAGGGATGATGCCTTCGCGGCCCAATGATCAACGAACACGCCTGCCGCATCAACGATTGCTTCCCATCGTTTTGGCGAAATGTCCTTTGGTCGATCCATGGCGCATAACTGCGCCAGACCTTCAGCCCATGCTTGTGGAACCCCGGCTTCATGCTCAACAATTGCCGCTCGTTCCTGGTAGGCGTCTTCATCCCATTGCTGGGGATCGGCGTCCGGCACCGGCACCGGGTTGTCTTCGGCTTCCCTGCCAGGGGATGATTCCTGGGGATCGGTCGGCGCGGTGCTGGGTAGTACCGTTACCTGGTTGCCGGTTCCGGCCATCCCCCTGAGCAACTCCACCAGCTCGGGTTTGTGCGCAAGGATCAGGTTGCGGGTTTCATCGGTGAGCAACTCGCGCGGGGTGACTCGTAAAACTTCCCCTAC
>JADFZF010000344.1 GCA_015232645.1 Magnetococcales bacterium | reverse complement strand
GTTCCGTTTCATCGCGGGGTATGGAGCTTGGTTCGCGACCTGGGACTGTTGTACAAATCCAATCCCGATATCCACGGCCTGGATCATGAACCGGGTGGCTTCGAGTGGATCGACTGTCACGATACCGATCAAAGCGTCATCTCCTACATCCGACGTCACAAAAACAGCGAAGGGGTGGTGGTGGTGGTATGCAATTTCACCCCGGTGGTCCGGGATCATTATCGTATCGGAGTCCCCAACCACGGCATCTATGTTGAGCGCATCAACAGCGATGCCCAGGAATATTGTGGCAGCGGTGTCGGTAACGAAGGCAACGTCCATTCCGACGAAATTCCCGCCCATGGGCGCCCCTATTCACTCAACTTGAAGTTGCCTCCTCTGGGCGGATTGGTGCTGGTGTATCAACCCTGAGGCGACACCTCATCAACCATTCGCTCCCCCTCGGGGCTGGGCGATATCACGATAACCGTTCGTCTGGTTGTTCGCATGGATCGCGAGCAACCAGACGCTTCCGGTTTCGGCCAAGCGGGCTCTTGACGTTATTCCTCAAGCAGATGGAAGGAAGGGCCCAAACTTTTTTCCAACTTGTACTGCTTGATCTTGTTGTGCAGTGACTGCCGGGTGATATCCAGCAATCCCGCGGCCTGGATCTTGTTGCCCCTGGTCTTTTGCAACGCCTTGAGAATCAGCCTGATCTCCATTCGACGCCGGTGTTCCGGCAACGACAGGGAATCGGGCTCCGGTTCCTCCTCGGCCCCCGTACGACCCCGCAGTGAACACTGATCGATGGAAATCGTCTCATGGTCCGGAGTAAGGGCCACCAGGCGTTCCACTTCATGTTGCAGCTGGCGAACATTGCCAGGCCAATCGTAACTTTCGAACAACTCCATGGTCTCTCTGGAAAATCCCCGCACGTTCTTGTTGAACCGCGCATTGGTTGTATCCAAAAACATCAATGCCAAGGGGACGATATCTTCTCGACGCTTGTTCAGCGGCGGAATGGTGATGTCCACAGAAAACAATCTGAAAAACAGGTCTTCCCGAAACCGCCCCTTTTTGACTTCTTCGCGCAGATCGCGGCTTGAAGCACTGATGATGCGGAATTGGTAATGGTGAACCTTGTGACCACCCAAGCGTGTCCCTTCGTTTTCCTGGATGGCACGGAGAAATTTGGGTTGGATCGACAGCGGCATGTCGGCGATTTCATCCAGGAACAGAGTCCCCCCCGAGGCCTCTTCAAAACGCCCCATGCGACTCGTGACTGCCCCGGTAAACGCTCCCTTTTCATAGCCGAAAAATTCACTTTCCATCAACGTTTCAGGGATGGACGAACAGCTGACCGCCACGAAGGGACGGTTACGACGATCTTCGGTCGATTCGTGAATCAGGCGGGCGATGACCTCTTTTCCCGTACCACTGGCTCCGGTAATAAATACATTCACGGGTAACGGACCAATTTTACTAGAAATGTCCAGAACCTGCCGCATGGGACGGGAGGCAGCGATGAATCTGTGCTTCCCCTTGAGAATTTCACCGGTACGGGTGATTTCATCATGCATCCCCCGGGATATACGGATAATCTCCTCACTCTCCCTGTTATTCTCGATGGACAACGCAAGAAACTTAACGATTCTCTTTAATAATACAACATCATCATTATTGAAATCATTCGGCTCCTGCTTATTCAACAATTCCACCGCACCCAGAGCGTAGTTGCCGACGATACTGGTAATGGGAACGCAAAGTATATTTCTGGTGGTAAATTCAGTTTTCTTATCCGCCTGTTGATGAAATCCCTCCATTTGATCCAGACGCCCTTGTATGACCACCTGTCCGCTCATGATGGCTCGACCAACGATACTGCCACTCTTTGGGGCTATGATTTCCTTCTCCTTCAGGCCGGTTCCAAATTTTAACCAGATATCGTCCGAATCGACATCGGTCAAAAATACGCTACACCGTTCCGCTTTGAACAAGGAGGGAAAAATTTCGACGAAAAAAAGCATGAGATCTTCATAATCTCGCGACGCCCAGGCACGATTGATGCGGTCCAGGAGGGCTTTGAGGTTGACGAGCCTCTGGTGAATATCACCGGGCTTGTTCATGGAGGTCTCTCATCGGCGGCACGGGGCAATCAATAACGATAAAGATTCAATAATTTTTGGATCCCACGAAGGATACTCATTTATTCGTGACGATCATGGAAAAGAATTAGACATTTTTCGATTGTTTTTACAAATGACAGCGAAGGACCCGTGTGCCGAGACTGATGGCCAAAACGCGGACCTGAACCATGGACGGGCGGGGCTGGGAAAGAGGGCTGCTCCCCTCCCCAGGGGAATGGGGCAAACCGTCAAGGCAGGGATGTTCCTCACCTTCCGGGGCACGACGCTTGATTGCGGTGCGGCGCGGGGTGATCGTGTTCTTTGTCGCTCAGCCGGATGAGGGATGGCCGGGTTCGAGACGCCCGTCCCGGGGGCTGGCCCCCATAAGCGTTAAATTTCGCATAGACAGCGGATATCCTGTCGCCTTCCTGCTCTTGGTGTATCTGCAAGCATA
>JADFZF010000343.1 GCA_015232645.1 Magnetococcales bacterium | reverse complement strand
ATCGGGTTACCCTTTCCCGGAATGGCATCTACGGGCCAATCCCCGTCCAAATACCGTACACGGAGCACTGTCGATTCCTCGGACCACCAACGGGGCCACGATCACTTCAGCCAAACCCTCCGCACCTTCGAGATTCATGTCCTCAATCACAAGGATCGGTCGGCCAAAAGCCTCCGGATCCAGGAAGGCACGATGACACTCATGCCCCGCAGCCCGGTGGCGCCGTGCCGTCATGGAAACGAAATCCATTCCCACTGCCCGAACCCGCGGTCGATGCCGCCGCAGCCAATGCCCGACCTCGGGCAGGATCCCGGGATTGTCATGGCTGTAGGCCTCCTGACCACGCCAGCGTTGAAAACCACTGCGGATCAGGATGAGATCACACCTCATTCCCACAGCCTGGAAGGGGGCAACACCGATCATCTCCCCCGGTCCGGCATGAATGTCCATGACCCAGGGGGAAGAAAAAAACCATTCTTCCGGGGAGAAATCGGCCACCGCCCGTCCATGATCGAAGAAATGGGCCGGAGTATCGACATGGGTGCCCCAGTGATTCTCCAGCGTCAGCCGGAAAACATTGGCCGCATCCCCCGACTGTCTGGATTTGACCGGGTTCATGATCACCGTCGCCTCGGTCTGGCCATAGACCGGTATCACTGGCGCCAGCGGATGCGACAAAAAAATCCAGGGGAGGCCGACCACGTCCCACAGAATCTATTGCAGGTCTTCCAATAAGGCATTGGCCATCTGAATACGGTATTTTTGTACCGTTTCATCACATTGGGCCGAGCGGATGGCACCAACCTGGTAATCTTCCAACATGGGATTGTACACCGGTCGGGTGCTGTCGGTATGGTACGACTCCACCAGGTTGTGCAAGCTTTGGATCAATGCCGGACCATCCTTCGGATGGTAGGAACGGACGAAATCACGTAAAAAGCCGAACTTTTCCAGATCAAAAGTTTTCTTTTCCACCATTTTATTCAGGCACAGGACCAGCAGATCTGGAATCCGAACCCAAATCTGGCTCCTGGCATAGCTCATGGCCAGGGAGAGATCGGGACCCGTCACCAGGCGCTGCAATTGGGCTTGAACGTCGGGATTGACTGGGACGCTCAATCGCAGCAGGTGGACATGACGCTCCACGGCGACTTCCGGAATGGTCATCTCGGTCAAGCCGTCGCCGAAGAAAACCTTGCATTGCAGATTTGCGGATACCAGATGAGAAATGATATTCCGCTCTTCCTCCAAGGTGATTCCTTCCAGGGGAAGAGAAGGTTCGCACTGGGCCCGATCCTCCATGGAGGGGGTAAACAAGGGGGACACCAGCAAATCCACTTCATACTCTTCGCGATGCTTCAATACGCCTGGTTTGAGTCCAAGGAGAGGATCATCAACATTGAGTTGGGTGGAAATGGCCCCGGCGTTTCGGGCCGAAAGAAATCGATCGCGAACCAACTGTTCTCGTATGATATTCGTCAAGGCATTATTCACGAAAATTCCCTTTCCAGGAAGAAGGTGGGCCAGCCTGAAGCAGGCTCGAAACAGGAACAGGGCTGGATACGGAACAACAACAGGATGTCTGTTCAGCAGCTTCAGACGTCGTTGCCGAGTCTTTTCCGGACGCGATCGGCGGAAAACGAGTCGCGATACGCACTGCTACCCTCCGGAGAAGATCAATAGCGGCGATTTTTGGGTGCAGGAGAAAGGAACCAAGGGCCTGAGAGCTGATTCGAGCCGGTTGGGAAGGGGCGATCACCCCTTCCCAGACCGGTTACCGGCCGATCAGACACGAACAGGCCGTCGATGACAGAGACTCAGATGGCATCTTCACGCCAAAGGACGTCGCAGCAAAGGATGTCTGGTTTGCCATCAACGTTGACCGTCACCGAAAGCGTGGTCACGGTCTGCAGGCTGGCGATGGAACGATACGGCTGCGACATGTGAACCTTGCCCGGTTCCCGTACCGAATCCTGGAAACCGGAGCGGTGAGCCACAGTGGCGCCGCGGAGTTGTTGGATGGGTTTGAAACGTTTGTCGAGGTTTTCCTCATGGCCATGGGGATACACACTCTCTTCGTTTTGCACCCCTTTGTTGTCCAGCAGGTAGACCCGCAGCACCCGATCCAATCCCAGGAGCGGCTGGGCCGCGGTCTCCAAGGGGACGCCATCGGCCAGTGACCAAGCACATTCCTGGAATTCGCCGGAAAAGATTCCCATCTCCATGGTGTTGTGTTTCAGATCCTGGAAATATTTTTTCTCGGCCCGGGAGACGAGCTTGTGGAAGCTTCCCGGGGAGTCGCCCGGACTCCAGCGGACGGGACGGGAAACATGTTCGCCCCAATATTTGCCCTGGCAGAAGTCTGCTTCCACCTTGCGGGCCAGGAACGCTTCTTCCTCGTTTTCGATTTTTTCCATCAAAACCAGAGCACCCGACGCGTGCAGCAACGATACCAGCCGGCTCAACATGCGCTTGGCCTTTTTCGACTTGGTCGCATTTTCGATGGCGCTGCGCTGGAGTTTGACGAAATCGGGATTGTGTTGCCACAGATGGTCCAGATTGGCGGCG
>JADFZF010000342.1 GCA_015232645.1 Magnetococcales bacterium | reverse complement strand
GATGAATCCATCGACACCAGCATAGTCCTGCCGACAGTCTCGGAAGCCGATCAAGACGACGCCTCACACACCGACGAGGCATCCAACGAGGCCGACCCCGCCAACTTTGAGCAGGATGTCGTCGCCGCCGAACAATCCCTGGCAGAGATCAAACCCCGCCGCACCAGGGAAAACACCAAGCAGTCCAAAGTGATCGAAATGTTGAAACGCCCAGAGGGAGCCACCACCGCCCAGATCGCTGAGGCAACTGGCTGGCAACCTCACAGCATCAGGGGGTTCCTGTCCATCGCCAAAAAGAAGCTGGGCCTGGATATCAGCACCAACCGCGTGCGCATGGTTGGGCCGAACAAACAGGGATCGCCCGGTTCATTCACAACGTACTACGCTGAATGAGCAACGCTTCCCGGCAACATCGACCTCCTTCTCACCCCACCGCCCCCACAACAGGGCGGTGTTTCTCTTGTTGCTCCAGCCAACCAACCGGGCACAGGGAATTGGTCAATCCGATAAGATTCAAGCCCCTGCTGCGGTACCATTCGAATCGCAATCAGTCTCCAGATTCCCAATCACGGCTGCGGTCATATCCATACCCTGATCGAGTGCCATTGCGGTGATCGTGGCCCAGTTTGCCATTGCGGCGCAGCACATCCAGCATTTCTTGGGCCTTCTCCAACTTCTCGGTCTCAGTCGGCTCCATCACCCCGTTCCTGATCATCCGGGGCGTGTTGAGTACGTCTTCCAGTTTGCGCCCGGTGACTGGAGGAGCTGTCTGGTGTTGGTTTGAACCCGCAGGGGTGGAGAGGTTGTCGCCGGTATAAAGCATCCCTCCCATCACCATGACCATCAGACCCATCATATCCGATCCCCTATTCCTGTAGTATTCTTGATCGGTCGTCATCCAAGAACAACCCGATGCTCAATGGGGTCCGCCCTGGGACATTGGGACACTGGGATATCAAGTGCTTTGCATTCAGCCCCTTCTGCGCCAAAGAATCCCGCATCCTCACGGGGCGGGATCGACCGCCATCTCGCCGACAAAGTAAATCACCGGGAACGTCCGTTGCCACACCTTGCTGTAGAAATTTTCTATGCGTTTCCCATCTCCGTAGCGGACCAGGGTGCCGATCGCCAAGGGCGTGCGCGGCGCAGCCAGCCAACGTTCCTGCTCCTGGGGATGAGAGACGCGCATGTAGCTGTAGTTGTTGCTGTCGAAGATCTCCAACAGCTTGCCATGATGCGCAGGCGATTGAGCCGGGATGTCCAGCATGCGGGCAGCCTGATCCACAGTGGGATGGTCAGGTGGTGGCGCGGCCAACAGGGGTGGCCCCCCATCCAAAAGGATCATCGTCGGCAGCAGAGCCAGAAGCAGTCGTTTCTTTGCCATGTCCACCCCATCTCGATTTGATTCCGCCCCAGGGACGGTACGCATCCGGCCACCACGATACCCATGCCTGCATTCATTGCAACAAGACAACGTTTGATGCGCCACACCCAGCCCCCTGGGTCAGAGAATACCGGCGGCATTGTCCACGAACATCTGGCCGTCCCGGATATAGCGGTTCAGCATAGTATCACCTTTGTGGCCGGTTTGCGCTCTGATTTTGTGGTTGGCGATCCCGGCGTTGGCGGCACTGGTCACCAAGCCAGACCGCAGACTGTGCCCCGCGTAGTCCGCAGGGTCCAACCCCGCTTTTTCAGCCCATGCTTTGATGATCCTGGCCACGGCATGATTCGACAGGCGTTCGCCCACATTGCCATGACGGTCCACGCCCCGGAAGATCGGCCCCTCGGTGATGCCCGCAACCTGGAGCCAGGATTGGATGGCCTTTACTGGGCAATGCGCCCCACGGGCGAAGGGGATGCCGATCTTGCGACCACAGCCCTCCTGGTCGGTTTTGCTCCGTTGGAGGGTGATGGTCAAGCCCTCGCGTACCTCCTGGATGTCTTCGACGTTCAGGGCAACCAGTTCTGATCTGCGGAATGCCCCCGCGAAGCCCAGCAGAAGCAAAGCCCGGTCTCTCGTCTCCTTCGGGCCTGCCCCCGTGGCGTTCTTCACCATGGCGATGATGTCCTCCCGGATGGCGGGGGTGACTTGCCTCTGCTGGGAGCCATGGGTGCGCCTGATGCCCTTGATGACGACTTTGACCAACTCGGTTTTCGTGGGGTCCGCCATCCCCTGAGTGGTGTGGGCCTTGGAGATCGAGACCATCCAACGAATCAGCGTGGATGCCTTGTGGCTCTCGGCGTGGGTGCTCAGGTAGGTGGCGAGCGTCTCTGGTGCTGCCGGTATCTGTCCGCCCCAGTCCAAGAACCGGAGGAGATCACGTTGATAGGCCGCCGTGGTTCTCTTGGCCATGGCCGCCGCAATGTACCCATTGACCTGGAATGAGAGGGCGGCGTCGGCGATTCGGGCAGGGAGATCGGTGTCCATGGCATCCTCACAAATGGGCGTTTTCCGTTGAAATAGTGCGCGATTCTGGCGGCTCCTGAGCTACGATAAGTACAGTTTATCGTCCTTCAGGACTATTATCAACGACTGTTTCGCCAATCTGTTATTTTTCAATGCTGTA
>JADFZF010000341.1 GCA_015232645.1 Magnetococcales bacterium | reverse complement strand
CCTCTTCACCAGTTCTGGACTGGATCTCTTCAGACATGACTATCCTCCAAACCCTCTCCCGTATCTTCCCGTCCCTCTAGGACTTCATTCATCGATTTTTATTTTACAACTTTGCTGCTTCAGTCAAAATAAAAAATTGATTTCATTGTTGATATAAAAATTCTACGGCTTCACGCCTCCTCATGAGCCAACCCGTCAACATGATCTCAGGATAAAAAATATTTTCCCGAGTTGGCACTTGTCGCCAAGGCTGATGGGTACTGGTTGAAATGGCTGCAGGCGTTGTCCGCCGACGAAGGTGCCATTGGTGGACCCCAGGTCCTCAAGAAACAACAGCTCATGCGATACAGTCAACCGGGCATGTTGCCTGGAAATGCTGCCGTCGGAAATGGTCTTTATGTATTTCCCTGGCTCACGTCCCAGTATCACCCCTTGCGGAGCGTTCCTTAGCTCGCGTTCGGATAATTTGATGACCACAGACTTTCCACTTGGGTCTGTTGAGGTCAGGTACCACCCTCTTGCTGTAGCTGCAATTATTTTTCTCTTATTGGTTGATATTTTTTTTTGAGTTTTCAGTCTGCTCAGGGTAAGCCAGAGGATCAAGAGCAAAGCCGCAACAATCAGCAGGCCTATGGCCAGATCGATCCATATCCCATGCATTTCCGTTTCGGTCTTGGACCCGGAGGGTGGATTTTCCTTCGCTGGACCCGATGGTGACGAATCCGGGGAAGGTGGCGAGTTATTTCCCGGTTGAGCTGAACAAGATGCTTTGGCTACCGTGAAGGCGATATTCTGTTTTTCCAGGATGGCGATCAGAGTGGCCACGGGCGTTGCTGCGATCGCATTTTCATCCTGGATGTTTTCGGCGTCGTTGGGTAGCAACAGCCTTTGCGGAGATCTTTGCAGACCCACCACTTGGCCGCAGGTATTGAGCAATGGGCCACCACTGGCCCCGATGGGACTGTGAGCATCATGAAGAATCAGAGGGCTTTGGATGGATCTCCCCGGTATGGAAAACACGGAATGGCCACGAATGATTCCTTTGAACGTTTCCGGTTCAGGAATTCGGCCTTGGGTTTGGAATTGGGACAATCCTTTTGCAAAGCCAACGACCTGAACAGGTGTGCCGGTTTCTGGCGGCATTGCCGCTAAAGTGACCGGGTGTTCCCATATACCCGCCACGCTCAGGATGGATAGATCATGCTCACGCGATGTCCACAGGACGACTGCCGGACGTTGGCTTTGACCGTCGGTACCCACATCCACCAATACTTTGATTCCCAGACTGGCCATTGGGTAGCTCGTCACAATAATGCCATGACGATTGAGAACGAAGCCCGTTCCTGTGCGTGCCTTGTCGGAACCAATGACGCTTAAAATGCGTACGATGCCAGGCCTCAATTCCTTAAGGTCAGTCATGGCATTGCCGGCTCTTGCGTCGAAAATCATCACGGACCCGACCATGATGAGAAGAATGATGATGGTGGTCACTCGGTTTGGTTTTCGCTTCATGGAAGCACCTCTAAAAAACACCTCGAACGCGCAGTTGGTTCAACTTGGCCAGTACGTCTTGTACTATTTTTTTATCTTCTGATTTCTTTGCCAATTCCTTGGCCCGCATGGCCCATTCAAAAGCGTTCAGGAATTTTTTCTCGCCAACGTTGACCATGGCCAGATTGAGGTAAATACCGAGAAGAGCCTGCGCCTGGGCCTCTGGCGAATAAAGATATATTTTATTGATTGTTTCCATAGCATGATAGCAGGAAATTCTGGCGCGTTCGAACTGCTTGTTATCCATGTATTCAGCATTTTTCTTGCTTATTATTTTATTTTCATCAATAATATTGTGCAACTCTCGCGTAAAATACATGGATGCAATATTCTTGAATACGAATGCTGTTTCAAGAAAATTGTTCTCCTTCTGGAAAATCATCAAAGCTCTGGCGAATGGGTTCAGAATGTTGTTCCAGAATTGGTGGTCCATGGCTTCTGGTTGTCTTTTTTGCTCCATGAAGGCCATGCCAACCAAAACGTCTATGGAAGCCTGTTCCAACGGTGAGCGGGAACGCTCTCCAAGGGCTTGCAAATCGCGAAGGATGGAACCGTTGTCTTTGGAGGGATCGGGCTTGTTTAATTGTTCCAGAATGGCTGTCAAACGGTCTCCAGAAGGGAGGACTTGAAGAGAATGGACAAACCGCTTCTTCATCTCGTCCGATTCGCCCGCTGCCAGAATTCCGGCCAGCCTCATGTAAGCTTTGGCTTCGAGAGCGTAGGCCAGGGCCAGGTTGCCATCGTCGGATCGGGAGCGGAACACGGCGATGGCTTGTTGCCATGTTCGCTGAAAATTGCCAAATTCACCCAGGTCCAGGTACGTTTCTGCCAGGCGGACCAAACTTGTACCGCTATGTTCGTATTCAAACAGCTCGTTTTCCTCCTCCCAAGTGAATGCGCGCCTGTAGGCGTCAATGGCTCGTAAAGATTGATGCAGGCTTATCCATAAGTTACCAACCTCTACCAGCATGGCAGAGCGTTTAATAGGATTGATGTCGACATCATTGGCCAATTCTTCAAACAGTT
>JADFZF010000340.1 GCA_015232645.1 Magnetococcales bacterium | reverse complement strand
GGGTCGGAGCCGACAGCACCGATTTGGATGCCGCCAACAACGCCCGGCAGCAATTTCCTTCCACCTACGTGGCCAACGGCTACGTGGATGTATTATCCACCGCGTTCATCCGTCAAAAAAAACTACTGCATGGCCACTGGGTGTTGCCATTCATTACGCCCGTCGCCCCCGAAGTCGATACCGAAGAAGATTTCCATTTCCTTGAATACCAACTGTCCCGGGCGCCCGCAGTCGCCACGGACCTGTTTGCCTGAGGAACAAAACCATGGCTGGCCATCAATTTTCCCGAGATCCACAGACGGTGCCCCACGTCAACACCCCGAACCGTCGCATCCAGACCGCCATACCGGCCCCTGGGACGCGCGCCATCCTCGAACGACTGGACCGAGTGGAATCACGTTCCATGCACGGTCAGTTGCCACTGGTCTGGGACCGAGCCGAAGATTTCAACATCTACGATGCGGCGGATAACAAGTGGATCGACTTCACTTCGACCATCTTCGTCGCCAATGTCGGACATTCCAATGCCCGGGTGTCGGCAGCGATCAAGGCGGTCGTGGACCGACCACTCTACAGCTGCTACGCCTATGGCAACGAAATCAGGGCCAGTTATCTCGAACGATTGGTGGCGTTTGCCGGCGCCCCATTCACCAAGGCCTTTCTGCTGTCGGCGGGGACCGAAGCCACCGAGGCAGGCATCAAGCTCATGCGCATGCAGGCACAAAAGGTTGGCAAGCGACGCCGTGGCATCATCTGTATCGAAGGCAACTGGCACGGGCGGACCATGGGGGCGCAAATGTTGAGCAGCAACCTGGCGCAACGCGACTGGATCGGCTACCAGGACCAGGATATTCACCACATCCCTTTTCCCTACCCATGGTCCCTGGAAGGGACGACGCCCGAAGCCTTCCTGACCCAAGGTCTGGAACGCCTCGGCGGACAGGGTATCGATCTGGCCCAGGATATTGCAGGATTCATGCTCGAAACCTTCCAGGGATGGGGGGCAGTCTTTTATCCCAAGGAATTCCTCCAGGCCATCGAAAATTCATGTCGCAAAAATGGGATATTGCTTGCCTTTGATGAGATGCAATCCGGTTTTGGCCGGACGGGTCGGACATTCGGTTATCTGCATTACGAAGTGACCCCCGATCTCATCTGCTGCGGCAAGGGGATGGGTGGTGGAGTGCCGCTGTCCGGAGTCCTGGGACGGGGGGAGATCATGGACCTGCCCGATGTCGGCAACATGAGCAGTACCCATTCGGCCAACCCTCTGGTTTGTGCCGCGGGCATGGCGGTGCTGCAAGAACTGGAGGACCGCCACCTAGTCACCGAAGCAGCGCGCAAAGGCGATCTTCTGTTTTCCACCCTGGAGGGGTTGCGGCAACGATTCCCTCACCGCATCTCCCGCGTCCTGGGCAAGGGAATGATCGCCGCCGTCCTGTTCCACTCCCCGGCCACGGGTGAAGCGGACGGACCTTTTACCAGTCTCGTTGCTGAACGCTGCATGCAGAAAGGATTGCTGGTGGTACATACGGGTCGCGAGTCCATCAAAATCGGTCCACCGTTGACCATTTCCGATGCCGCCCTGTTGGAAGGGGTGGAAGTCCTTGGCGAGGCGATCGCGGAGATCGACGCCTCATGATTACCGCCATCCGTCATACCGGCTTGGTGGTTGCCGACCTGGACCGGGCACTGGCTTTCTGGACGGGCCCCATGGGATTCAAGGTGGCGCGACTCATGGAGGAATCAGGACCACACATGGACGCCATGATGGGGCTGATCGGCGTGCGTGTCACCACCGCCAAACTCACCGCGCCCGACGGCAACATGCTCGAATTGCTGCACTTCCATTCCCATCCCCACGAACCTTCATGGAATGGAACCCCGTTTTCGACCGGATTCACTCATATTGCCCTGACGGTCGCCAACCTGGATGACTTTTGCCAAACCCTGGCCCCACATGGCGTCACCTTTCCGGCAGCACCGCAGACCTCCCCGGATGGCTCGGCCAAGGTCATCTACGCTCGCGGGCCTGAAAATGTGCTCATCGAGCTTGTGGAGATGCTGCAATGAATACCCCCAAAGTCACTAGGGAGGATGCTTCCAAAAATTCACCCCCGGCCACAGTCGAGGAACAATGGCAGGATTGGCACGACACGCAAAATGATTATTATCTCAACCTGTTGCGGAAACGTCTGCAAGAACCGCGTTTGATCTGGGTCGAGCAATTCATCGCGTTGATCCACAAGTATCTTCCGGAAATCGGTCAGGTTGGGACCAATGCGATCCGCATCAACGATTTTGGCTGTAATGTCGGTCATTTTTATCGTGGCTGTCTCGATTTTGGACCGAGGGCAAATTACAAAGGTTACGACATATCAGAGACCTATCTGGCCATAGCCCAGGAAGCCTTCGGTGCCGATGGTTTTGAACGGCTTGATTTCTCCGTGGCCGATGCCCACCGCCGGATTCGGCCTGCGGATATCGCCGTTATTTCCGCCACCCTGGAACACGTGGAACATGACCAGATCGCTCTCGGCCATGTTTTCGCCACCACCCGGCGCCTGGTGCTGTTGCGCAC
>JADFZF010000033.1 GCA_015232645.1 Magnetococcales bacterium | reverse complement strand
GCCACGTTCGAATTGATGCCAGCATCAGGTCAAGACCCACCAATAGCTGGAGAAAACCCTGGGGCATCGCCCAACTATATCAACCATTCCAGGCAACTGTTGAGAAGATCCATCCCTCTGGCGCTTAAACGAATGCTTGCAGTATCGACGTGCAATAACCCCTCCTGGATTAACATTTGTACCTCTCTCCCTTTGGTCTCCAATAAATCAACTCCAGCCCGGTCCAAATAAAGCTGCCGAGGAATACCGGAGGCCAAACGCAATCCCATCAACAGACAATCAACCGCCGCTTCCCTCCGACTGGAAACTTCGACCCACTGAAAAGGGACCTCACCCCGTTCCAACGCGTGCACATACCGCTGTACCGGCCAATGATTGACGGTACGAACCTCGGTCCAATCATCCAAGGTGGTTTTACCGTGAGCCGCCGGTCCCACGCCGACATAATCTCCCGAACGCCAAATCCCCAGGTTATGCCGACAACAATAATCGGGGCGGGCATAATTGGAAACTTCATACCGTTCCCATCCCTGAATGACGAGGCTCTCGACCGTCAAAAAATGGATGGTCTCCAATATATCCTCGGGGGGAAGAGCACACTGGCCCAATGACAACTGCTCAGCCAAGGGAGTTCCAGGCTCAATACTCAAGGAATAACAAGAAAAATGCTCCGGCTCCAGAGCCATGGCCTGGTCGAGTTCCCAGCGCCATTGCTCCGGGGTATGCTGCGGAGATCCGTAGATCAAATCGAGATTGATGTTGTCAAACCCCTCGGTCCGTGCCGCCTGAAAGGCCCTTTGCACCATGGCGCTGTCATGGGGACGACCGAGAAGAAAGAGACGGTGGTCGCTCATGGCCTGCACTCCCAGGCTCAAACGATTGACACCCGCCCGACGCCAACCATGCAATTTGGCCTCGGTGACCGATTCTGGATTGGCCTCCATGGTGATCTCCATGGAAGTGGAACAGGTCCAAAGACTTTGAACAAGGTCAATGATTTCCCCGATCAGCCGCGGAGACAGCAGCGATGGGGTCCCGCCACCAAAAAACAGAGAGACAACATACTGATATCGCTGCGCCAGATGATAGGCCTGCAGCTCCAGGTCCCTCAGGATGGCCTGGTGCCAAGCGAGCAAGTCCGTTTCCGAACCGACGACGGAGTCAAAGGCACAGTAAACGCACTTTTGGATACAAAACGGAAGGTGAACATAAATCGACAGCTCTTGGTGGAGACGCGTCCCTGGGGTGAAGCAGGGAGATTGTCCCAAGGCTGTCTCGGTCTGGCCCGCTTCAGACACCAAGGGTCCGATGTTGCATGGCGATCAGCTCGACGATCCCCTTTTCGGCCAACGCCAGCATATTGTTGAAATCGACCCGAGAAAACGGCGCCCCTTCAGCGGTCCCCTGGATTTCCACGATTTGCCCCCGACCAGTCATGACGAAATTCATGTCGGCCTGGCAGCGGGAATCCTCCTCGTAATCCAGGTCCAACAGCGGTGTCTGATCCACCAAACCACAGCTCACCGCCGCGACATGATCGGTTATGGGAAATGCCGCAATGATCCCCCCACCATGCAGGTGACGACAAGCATCGGACAGCGCAATGAATGCCCCGGTGATGGAGGCGGTCCGGGTGCCACCGTCCGCCTGAATGACATCGCAATCCAACCAGATCGTCCGTTTTCCCAACAACTCCAGATTGACGACCGACCGCATGGAACGGCCGATCAGGCGTTGAATCTCGAGGGTTCGCCCCGACTGTTTGCCACGGCTGGCCTCGCGGGCACTGCGTTGATGGGTCGAGCGCGGCAGCATGCCATACTCCGCGGTGATCCACCCCCGCTGCTGATCACGCATCCAAAAAGGGACCTTTTCTTCAATGGAGGCTGTACACAAGACCCGCGTGCCACCGCAGGTAATCAGACACGATCCTTCGGCATGATCGACAAACGGACGGGTCACGGTCACAGGACGCAACTGTTCGGGCAAACGCTGGTTTCGACGGGTCATGATACACATCCTTGGCATGAATATCCGACAGACCCGACCGGGATATCCCCCAAAAAGGGGTGGCCGGTCGAAGCATCAGCGACCAGGATCGTCTGATCGATGGACCGGGTCTGGAAAGGGGTTGACCACCATTCTGGGGTGATATTCGAGATGTCACCCAGAAAAGTTGGTTGTGGTGGCCGCTCCCACCTTTTTCGCTTGAAGTCTACAATTTGAGACTGGACTTGATCCCACAACAGGGAGAGAAGGCCTCAGGCACTGCTCCCAACCCGACTGGGAAGGGGGCAGTGCGGCAGGATCAATTCACAACAAGGTCGCGCATGACGGGACCTGTTCCGTTTCAATTACACAATACCCTTGTTGGCCCCGAGCTGAATGGCATTGCTTACCAATTGATGCACCCCCCCGACAGTCTCCATGGGGATGCCGTACATGGGGAGCATTTTATTGAACTGTGCCTTGCAGATGGCACAAATCAAGGCCAGGAAATTGACTTTGTGTTCCTTGATGACTTTTTTCAAGGCGGTCACCCGAGGCGCCGCTCCCTGGATGCGCAGATCCATCAATTCGTCGGTCAAAAGTCCGCCGCCGCCACCACAACACAATGTTTTTTCATGGATCGTATCTTCGTCCATATCGACAAAATGGTTGCAAGTGGCTCGGATCAGATCACGAGGAATGGTAAATTGCCCTCCGGGATTAGGCCCCATGCGCGAAGCGCGCGCCACGTTGCAGGAATCATGCATGGTCACCACATAATCGTCATTGGCGCCCTTGTCGAATTTCAACGCCCCCCGGGTCATCAGGTCATGGGTAAATTCACAGATATGCTGCGGCACAGGATACCGGGGATCCAAATAATCAAAAGGACCGCTCAAGGTATTCCAAAAGCTGTAGGCCACCCGCCATGCGTGCCCGCATTCACCGACGACGATCCTCTTGACTTTCAAAGCTCTGGCCTGCTCGGCAATCCTCTTGGCGATTTTTTTCTTTTGCTCAAAACTGCCGATGAACATGCCGAAATTGGCCGCCTCGGAAGCGTAGGAACTGATGGTATAGGAAATGCCGGCTTGATGGAAAACCTTGGCATATCCCATGAGCGATTGGATGTGCGGTTCACTGAAGAAGTCGGCTGACGGGGCCACCAAAAGGACCTCCGCCCCCTCCTGATCCAGAGGCAACTTGATTTCATGACCGGTATTTTCCAACATATCGTCTTCAAGAAACTGCAGGGTTCCGGATAGAGCGGGTTTGGGAATCCCCAGATTATTACCGATATCGTGAACCTTGGCGACGATCTCGGTGGTATACTTATGTCCGACACCAATGGCGTCCATGATTTCCCGGGCCGCCATGGAAATTTCCGCGGTGTCGATGCCATAGGGACAATACAGGGAGCACCGACGGCATTGCGAACATTGATGGTAATAGGTGAACCAAAGGTTGAGGGTCTCTTCGTTGAAGTCCCTGGCATTGACCAACCCGGGGAACATGCGACCGGCCGCGGTAAAATAGCGTCGGTAGACACTGCGCATCAATTCGGCCCGTTGCACGGGCATGTTGTTGGGATCGCCGGTGCCGAGAAAATAATGACATTTGTCGGTGCAAGCGCCGCATTTGACACAAATGTCCATGTAGACCTGGAGGGAACGATACTTTTTAAGCATTTCCCCCAGTTTTTCCACGCCGCGTTTTTCCCACTCCGGTACCCTGGCATCGGGAAACCCCAAAGGCTTCATATGCTTTTCCAGAGCAGGATAGGGAGACAGGTGACCCATACTGCCCGGCTTCAAGGCAGGGGTTTCGATATCGTCGTGGATTTCGGGGACCTCATGATCATTGGCCATCGGTGATTCCTTGATAATTTTGATGCTGACAGGAAAAATGACGGAATCGCGGCGCTGACGCCGTCAATCGGCACTCCAGGGGTTGACGTGCCGCTTTTCCCTTGGATTATCCACCTGGTTGCGGGTGGGGCTGAAGAAAATCCCTTCCATATGCGTCAACTTGCTGAAAGGGATGATCAAGAGCAAAACAAACACCATCGCCAGATGAAGGATGAAGATGACATCCCCGGGGCCTGTCACCGAAAGCGCCGCCGCTGGCGAAGTCCATAAGGTGGTCATGGCACGCTTGATGGCGATGATATCGGGGCGAAGCACGTAGTCCATCAGCAGTCCCGAGACGCCGATCCCCAACAGCAACACCAAAATCAGGTGATCCGCCTTGGAGGAAATATGACGCACCCGATCGATCAAGAAACGTCGGGCCCACAGCAAGCCCAAGGCACCCACCATGGCCACCCCCGCCAACTGGCCTATAATTTGATAATGTTCGAAATAAGGGGGCATGCGTTCAAAGAAGTAACGAATATGACGAACCAGGACCAATGCCAGGGTGATATGAAAGGCATAGCCTAACGCCCACAGCAGTTTGTCGGCTTTGAAAAGACTCTCAAAAAAAACGACTTCTCGTATGAGCCGCAACCGGACTCCCCCCTTGGTCACAGGGGCGGGGGTGGTGGGAATCAGCAGCGGTGCCGGTGATCGGGCGTAAAGGATGATTTTCCATAAAAACCCGGCAACAAAAACCACCAAAACGGTGTAGGTAAGGTAGGTCAGCATCCGACTTGTCCACGATTAAGATAAGTTTGACATCAGGAGCTGACTGTCTTGGGGTGGCCACGGTGGCTTCGGCGCTCCGGGAGAGCGCTTGGCACCGACGATCAGAACCTGATACACCACAAGCCCCATTCCCCGCCCAAACAAGGGGCCAACCGGACCAGAAAGCTTGATCAATAGGATTGCATTCGCTCCCGGACACTCTCAACCTTGTCAAGAGATGAGCGGGATCCTGAGGTTGAATCGATATCGACAAGCCCTGAAAAGGACATGCACCACGCGGCTGAGGTTGAAGATCCGGGCCGGTGACGCTGGCAGTCAGCCTGAGCGCCCCCCTGGGCATCTCCCGCAGGGTCTGAACACCCTTCCCTCGAGGAGAGCCCAGGAAGTTGGCAGGCTGTCAGACGCACCCGGTGGGCTTGGGAAGCCCGGCAATCTTACAAGCTTGCTTGGCCGGTCCGCCTGGATAAAGATCATAAAGATACTTGGTATTGCCCTTATCCTTGCCAAGCTTTTTGCCAATGGCTTTGGTGAGGATCCGGATCATCGGAGCGATTTTGTATTCCTCGTAATATTCACGAAGGAAATTAATGACCTCCCAATGATTCTCGGACATCTCGACATTTTCCTGCTTGGCGACGTAGGCCGCGACCTCTTCGTTCCAGTCGGAGAGGTTGATCAGGTATCCATCTTCGTCAGTTTCGTAGGTACGGCCATTAAGTTCAAAGCTTGGCATAATAGACAACTCCTTGGATTAAGATGTTTTTTGTACGCAGGCAATGACGTCGGGTGTCGAACAGAACATACCATCAATACCATCCGTCCCCCAGTCCAGGCGCACGAGGGCAACAGGGCAATATTAGTATATCATGATCCACTTGAACGACAAGGGACCACGCATCAAATTGATGTTGATGGTCACGAAGCTTCGTCACTCGCTGGCAATGGTAAATCAATGGGGACATAAAGTTCAAGGATGCTCGTCGAGAGGCCTGCGAATTCGTGAGGATGAATTGACATTCGCGTCGCCAGCAACCAAAATCCGCTGCAAGCGAGGTTCTTCCATGAATATTTTCTCGTCTGTTCCCTGACGACGAGGTTCAATCAGGAGTTATGCGACCATGAAGCCCAAACACCACATCTTTGTCTGTATGAATCAAAGACCAGCCGGACATCCCCGAGGTTCCTGTGGATCATCGGGTGCTGGCAGTGTCTATGAAGCGCTCGCCGGTGAAGTCGAAAGACGGGGTCTGTTTGAAAAAGTCCAGGTCACCGGCACCTTCTGCATGGGTCCCTGTGACCGCGGGCCCACGGTTGTGGTCTACCCCGACGGGGTTTGGTACGGACGGGTCAAACCCGAGGATGTCAAAACCATTTTCGATGAACACCTCGACCAGGGCAAACCGGTGGAACGTTTGCGCCTATCCTGATTGGGCCCAACCCCACCCTTCAGCCCACCCTGAACCGCAATCGTTCAGGGTGGGTGCCCCTGGGAAACACTTTCCACCCGGCTGCGCCCATGGCTCCACCCGAACTTTCATTATCGTCCATCCTTGACTCCCGAACGGCGAAGCTCCTTCCCAGGCCTCATCCCGCCCATCCCCATGACCGGCGACGCCGGTCGAATTGCCATCCCCCGGGAGCGTCGGTTTAATATGGCCCGCTATCTCATCACCGGAGGCTGTGGATTCATCGGTTCGCACTTGGCTGACGCCCTGATCCAACGCGGCGATGAAGTCCGCGTTCTGGACGACCTGTCCACCGGCCACCGACACAACCTTCCCGACGGGGTGGACCTGGTGGTCGGCAGTGTCACCGATCCCCAGGCCGTTTCCGAAGCAATGTCTGGAGTTTCCGGATGTTGGCATCTGGCCGCCATCGCTTCGGTGGCACGCTCCAATGAAGAATGGGTGGCGACCCATCATATCAACCAAACCGGCTCCATCCAGGTGTTCGAGGCCGCTCGACGGGCCGGATCAGGATGCGCCCCCCTCCCTGTCGTCTATGCCTCCTCCGCCGCGGTCTACGGCAATAACACCGCCATCCCCCTGGCGGAAATCAGCTCGACCCGACCACTCACCGCCTACGGTGCCGACAAATTGGGCTCCGAACTCCACGCCGCCGTCGCCACCCGGGTTCATGACGTCCCCACGGTCGGATTACGCTTCTTCAACGTCTTCGGACCCCGCCAGGACCCCGCCTCCCCCTACTCGGGGGTCATCTCCATCTTCGCCGCCAAAATTCGCACCGGGCAGCCCATCACCATCTTCGGCAATGGCACTCAGACCCGCGATTTTGTCCATGTGAACGATGTCGTGCATTTTTTGCTTGCAGGAATGGGCCGGGGACGACACAATCCAGAGATATACAATGTTTGCACCGGCCGTCAGACCTCTCTGAACCAGCTCGTGCAGATCCTATTCCAGGAGGCTGACAATCACGTGCCTATCGTCCATGCCGACCCCAGACCCGGTGATATCCACCACTCTCTGGGTGATCCCTCATACGCATCGCTACACCTCGCGCAGACGGCCACTACCGATATGGCTACCGGTCTGAGAGGCCTGCTGGACTTTCTCGCCTCGGGAAGCCGCCGATGAGAAAGAGGATCGTCTCTGGCGTCATCGCCGGACTGGTCCTGACTGCGATTCTGGTTGTGGTCGCCTATCTGGTTCTACCTGCCGCCTTGGATTCTGGAGTCGTCAAAGGCAAGATCGCGCAGGTCTTCAAACAAAAAACCGGATATCCCCTGACCATCAAGGGGGATCTGAAGTTTTCATTTCTTCCCGATACCACCATCACTCTGGGCCGCTCCTATATCGAAAATCCCTCAGGGTTTTCCCAACCTCACCTAGCCGATTTCGAAGGAGCCACCATGGTCGTCCGTGGCATCGGCTTGCTCTTGGGACAACTCGATATCCGCGAACTCTCCGTCGATAACCTGGAAGTCACCCTGGAGCGCAAGGTGGATGGCTCCACCAACTGGCCCAACCTTTCTGAAAGCCTGTCCATGATCGCCCTCGGACACAAACCAGAGACCGAACTCGACGATACCGAAGATTCCTTAGCTATTCAGGTCGGCCTGTCGGGATTCTCGGCCATCGCCAGAGGGGGGATTCAGTTACAAGGGGCCAAATTCCATTGGCATGACTATAAAAAGGATGCCAGCTATTCCTTGGAAAATTTTTCCGTGGTCAGCCGATCCCTGAGCAACGATGCGGCGGAACTCGAACTGAATGGCAACTGGAAATGGCACAACGATGCCATCCACGGACGCATCTCCCTGGACTACAACGTCCACAAAAATGGTAACCTGCTGGAATTGAAGAACACCCACCTTTCCCTCTCCAGTCAATCCGACCGCTTTTTCCTGCGTGAAGCCGAGTGCCGCATGACCTCGGACGTTTCCCTGGACATGAAACGTCGCAACATCACCCTCCATGACCTCGAATGGGGAATCACCGGTTGGTTTACCCGCTATGCTCTCAGAGATCTCGACGTCGTGGTCAAAGGGACGACCGAATGGGACATCGACGCCGCCAAGGGGACCATGACCGATGCCCGGCTGACCTTCAAAATTCACTCCGACGACCTGCCCCCCGCCGGGCTGAATGTCCGTTTGCGGTCGGCGTTGACCTGGCAGGCACTGCCCGACTTGTTGACCCTGTCCAACCTCCAGGCCGACGGCCCTGCCGATACCCGACTCCAGGGCGACCTGGTCCTCCAGGGGTTGCTCGAGGGGGTAACGGCCATCAACGCCCAAGGCAATCTGCGAACTCAACCTTTCGATCCCAAGGCTCTGTTCGTTGCTCTGGGCCAGCCCCTGCCGCGAGCCATGGATGCCCAACAGTCGTTCAAAGGATCCGTGGAGGCCACCTTTCAAGCCAACAAGGACGGCGTGCGCGCCGACCATTTCCTGATCAATCTGGATGCCGCAACCCGAGTGGAAGGCAACGGCTCGTGGCAACGGGCGCAACACCCCGAAGCACGCTTCGCCCTCTCCCTGGACGGCATTGATCTTGATCGTTACTGGAATCTGGTCGAGGGTGGCAGCCGCTACCCCGAGGCCAAACCACTAACGGCCATGTTGGTCCCAGAAATATCCTTGGCCGGCCTTCTGGGACGGTGGCCAAAAGATCTCAGCATCGAAGGATCCCTGACCGGAGGCCAGGTCCGGGTTTCGGGGGCGACTCTCGAAGATTTTCAGTTGCACATGAAAGGTCAGGATGGCGTCTTGACACTGGATCCCTTCCGCTTCCGGCTCTATCAGGGGGAATGGAAACAAAAGATTCAGGTGGACAATCACGGCTCCGACCCCAAACTTCTGGTCGAAAAGGAAATGAAGGGAATTCAACTCCAGCCATTCCTATCCGCCATCGCCGGAGTCAACTGGTTGTCGGGGACCATGGATCTCTCGGGCCAAGTGGAAACTTCGGGCAAGGACTTCGCAAGCGCCAGAAAAAATTTGAAAGGGTCCTACTGGCTGGGAATGAAGAATGCCGCATTGCAGGGGATCGATCTCACCGAGTCGATTCGACAGATTGCCTTTGCCGTGGATGGTCGCCCGGTGGTCGCCCCGGTGGATGATCCCGTCAACGACGGCACGGCCAAGACCACCATTACAGAACTCACCGCCACCGCTCGCGCCTCCCAGGGACGGCTGACCAACAGTGACCTGCTAGCAATTTCCCACTCGGCCGTTATCAAAGGCAAAGGAGAGGCGGATCTGGTCAATATGACCGTTGATTATACCTTTACCGCCGATGCCCAGGCTGCCCTGAAAGGGATGGATTTTCCATACTGGGACCAGCTTGAAGGAGCGGTCCTACCCATTCACGTCGTCGGTCCGTTCACACTTCTCAAAAAACCATCCATTGGCGAACCTCTCTTGACTCGACGTCTCATTGCCGCCAGACAAAATCATCAACTTGGGACCAATCTTCCTGGGGATCAAAATTTTATTGGCGAAGGTCCCCCTTTCAACCCCATGGTGGATGCGGCCCAACGTAACCGGAGGCCCATGACGCGCTGGAGTCGTGGTCTCTTCCCCTGATGCAACGGTCAGGATCATGAGATGGTCGGGGAAAGAGCTGATCCCATGACTTTGGGACGAGCCTCAGAGGCCTGCCACGGATGTTTTGCCCCCTTCAGTTGTTGCCCCCCAATCGGGGAAAAGCACATGCCAAAATCTTGAAACCCGGCAATCACCATCCTGGCTGATCGCGCACAATGCCCCTGGACTCGCCCCCGCCGGTTCTTTTTTCAGGCTTTGGGGGGCTGGACGAATCAAAACAAACCTTTGGAGCTTCGCCCAGGCACCGCTGGAAAGACTATCCCGCCCCAGATCGTTGTACTTGCTGAATTACTCCCAATAACTTATCCTTCCTGACCGGCTTGGTCAGATGGACATTGCATCCGGCAGAGAGACTCTTTTTTTCCTCGTCTTCAAAAGCATGGGCCGTTAGGGCGATAATGGGCACAGGAAGACGTCCAGTCTCTTTTTCCCATTGGCGAATCAAGCGGGTGGCGGTGTACCCATCCATGACAGGCATTTGCATATCCATTAAAATCAGGTCGAAATCATGCTCATGAACCTCTTTCAGGGCCTCTTCACCATTGTTGACGATCCGTACACGATAGTTGGCATTCTTTAGTAGAGCAGTGGTGACTATTTGGTTATCCTCGGAATCATCCACCAAAAGCAGCTGAAGTGGCCGCCCACCGACATCTCCGGAACCGACATCTCCGGAAGAGATCGCTTGCACCGTGGATGTGGGTGGTGACACACAAGGACGCAATGGTAAAACCACATGGAATGTACTGCCCTGACCGAGGCGACTTTCCGCCCAAAGGCGCCCCCCCATCAATTCCACCAACTGCCTGGAGATGGCGAGTCCCAAACCCGTCCCGCCGTATCGACGGGTGGTACTGGTATCCGCCTGGGTAAAAGGATGAAAAACATTCTCCAGTTGCTTCGGGTCCAAACCGATGCCCGTATCCTCGATGGAGAGATACAAGGTGTCTTGAGAAGGGGTCGTTTTCCCATGGAAGACGACTTTTCCCTGTCCGGTAAACTTGATCGCGTTGCCCAGGAGGTTAAGCAGTACCTGGTTCAGGCGCATGCCATCCAGAAACATCCAGACAGGCAACGACTGGTCCAACAAATAAATCAGTTCCAGCCCTTTTTTTTCCGCCAGAATGCGCATCATCCCTTCGATATTGCCTAAAAGTTCGCGAATTTGGATCGGTTCCCCGACTATCTCCAAACGCCCTGCCTCGATCTTTGCCAAATCCAGGACCTGATTGATCAAAGCCAACAGGTTGCTGCCCGCCTTATGCAGAAGTTCCACATGTTCCCTTTGATCAGACGTCAGGGACGATTCCTTGAGCAATTCTCCCATGGCCATGATCACATTCATCGGAGTACGAATCTCATGACTGATATTTGCCAGAAAATTGCTTTTTTCTTTGCTGGCAACTTCTGCCGCTTCCTTGGCCTGGAGCAAATCCTTCTCCAATCTTTTTCGTTCAGTCACGTCCTGAACGACACCGACGACGCGATGGACCCGCTTGTTGATACCTTCGGTACGAGCGTGCATGTGCAACCATTTGTTTTGTCCGCTGGCACTAGCAAACAATAGTTCCAGAGCGTAGGATTCTCCCAACTCGACAGCTTTGGAAAGGGCCTGTTTGAGTGTTGCCGCGTCTTTTTCACCATAGAGATCATCGATATTGACTTCATTGGGATCGGTGCCAGGTTTAATATCGTAGATTCTATAAATCTCATCGGTCCATAATATTTTTTTTGTAATTGGATCGTATTCCCATCCGCCGGTCTTACAAATTTTTTGTGTTTGATTAAGCAATTCGGCATTCTTCTGTACCGCTTGCCTAGCATCGCGGAGCAAACCAATCAGTTTCAACAAAATAGCCACCACCAATACCGAGGTAATCATGGCGGTAAAAATACCTGTCATGACAAAGTCGGTCCTGATCTCCCCGTGAAACCACAAGCTGGCGATACTGACAATGATGACGGAAACTATTTCTGAGATAGCTACGGAAAATAGAAGGATATAAACCGGTCGCCACATGTGCAATACATCGATGATCCATGCCAACATAATGGCTCCTTCAAGAAAACGCCGCGCGGGTTAGCTGCGACTCCACTCTTAAAAAAGCAACATATTTTAAAGACTTAGGTCTATTGACTATCAAACTAAGGCCAATCAAGACACGAAGAGGATCCAATAGACGGTTAAGGAAGCCGTCGTGTTGTTGGCCATGGATGGCACACCGCTTGAAAGGTGCCTTTCCGGATCGTCAGGCGGTCATATAATCGACAACCGGCTTCAGGAACATGATTTGATTACGATTCGGCTCAATAGCGATCGGCTCGACGGCCATCGCGCGGCTCGTCAGCCCTCTCGGGGTCGTCCGATCGCTCCACGGGCTTGCAGCCAGACATCGTCTGGCCCAGAAGAAAAACACGGTACGTGCGTTGATGACAAAACCCTTCCGGCAGACCCGACCAGGAGACTCCACTACAACCAATTCACAACATGATCACCACCGATGATCGATTGCCACGGGCCGCCCCCTACCTTGGATCCCGACGTCCTGCCCGGTCATTGGTCCCGGGTACGCAGCCTCTTATCGATCCTGGAAGTCTATCCCTCCGTCCATGACCAACCATCTCGTGATCAACTTTACTACAAAAACACCTGATTGCCTCTCCAAGCTCCCTGGGAAGGATCACGCTCCATCGCAGATCCATCCTACCCACCTGATTGCCCGGGCCTGCTAATTATCCATGGCCCCCTGCTCTCTGGATTGATGATAAAGAGCGGCAAAATTAATGGGATCCAAAACCATTGGTTTGAATCCACCTTCGGTCACCATGTCGGAAATCACCCGGCGGGCATAGGGAAAAATGATGTGCGGGCATTCAATGCCCAATGTAGGCTCCAGATGCTCCTGTGGAAGGTTCCTGAGCAAAAACAATCCCGCATAGGTCACATCCACCAGAAACAACACATCTTCACCATGCTTGACCCGGGCGTTGATCTGCAAGGTGACCTCATAACGATCATCCCCCTTCGGCTTGACTCCCGTACCCAGGTTGAATTCAACGGTCGGGTCGCTGCTACGCTGGTAAACCTCGGGGGCATTGGGGTTTTCAAAAGACAAATCCTTGATGTAAAGCCGCTCGACGCTGAATATGGGTTGGTTGGTAGGCTGCTGTTGTTCAGTCATGTTTTTCTCTTTCAACTGGGAATTGGTTGATTTGGCACGTTCCACCCTCGACGCGCACGGATGACTCCTCCGCCCCTTCAATCACCCGCAGGTGGGGTGATTTCCGCTACCGCGGGCGGTTCGGTAACGCCTGCTCCGACCGTTCTTTTACGCCGCCGCCGCCGCTTCCTTGGGGTTACCGCGCCCCCCGCCTGCGACGGCCCGTGTTGCTCCCCCTCCGCAGCCGCAATGATCGGGGTCGTCACCTGATCAACGCTCGCCTGGCTGGCACCCATCCCGCAATTGGCACTTTTCCTTCGAGGGTTTCTCCCCCGCCGATTCCTGCCGGTCATCTCCATTGTTGAATGTTTTGAAGCACCCTCCTCGCTGGATGGGCGAACCAGGCTGGCATACAACTCAGGATCATCCGGTTGCGTAGCCACTTTGACGCCGATAAAATTTTCAATGGCTTCAAGATGGTACACACCATCCTCGTCCACCAGGGAAATGGCGTCCCCCTTGGCTCCGGCCCTCGCGGTGCGACCTATGCGGTGAACATAATCCTCCGGGTTCTCCGGAAGGTCGAAATTGACCACATGAGTCACCCCTTCGATATGCAATCCGCGTCCTGCCACATCGGTGGCGATCAGGACCGGCAGCAAACCATCACCAAACCGCTGCAATACCCGCAGTCGCACCGACTGTGGAACATCCCCAGACAGATACCCGGCATGAATGCCATTGGCCCGCAGCCATTTTCTCAAAAATTCTCCGGCGCGTTTGGTATTGACGAAAATCATGATCCGACCACTTACCCCATCCGGTCGATCCTTCAAATCGCGATGCAGCAGCCCCACCAGAAGACTGACCTTGCGTCGTCCCTCGACATGGTACAAGGCCTGCTCCACCTGAACCACGGTGCGCACGTCCGATTCCGTAGCCAGGATGGCCGGAGAATTCATGAATTCGTAAGAAAGTTCCTGCGACCGGTAAGACAAGGTTGCAGAAAACAACATGGACAGCCTGTTTTCGTACGAAGGCAGCCGCCGGAGAAGATAACGCAGATCGGCGATGAATCCCATATCGAACATGCGGTCCGCTTCGTCGATGACCAAGGATTCCACACTGTCGACCCGATAGGCTTTCTGTTTATAAAAATCGATCAGGCGTCCCGGGGTGCCGATCAGGATATCAATGTGGCCCCCAAGCAAGAGTTGTTTTTGTTTATCGTAATCGACTCCTCCATACACCGCTGCGATTTTGTACTCGGTCAATGCCGCAAGCAGGCGGGCGTCGCGTTCGATTTGCACCACCAACTCCCGCGTCGGGGCAATAATCAGACAACGAGGGTGGCTGCACGGCGATCGATCCGGATGGTGTGGGGTTGGATGGGCAGCATCATGGAGAGACTCTCCCGAATCGGATGCCTTTGGATGACTCCGGTTCGGCTTGCCCGATAAACGACTCAGGGCGGCGATCAAAAAGGCTGCCGTTTTGCCCGTGCCGGTTTGGGCTTGCCCCGCCACATCCCTGCCATTCAGTGTCAAAGGAAGCGTTAGGGACTGAATCGGGGTACAAGTCACATACCCAGCCTCCCGAATCCCTGCCAAAACAGCTTCAGGGATGGGTAGTTCGGAAAATTCCATGGAATATCTTCATGATTGTCGCATCAGTTAAGCCACTCAGGGGGGCCGGGCCATTTCAAGCCATGCAGGTCAAGCCTGGTGCTGCCTCATGCGGGGTTCCTGTGACCATCCTGGTGCACCGCATTGGCCGAAAACCACCGGTGGTTGAAGGGATGGGACAACCCTTCCACGGGTTCTGGACTCTTTCGATGCGACCAACGTTTTGAATTGGTAATCAAACACCCCGGAAGGCTCATTCGGGCTCGAACCCGGGGGGTCCGGACCGATAGGACTTTCCCGGCTCAGGCCTGTGGCGCCGCCATGGCTTTCACCCGAGCATTGAGACGGCTGATCCTCCGGGCTGCCTGGTTGCGATGGATCACCCCCTTGCGTGCCGTGATGGCAATGACGGATGTCGCTTCACGCAATGCCTCCCGGGCCCCCTCAACATTTCCCCCCTTGATGGCCTCCAGGACCTTCTTGGCGTAGGTGCGATAGCGTGACTTGTCTTCCCGGTTACGTTGGGTCAGCTTGACCGTTTGACGGTTACGTTTGATGGCGGATTTGATATTGGCCACGGAAATTGGACTCCTTTATCCGATCTGGAAATCTCGTTCTCAAGGTTCAGTTGGTGCATCCACTCTGCCAAAAACCACAACACTGTCAGGACAACAATGCGTACGACAACGACTCGTGGGGAACCCGGATGCAATCGAAAACCTACCCCCAAACCCCATTTGGGTATATAAACACGGCAGTTTGACAAATTTACCCAGCCCGCGTCAAAGGATTTATTCCATCGTGTCGCATTCCAACGTATCCCCGGCCGAAAATCCACCAACCACCTCCACCCATTCCTTGCTACGTTCCGTGGGGGTCGTCAGTTTCTTCACCTTCTTTTCCCGTCTGCTGGGCTTTGCCCGCGATATCGTCATCGCCCGGGGGTTTGGCGCCGGCATGGGGGCCGACGCTTTCATCGTCGCCCTGAAATTACCCAATTTCTTGCGCCGCCTGTTTGCCGAAGGGGCTTTCAGTACCGCCTTCGTCCCGGTGTTTTCCGACTATTTGGTCCGCGGCGACAGAAAAGAAACTCACGAGGCGGTCTGCGCCGTCTTCACCGCCCTCCTGGTGGTCCTGACCCTGTTGGTCCTGATCTGTCTCGCCGCCATGCCCTGGCTGATCTACCTCCTGGCCCCGGGATTCAACGGCAATCCGGAAAAAATTCAACTGACCATCGATCTGACCCGCATCACCTTCCCCTACATCCTGTTCATCGCCCTGGTGGCCCTGGCCGGCGGCATCCTCAACAGCCACGACCATTTCGGCGTCCCCGCCGCAACCCCCATGCTCCTGAATATCTGCATGATCGGCTGCGCCCTCTTCCTGTCACCTCACCTCGATGAACCTTCCGCCGGTCTCGCCATCGGCGTCTTCCTGGGCGGCGTTACCCAATTGGCCATGCAATGGCCCGCCTTGAAAAAAATAGGCATGGGCTTTTCCTGGCGTTGGGATCCCAAACATCCCGCCATCGCTCGTACCCTCAACCTCATGGGTCCTTCGGTCCTGGGGGTCTCGGTGGCGCAGATCAATCTCCTTTTCGATCTGTTCATCGCCTCCTGGCTTCCCGAAGGTTCCATTTCCTACCTCTACTACGCCGACCGCCTGGTCGAATTTCCCCTGGGATTGGTCGGCATCGCCATGGCCACCGCCATCCTTCCCGCCTTGTCCGCCCGCGCCGCCGCCGGGGATATCGACGGCCTGCATGAACAGTTGGATATCGGCCTGCGCTTCACTTTACTCCTCAACATTCCTGCCACGGTGGCTCTGATCCTCCTACGGGAACCCCTGGTGGCTCTCCTGTTCGAACGCGGCGCCTTCACCGCCGATACCACCCGTCAGGCCGCGCAGGCCCTCTTCGCCTACAGCATCGGTCTGACCTTCTATTCCCTCGTCAAAGTCACCGCCCCCGCATTCTACGCCCTCAAGGATACCCGCACCCCGGTGCGCATCGCCATTACCGCCATGATCTCCAATTCGGTGCTCAATATCGTTTTCATGTTTCCCCTGCAGCATGCGGGGCTCGCCCTGGCCACCTCCCTTTCGGCTCTGCTGAATGCCAGCCTGCTGCTGCACAGGCTGCATCAAAAAACCGGCTTCTCCCCCAAACCCGGTTTTTGGACCATGTTCGGCAAGACCATCGCCGCCAGCCTGATCATGACCGTCATCCTTGTTGCTGCCTTACCCTATTTGGAAAACCGGGGCTATTCACTGAGTTTCCGTACCCTCGTTCTTACCGCCACGGTGTTCACCGCGTCCAGTGTCTATTTTGCGACGGCCTGGATCTTGAGAATTCAGGAAGTTCGGATCGTTTTTTCCATGATGCGGCGCAGGAAGAAACCAAAATAAACCTCCGCTCATGCCAACGGAAAAGGGCTGACCCCATCCCGGCAAAGTTCGGGGCCAAACCTTCAAGCCTTCCCCCGGGCCCCCGTTGCCACCACCCGGCCTTCAGTCCCGACCCACCTTGACGGCCACCCCGGAATCGATCAAATCCTTCTTATTCTTGACCAGATACCACGTCGTGGCACTCAAAAACAGATCCCGAACCGGCGGATTGTTCACCAAACGGATCAAGCCATCAATGGCATACCCCTGGGTCACGGGCAGTCGAATGGGCCGAAACAAAACGGTGCGGCCTTCGTAGGAGGTGGCATGAACCACGAGCACCTCCTTACTGCCAAGGTAAACCGTAGCCTGGTCCGTTTGCGAATCTTTGCGCACTTGCAGACGATCCAAATCAAGATCGTGAACGTTCCACACCTCCCGATCCAATAATCGAATCTCCTTCAATCGGTCATACGCCAAAATATTCAATAGATTTTGCTCGAACAACGGGTGCTCCTGGATATCCTTGACCCGCTCCTGCCACTCCTTGAGGAGGTCGCGGCAACGCAGTACGAATACGGCACAGTTGAGATACGGATTTTCCAAGGGAATGTTGGTATCGGCCAGCATGTCGGCGAATGGGGCCACCGGCAAGGTTCGAAGGATGTCGGCGATGGATCCCCCCATATCCTGACAGATGGCCAAAAAATCTCGAGAATCATCATAACTGGCCAGGACCTGATCGATCGCCTGAGTCAACGGCCCGGTCACCAGGCAATCGCTGTCAATCCATACCACCGCATCAGCATCCAATCCATGGGCCTGGGCAAACAGTCCCATGGAAGCCTTGTAACGATAGGGGTGCAGATTGGGCGCCAACGAGGAAGGCCGTTCCAGCAACTGACCTTTGCGACGCAAAAAATTCCTCTGCGCTTCGGAAAGACCATAATCGCAGACGTACAGGGTCTCTCCCGGCCTGGCGTGCTGGGCAAAGGATTCCAACAACGGTAACGTCAATAAAAAGTAAGAAGCCGTTGCCCCGGTCAAATACACCCGCCGTGTCATCATCAAGCGTTACTCCTCGACAATATCCCCCTTGAGTGCATCCTTGTGCGCCACCGGCAACACCCCGGAGTCACCATCGTCCGGCGAGAAAAAATAACGCACCGAACCGATGCGTTTATAACGGTCATACAATGTATTCCAACCCTTGACGTACATAGGACATTCATCATTGAAGCAGACCAGCATGACGTTGGTGCAGAACCCCAAACCATCGCCAAACTCGTTGGCGTTGGCCCACCATTTTTTCATTTTTTCCCCGCAATGGGGACATTGCCTATCCCAACTATTCTCGGTCACGTCAATTTCTCCTTCAGCCACTCCGGAATTTGTCCCATGACCTCGGGCAGCAGATCGACCCGGGAACCGCCTCCCTGAGCCAAATCGGGACGGCCTCCCCCTTTGCCGCCCAGCTTCTCGGCAACGTAACGCATCAAATCGCCTGCCGCCACCCTTTTGGTCAGATCCTTCGTTACCCCGGACACCAGATTGACCTTGTCCTGTTGCGGTAACGCCAAGAAAATGATCCCTGATCCAAGTTTGTCCTTCAACCGGTCGATCAGGTCGCGCAAAGCCCCCGTTTCCAACCCTTCCACCTGTTGACCGATATAGGGAACACCGGCGATGGTTTGCGCCGCGGCCACCAGGGTATCCACCATGTTGCCCGACATGGCACTTTGCATCTTGGCCAATTCCCGTTCCAGTTCCTTCTGCCGTTGCAACAGTTTGCGCACCCCCTCCTCCACCTGGGCCGGTGGCAGCTTCAACAAGGTAGCGCTGGCCCTGAGACAATTGAAGTCCCTCTGATAACTCTGCCGGGCGACATGGCCCGCGACCGCTTCGATGCGCCGGACTCCGGCCGATACCGCGCTTTCGGAGATGATGCGAAACAGTCCGATGTCACCCGAACGTCTGACATGGGTCCCGCCGCAGAGTTCCATGGTCGGCCCGATGCGTACAACCCGGACCTCGGCACCGTATTTCTCACCAAACAGGGCCATGGCACCGGCGGCGATGGCCTCGTCGGGGGTCATGACCGTGGTTTCCTGGTGATCGTTGGCCAGCAGTCCCAGATTGACCATTTCCTCCACCCGTTCCAGTTCCTGGGATTCCAAAGCCTGGTAATGGGAGAAGTCGAACCGCAACCGATCCGCTGCCACGTGAGAACCCGCCTGTTTGACATGCGATCCAAGGACCTGCCTCAGGGCATGGTGCAGATAATGGGTCGCCGTATGATGCCGACGCACCGCCAGACGTGCCTGGGCATCGACGATCATGGTCACGGCATCGTCGGTGTTCAGGGTTCCCTGAAGCATTTTCCCATGATGGCTGACCATGTCCGGAAGGGGTTTGCGGGTGTCATGCACGACGAAACGTCCATGCGTCGATTGAATCGAACCAATATCCCCCACCTGTCCCCCCGATTCACCATAAAACGGGGTCTGATTCACCAATACGACCCCCTCTTCCCCGGCGGACAGTTGCGAAACCTGAACACCCTCCTTGAGGATCGCCAGGACTCCCGCTTGAGCTGTTTCCATGGCGTATCCGAGAAAATCGGTGGCACCAAAACGTTCACGCAATTCATGATACACCGCCGCGACCCGCTCGTCCCCCGATCCGACCCAGGCGGCCCGGGCCCGGGCCCGTTGTTCCGCCATGTGCCGTTCAAACCCGTCCATGTCCAGCCCGATACCACGGTCACGCAAAATATCGGCGGTCAAATCAACCGGAAAACCGTAGGTATCGTACAAGGAAAAGATCGTCTCTCCTTCCAGCCGACCCCCTGCTGGCAGAGATTTCACCGCCTCCTCCAAATGTTTCAACCCACCATCCAACGTTTGGATAAAGCGTTTTTCCTCGTTCTCGATCACCTTCATCCCGACCGTTCGTTGGGCTTCCAGCTCAGGATAATACCCCCCCATCAGACGGATCAAATCGGGAACCAGAAGATGCAGGAAAGGTTCCGCCATTCCCAACAGACGCCCATGCCTCATGGCCCGGCGCATGATGCGCCGGAGGACATACCCCCGACCCTCATTGGATGGCAGAACACCATCGGCAATCAGGAATGTCACGGCACGCAAATGATCGGCAATGACCCGTAACGATACCACATGCTGCGGATCATGGGCAAAAACCCCCGTCTGCCGGGCAACCGCCTGAATCAATGGCAAAAATAGGTCGGAGTCGTAATTGTTCCGACGCCCCTGCAGGATGGCCGCAAGCCGTTCCAGCCCGGCTCCGGTATCAATGCACGGCTTGGGCAACGGACGCAGATCGCCATTCTCCATCCGGTCGTATTGCATGAAAACCAGGTTCCATATTTCCATGAAACGATCCCCCTCGGAATCTTCCGATCCGGGAGGTCCGCCGGGAACATCGGGGCCATGATCATAAAAAATTTCGGAACAGGGACCACACGGTCCCGTCGGACCCATGGACCAAAAATTATCCGAAGTGGCAATACGTAAAATTTTCTCCTTCGGCAACCCAACTTTCTTATGCCATATATCATACGCTTGCTGATCCTCGGCGTAGACCGTCACCAACAGGCTTTCCAATGGCAGGCCAAAACCATCGGTCACCAATTCCCAGGCCATGGGAATGGCTTCGTCCTTGAAGTAATCGCCAAAAGAAAAATTACCCAGCATCTCAAAAAAGGTGTGATGCCGCGCCGTCCGTCCGACATTTTCCAAATCGTTATGCTTGCCGCCAGCCCGCAAACATTTTTGGCTGGAAACCGCCCGGGAAAAAGCCGGGGTCTCCTCCCCAAGAAAAATCCCCTTGAACTGATTCATCCCGGCGTTGGTAAAAAGCAGGGTCGGATCGTTCTGAGGGATCAGGCTGGAAGAATGCACTTCCTCATGACCATATTTCTTGAAAAAATCGATGAATCGTTGACGAATTTCATTTCCTGTCATAAGTCGCTCCACCGGGAGATCATGGCAAGACCAGATGAATGGTATCGGTGTCAAAACCTCGTCGAAACAGATAATCAAAACACCGCTTGCGGGCGCTCCGGTCCAGAATGGCGGCCCTGGAGGATATCCACCTTGAGCAGTGTTTGACAAATATTTTTTTTACAACGACTTCGATGTCAACTTCCGCCAATGCCCTGGCCATACCTCGGGCCACCAGCTCCGGCGCTATGCCCAACTGCAGCAACTCATTTCTGATTTTGTGGGGACCGTACCCCTTGCCAGTCATTCTGGCAATGGTTCGGCGGTAGACAAGATCGGCATCGTCCAGATATCCCAGACGAAGGCATTCCGCCAGCGCATAAGCGACTGCCTCCCGATTTTCACCCCTGCCCACGAGTTTTTGCCGCAATTCTTCCACCCCGTGGGATCGTAATGACAACAAGCGCAGTGCCCGATCAAAAACCCTGCGGCAGTCACTTTCGTCACCTCCCACCGGTACACCTCCCTCTTTTCGGGTCGGATCGTCCATAGCCAAAACCTTTTTTATCAACGGCCAGCGAAATTAAAATACCTTCACGCCACCAACCCGTTCCAATGATCGACAGTTAGACAGGAATATTATTTATTTTCAAACGTTTTTCATCTAAC
>JADFZF010000339.1 GCA_015232645.1 Magnetococcales bacterium | reverse complement strand
AGCCCAACTTCGAGGAGTTGATCGGGTGGATGAGAAATAACCGGATTGCAGTTGGCCACCATCGCCTTGGACGATGGTCTCCCAGGTCTCCAGGAGCCATCGGAACCATTCTTTCCTCGATACTGGTGGCCTGTTTGGCCGGGGTTGGCGTCATCGATTTGGCAGGGGCGGAATCTTTTTTCGACCCCTCCCGTCCGCCGGACGACCTGATGATGGAAGCGCCGGCCGCCAAGGGGGGATCAGCAACGACCTCGGGAAACGAAACGGAGTCAAAATGGATCGTGCAAATGATACGAACGGGTGGGCAAGAGGCCAAGGCATTGATCAACGGTCGGCTGGTGCGCATCGGCGATACCATCGACGGCTTGAAAGTCACCGCCATCGGTCGCAATGAGGTGAGTGGCGTCTCCCAGGCCAAACCCATTCAGCTACAGATGGCGGTACTGCGACCGGGACAGGGAATCACCATTCGCCGCCGCACCGCCCCGGGGCAGCCCTAGAGATCGCCCCATGAGGCCATCATGAACGTATCCAGTCAACACGATTATGCAACAAATGGATAAAATCAGGCCACTGCATCCCTACCTGGCAGGAATCCTGGGCCTGTTTTTGACCCAGTCCTTGGTGGGGGGCTGCCTCTGGAACCCTGGTCCCGAATCGGATGGCCAAGCGGCCCCCGTTGCCGCTGCCGAAGCCCGGACTCCCTCGCAACGCCCCCGATCCAGTGCCGAAACCGCCTTGATGGATACCGCCATCCCCGATGGTATCCATCAACTTCTACTCCCTCCCGTGGACTCCGCAGCCCGTGCGGGTCCACGGGACCAGACGAACACCCCCGGGATGATCCGTCAGACCTCCAAGGGATCCTCCGGATCCCTGCTGGATATCATCGTCGATGATACCCCCGCACGAACCTTCTTTTTGGGTCTGGCGGACGAATCCAAACTGAACCTGATCGTCCATCCCCAGGTCCGTGGCAATATCAGCCTGACGATGCATCGTGCCACGGTTCATCAAGTGGTCCAGACGGTCTGTCGCATGTACGACTATGATTGCGAGTCGACCGCCAACGGCTATTTCATCGGACCGACCCGCCTGTTGACGCGGCAATATCACGTCAACTATCTTCAGGTGCAACGCCGGGGGGTGACCAGTACTCAAATCAGTTCCGGTCGCACCAAGACCTCCTCCAATACCATGGCCAATGCCACGGGCAACCAGACCAGTTCACAAAGCTTTCATACCTCCGGAAGCCAGGTCACAACCGATCAGAATGCCAGTTTCTGGGACGAATTCACTTATTCATTATGTGGTATTCTGGGGTTGGGATTCTTCCCGCCGGAAACCAAATCGTCTTCCCTTCTTTCGGGCGCATCGGGAGCGGCTGGATCCGGAATCACCCCTCAGTCCTCCGCCAACCAATCCATCGCCGGAATTCCTTTGCCTGCGGGGATGACCGCGCCTGGCACTACCGGACCCGCACTGCCGACCCCTGCAGCCACGCCAAAAAATACCATTTCCCAGACACTGCTCAGTTGGAACCCTCGCGATACCGACCGCATGGTGACCGGTTGCGCCGAACAGGACGAGTCGGGCAACACCCAGACCGGGCGCCGGGTGGTCATATCGCCGCAAACCGGCAATGTGATCGTTCGGGCCTATCCATCGGAATTGCGTGAAATCGAATATTTCTTGGAACAACAAAAACAGGATATTCAGCGCCAGGTCATTCTCGAAGCGAAAATCCTTGAGGTCGAGTTGGGGAACGGTTTCCAGAGCGGTATCAACTGGGGCATGATTCTGGGACACCACAAGGATCAGATCAATACCATGAACCTGGGTGGTGGTGGCTCCATGCTGGGTGATCAGACCTCCAACCCATTGTTCACCCCAAACTCCTCCCTGGGTTTTTCGCCCTCCAACCTGGTAGCCACCCAGGCCGCCAATGGCACCGCCCTCTCCACCAATACCAACAACATCCTGTTTGGTGGCGCCTTTGCCACCTCCATCAAAGTCTCCGACTTTTCCGCCTTGATCGAACTCCTGGACGTTCAAGGTCGGGTTCACGTCCTCTCCAGTCCCCGAATCGCCACTCTCAATAACCAAAAAGCAGTCATTCGGGTCGGCCAGGATGAACAATTCGTCACCGACGTTCATTCGGAAACCTCGACCACCACGGTGACTCTGGTCCCCGAATTCACCACGTTCTTCTCAGGAATTGCCTTGGATGTTACCCCTCAGATCAGCCAGAATTATGGGATCATGCTGCACATTCACCCCACGGTGAGCGAGGTGACCACCGATGAAAAACAAATCACCCTGGGGACATCCACTCAAACCTATCCCATGGCCTTGAACCGCGTCCGGGAATCGGACAGCATGGTGCAGGCAGCCAATGGCGAGGTGGTGGTGATCGGTGGCTTGATGAAGGATTTTTCTACCCGCCGCAAAGCAGGCGTTCCATTTTTGAAGGATTTACCGGTGGTGGGTGATCTTTTCGGAAGCCAGGAGACGGTGGATAAAAAGACCGAACTGGTCATCCTCATGCGTCCGGTCATTGTTGAGCCTGGCAACCAGGCTTGG
>JADFZF010000338.1 GCA_015232645.1 Magnetococcales bacterium | reverse complement strand
CCACCGAGTGGAGCAAAAACTGGTTGGTATGCAATCCGCCGTGGTCCAACTGCGGCAACATGCCCCGCGTGGCCACGCTCAAGGCCAGATTTTTGATGGTGTTCATGCCCAGAAACACCACGGCCTGGTTGATCGAAGCGACCTGGCGCGGAAATCCAAAATAGACTGAATTGACCAGTTTCAGGATTTTGAGCGTCATGACCGGATCGTGATTGATGATCCGGATCAGCTCTTTGTGGCTGTAGTTCAAATCCGAAGTCAATTGCAGGACACGATGCACACTTTTGGGAAAAGCGGGCATTTTGTCCACCATTTTGATCAGCTTTTGATACAATTCTCCCATGTGGCGTGCAACCGGACCAAAACCCGCAGTCAAGGTGACCACAGGTCGGGCATTGAGGTTAAAGACGGACTCTTTTGATAAGGTACCCGGCAACTCCCCCCCAATACAATGCTTTTTTGTCGTTTTCGCAGAAAACATCCCCTGCTGCGATCCATCATGATTTCGGTTCCTTTTGGGTTACGCGCTGATGGAGTTCCCGCAGGCGGCGACAGAGCATGCGAATGATGTTACGGGCAACCGAGGGTTCAATGGCCATGATTTCGTCAAATACCTGACCGTCGATGCGATAATGACGCACGTCACCCACAGCCGCGACCGTGGCCGAGCGGGGTTCCGGATCCAGCAAGGCCAATTCACCAAACACATCCCCTTCGTGCATGACCGCCACTTCGTTGCCGTTGACGATCACCCGCACCTGGCCGCTGCCGATGATGTAGAGGGCATTGCCCCACTCTCCCTGTAGCACGATTGCCTCGCCGGGCAGGGACTCCCCCTCCTCCATCCGATTGGCAATATCCATGAGGTACTCTTCCGGAATGCTGGAAAACAGCGAAATCTGTTTGAGAAAAATAATTTTCTCGATGGTGGACATGGGTATTCTCCCGCTTGCGGCACCCGATGTGCCTGCGGCGGACTCCACCTGGACAAGCATGCGTCGGGCCATATTGGCAACCCGGGGGTCGGAATCCGCAATCAAAGTCGATAATATTTGGCAGGCGTGGGGTGCCGGCCAGTTCAGGGCGACCCGGGCCGCGGTCTCCCGCAATACCGGATGCGCGTCGAGATGGGTCGTTGCAGCCAATTGAAAAAACACCTCACCACCCAGCGTGGCAGCACCATAAACCAGACTGGCACGGATCCATGGCTTGTCCCGAAGCAAGGGGGACTCTTTCAGGGTTGGCAAACGGGCCGTCAGACCCAGGCAGTGCTGGGGATGAAACGTGGCCAGACTTTGCAGCCGCTCAATCGGGAGTTTTTCCTCCAAGACCGGTATCACCGGACCCTTGAGGGTCTGCGGCAATATATTATCAATGATTTCTATGGCATAGGCCCGTTTGTCCGGCTTGCCACTGGCAAATTGCATCCAGACATCCTGCAACGCCGCCTGCGGATATGAAAAGGCCAGCAGAATGAAAATCCGTTCCTGGATACGTTCCATTTCCAGTTGAATGCCATCCCTGGCCATCTGCATGGAACCCGCCTGTTCCAGGTCAATGCCGATGGCCAGCCATTCGGTAAATTGCCGCACTTCATGCAGCAACAAGGTCACCCAGTCCGGCTGGCGTTCCATGGGTACCCGGTGCTGCAAAAGGCGGAGCGCTCGCAGGGTTGCATGCCGCAAATCCGGCGTCGCCGTGGCAAGAAATGTTTCCAGAATGGACCAGGATGCAGCCACCGGCATCTGTCCCAGAATGGCGATGACCCGCATTTTGACCCAATCCGGACTCTGATCCGCTGTCAGGAGATGTTCCAGGTCGGGAACCACCCCTGGTCCAGCCGCCACCAACAGGACCTCGGCCTTGCGGGTGGTGTCGCGATTCTGGGGATGCACCAGGGCGGCTTTTTGCAATCTGGGTACCGAGGCCAGTCGGGTAGCCGCTTCCAGGGCGGCATGACGCACGGAGAGATCCGGATCGTTCAGCAGGCGCAATAAAATTCGATAGAGATGACTGTCGGCGACCTCTTCCACCACCTTGGCCGCCATACGGCGGTGTTCGGGGTGAGCAGAGGCGGCGGCCTGCAACAAATCGGCCCCGGCCACAATAATTCCTTCGATACCGCAGTGCTTGAGCATGGCCACCAGGGCATCGCACTGCACCTGGGGATTGGGATCACGCACATAGGGGGTGATCGTTTCCATGGCATCCGCCTCGCCCACGGCGGCCAGGGCGCGCAAAAGACATCCCTGCACTTTGGGATCCTTTTCCACGGCCAGGCGCGTTTGCACGGCCTCCCAGGAGGCAACCAGTTGGCGGCGTTCCACAACACTGGCGGTGGCACTGCGCATGGCGGCATGCGGATGGTCAAGCAGCCGGGGAATATCCTCCTCCAGGTGGCGATCACGTTCCCGATCCAGCCATTGCAGGCAATACAGGCTGTAAGAAAGCTTTGGACTGAAGAGTCCCCGGCGCAACAAGGCCAGGCTGGCCTCGTCCCTGGCCAGAAAAGCCTCGCTGCCAAGACGTTGACACTCCAGGGCACGTCCCAGGGCCGCCACGTAGTGGACGTGTAACCGCCAGGCCGTATAAAG
>JADFZF010000337.1 GCA_015232645.1 Magnetococcales bacterium | reverse complement strand
ATGATCCCCCCAGATGATTTTCGTCGGCTCAATTTTGAGCTGACGCAGCAAGTTTTCTACCCGACAACCTGCTGCGTTTTGTGGGGAGATATCCATTCTGTCACTTTAGGGGTCGGTGATTCTAGCGATAAAGATTAGAAAGAACGGAGGGATACAGATCAAGAGTGACAAAAGAATTGTTGCATAAAAATGAGGAAAAACGAAAGGATTTTGAGAAGATTTGCAACTCTCTTGTCACATTTTTGAAAGTTTTTTGGTACGAATCATGGAAAAAAATAAGGATTGGTGCAAGTTTGGCTGGGTTTTGGCGATAAAGCTGGCGTTTGACAGATATCGAACAATCGGATGATGTGTCCAAGTCAGGAAATACGGCATCCGATGATATTTAATACAATAAAAATAAATGACATTTTGTGAGACAGACTTCTGTCACCGCATTTTGAAACAGACTGGAACTATTTCACAGCCTGCGCCAGGTAGTCCTGCAGGATTTCAGTTATCCGAACTTGGTCGTCATCGGAGATCCCCAGGTAGGGACGGGCGGGAATGGTTGCCCGATACCCCCGACCGGCCTGTCCCCCCAACTGATGGATCGCAGCATAAATCACATCGGTGCCGACGCGAACTTCATTGGGACCAGCATCATAATGAATGGAATTACGCAGGCGCGACGATTCATCGAGGATGGTGCTGTGTTTTTTATGCTTTTTGGTGGATTCTGCCAAAGGAGTCCAAGTGTTGCCCTGGGGATCCTTCTGTGCGTCGAATCGCTCTGTCTGGGTGGTGGTGATCAGGTGTTCACCGATGGCACGCATCGCCGGGGTCAAATCATCCGCAGTATGGATCAGGGTGCTGAAGATGGCATCTACATGGGCCTGATCAAAGGTGAGGGTGATTCCTGCCATTAATTCACCGCGCCCTCTGGCATGTCAGGATCTTCGGGAATATCGATGATAGGAAAATCAGTGCCGCTCAGATCCCAGTAACACCCAAGGATGGCACCAAGATCTTTCAGAGTAAGGCTTTCACTGAGAGGATGAGAGTAGCAGGGAATAATCCACACTTCACCATCATCAAGCGCTTCTTTTACCCATCCCGACACCAAGGTAGCATCAGGTCCACTAAAGACTTTCGTTTCCGGATCAAATGAAAACCGGACAGGAGGAACCAAACCGCCCTTACCCCCATTTGGCTGAAGATCAAAATCCATATCACGGGCTCCAGTGAAAAAGTAATCCAATCGCCAAATGGGCCATGGCTGAGTCCTTATTGAGGGTGTCTAACAAATTCATGATTTCACGTTTGCTGTCGAGCGAACCAAGTAACGCCTGAAAGGCCATGGTCATCACCTCAAGAGCCTGCCCATTGTATTCTCTTCCCTGATAAAAATCGACATATTTGTCTTTCCGTGTCACTTCGCCCCGTTTGTAATTCGATCTGGTATAGAGATCCTTCAAGCGTTCCAACGGCTCACCCCGAGTGCGTTGGTGATGGACTTGCTGAAAAAACGCATCTAATTCCGGCATGACTGCTTGTAACCGATGGGTGAATTCATGCTCTGCCGTGCTGTCGGTCCGTGTGGCGATAACGCCTTCGCCTTTGACTACCTTGACAGTTCTACCATTCAACAAGGCTACCCCATCTCTTTGTGCAGTCCAGGCCCAACCGCGCCCGCTTGTGAGTCGTACATTGAGCGGCCCAGCTTGGTCACTCATGCGCGTCCAATCATCCGGGAATCGTGTCGATGCTCGCACAATAGCCTCTCTGACCTTACCAGACTTTTGCACCGTAGCCGCCGGGGTGTGGATAGGGCGAACCGAGGCCAGATCGGCAAGCAAGCTTTCTTGAAATTCCCGGGCCAAAGCTACCGCACCTTCATCTATCAAGTTGGCCTGTATTAAGGCTTCGCCAATACTCTGACCGGGAAAGGTTCGTGAGGGACGATGCAAAAGGCCATCAAGGATAGTCTTGCCCAGGGCTTCCGCCTCCTCCGGGGAGGTTAGGACCGGGGGTGGCGACACAATCCTGGCCAGCCTGCTCTCAAGTTCGGCAGGTAAAGCATCCGCTTTCTGATGTACCACCGCCTTTGCCCGGTCGATCATCCGAGAGGAGCCCGGGGCATAATCCCATCCAGGATCAATCCCCAGGGGAATCTGATGCGGGTCGCCGTTCCGGTCAGTCCAATCGTAATAATCCACCTTGGGCGATGGGTCGGGGCCTGATTTCTTCATACGTTTCAAATCAGACGCAGATCGAGTGACAACACGGCATTTGCAGTTGTAGCCGTTGGGGGGGGAGTGCGTCCGCCACCAGGGATCATCATGTGGTAGTGTCGTGCCGTGCCAAGCAAGGTGCATGGGGCGAGGATGTCGCGAGTTGCCATGGCGATATTCCCAATAAGGGCGCATGGCCACAACGTCGGGATGGGTCATCTGCTGATAGCGGCCTGCGGCATAGGCGGTGCGTACATTGGTTTCAAAAATGATCCGCGTGCGCCAGTTGCGGTCGCCGTAATAATCCCACCCATATTGGGCTACGGTCTTGTCAAACGACTTTTGAAATTCGCTGAAGGTGGTGCCGTTGGCAAGGGCATG
>JADFZF010000336.1 GCA_015232645.1 Magnetococcales bacterium | reverse complement strand
GAAGAAGTATAGCAAGGATGAAAATAAATTGGGGCATCAGAGTGTCCCCAGCTGCGGCGAAGCCGCTCAGTCCAACCAAGCGGCCATTTACCCCCCGCCGCTTTCGTCAATCATCTGCAAACCCACGATCAAGTGGGTAACCGTGCGTTTGGCGAGCGCTTATGTCACCTCGTTCCCCCTGCCAGACTGGAGGCCGCCACCGCCTTGCTGCTCCTCGCACCGCACCCACCGATGTTGTTCATGGGCGAGGAATTTGCTGCGGCAGAACCATTCCTGTTCTTTTGTGACCTGGGCTCGGACCTGGCCCAGGCCGTAACCGAAGGCAGACGGCATGAATTTTCCCGATTTGCCCGTTTTGCCGACCCTGCGGTTCAGGCGCACATTCCCGATCCCATGCATTTGTCCACCTTTACCGCCTGCATTCTGGATTGGCAGGCCACGGAACGGATGCCGCATCGTGTCATCCTGGAATTGCACCGACACTTGCTGGCCCTGCGTCGCCGGTGGATCGTGCCGCGTTTGTCCGGCATGGGTAACGGTGAACCAATGATTGCACTTTTTGCAGACCATGCCCTGACAGTACGATGGCGACTCGGTGACGGGGCCTTGCTGACGGTCATGGCCAATTTGAGTGACCATGTTACCCCCGCCGCACCCGTAATCGGCATGCCGCTTTTCGCAACCACCAATCTGGAAGCCCACAGGATTGCCAGCGGACACATGGCACCCTGGTCGGTAACGTGGCATCTGCAACTGGGAGACCCATCATGACCGTTACTCAAGCCGATCCAGCCGATGCGTTGACGCAGTTGGCTGTCCGGTGCGGAATCATCCCAGAATATCAGGATTCCTGGGGTAATCCGCGCAAAGCATCGGAAAAAACGCTCCGCCTGTTGCTCCAGGCCATGCACTTACCCTGGGACGGGGATCCGCAAGCCACGCTGCAATATCTGAACAATCAAAAATGGCTGCGACCCTTGCCCCCTGTTCTGGTCGTGCAGGTGGGAGAGGTGCCGTCGGTACCGTATTCCCTGCCCTTGGTCCTGGCAAAACGTGGGCATCGGTGGATCGTAACGCACGAGGGAATCAAGGTGGTGTCGGGTGACTTCAAGCCCGTTGATCTGCCGGACAGGGAAGAAACCCGACTGGGCAAAAGCGACTATTTACGCAGCACGCTGACTTTGGCACCGCTGACAACCCCCGGTTACTACCGTTTGGAAGTCGAACAACCAACACGCGATACGCAAACCCAAGCAAGCATGGCGCTTATTGTCACTCCCCGTAGTTTCTATCTCCCCACGGCCATTCAGGAAGAAAATCGGTATTGGGGGCCGTCTGTGCAATGGAACGGGATGCGTTCCCGGCGCAATTGGGGTATCGGTGATTTTGGCGATCTGCGAAACCTGGTGGACCTGACCGCCCAATCCGGTGGCAACGTGGTGGCTGTCTCCCCTCTGCATGCCCCCCTGTTGGATGGGACGGGGCGATGCAATCCTTACACGCCTTCGCATCGATGTTTCCTCAATTATCTGTATCTGGATATCGAGGCATTGCCAGAATTTGCCGAGTGTGAAGAGGCGCAAACATTGGTCGCTTCTGAACATTTCCAGGGACGACTCCGGCGCTTGCGCACCCGGAATGAAATCAATACCAACGAAATCGCCAGCGTAAAGCTTGAAGTCCTGACCATTCTCCATCGTCACTTCCGGGACCATCACAAAACGGATGAAAGCGAACAGATGCGTGTGTTTCGCCTGTTTTGCAAGGAACAGGGGGCGGTTCTGGAGCAACATGCCCGCTTTGAAGCCCTGCATGAGCATTTTTTGAAGGAAAATCCAGCGATTACAGAATGGACATCCTGGCCGCGGGACTATCGGGTACCCGATGACCCGGCAGTTGTGGCATTTGCAGAGCAACATTCTGAAAGAGTGGAATTTTTCTCCTGGATACAATGGCGAGCCGACCGGCAGTTGGCTTCAGCGGGTCAGCAGTTCTGGCAACACAGCCTGCCACCTACCCTGTGTCAGGATTTGGCAGTCGGGGTTGACAGGCATGGTTCGGAAGCTTGGTTATGGCAAAATTTTCTGGCCGCAGGGGCCCAAATGGGGGCACCACCCGACAGATCCCACCCCGGGGGCCTGAATTGGGGCGTTCTCCCCTTCGTCCCTCATCGTCTCAGGGATGGTGCCTATGCCCCCTTCATCACGTTGCTGCGTGCAAACATGCGCCACTGCGCCATGCTCCGTCTCGATCAGGTCAGTACGTTCCTGCGTTCATTTTGGGTACCCGACTCCTTGACGCCGGAACAGGGTGCCTTCATCACCTTTCCGCTAGCGGACATGCTGGGCATCGTCGCCTTGGAAAGCCATCGTCAGCGTTGCCTGATCATCGGAAAAGGGGATACCTCCGTCCCGGAACCCTTTCTTTCGGAAAAGACCGGGGATTTTCTTGCCTCGGCAGGTTTGTTTCCTTTCCGTCCCTTTCTGACGGAACACGCCACAGAAGGTTGGTTGCCGTCACCAAACACGTATCCCCGACAGACCGTGACCGCGATCGGCGACCACGATACACCCACGCTCCGAGGTTTTTGGCTGGGCAGTGATATC
>JADFZF010000335.1 GCA_015232645.1 Magnetococcales bacterium | reverse complement strand
TTTATCGGATGCCATTCACGATTTACGATTGGGACACCAGGACAAGCATGCAGTCTCATCCCAACGCCCCTGACGGGTGGAAATACAGCAGAGAGTACACGAACGCAGTATTAATATTTTATGAGTTTCCCTCCATGCAAGTTGGGCCTTACTACACGTCTGTGTGGGAAAATACTCCTTTTTGCATTGATGTCTCCGATCCAATTGCAAAAACTCATCAAATAACTCATTACGCAGACAGCAGGGTGCCGTTGTTATCAGACTGGGGGGAGTATCTGAAAACAAACGATGAATATCGCGCACACGCTCCGATGACCACGAGAACCCTGATGGGTGCATGGGTTGAAACTTTTGCTGCGTGGCGTATTGAATTGGTAACAGAATCTTCACTGGATGATATTACAAGGACTTACGCTTTTAAACAAGCCAACTGCGGCAACATGGATTGGGATACAGAGGTTTGGCAAAACGGCACATGGGAAGCGGTTTAAGGATCTCAAATGGCGATTGCGCAACAAGTAGATCAGCCCTGGGGCGAGATCATCACCCAGAAAGTCGCCCAGTCATGGGGCGAACAGATTGCCGCCCAGGTCGAGCAAGCCTGGTGGTCGCACATCCCTGCCCAGACCATCCAGCCCTACGGCGAACAGATCGCTGCCCAAGTCGGCCAAACCTGGGCATCCAGGCTGTGTGTCACCCAGGTCCAACCTTTTGCCCACCATGTGGACGCCGGGACCAGTCAGCCTTGGCATGTGATCGTCCCCGTCGTGGCAGATATCCACCAGCCCTGGGGAGATACCGTGCCGGTGGCCGCCGCATGCCGACAGGTCTGGGATAATCTCGCCCGCGATCCGGTGCGGAAACAAGTCCTGCAAAAATGGGATATATTGCCGGATCAAACCCACATCCTGGTGAGGATTTGACATGGCAAAAGTCTTGGTAAACGGGAAAGAAATACAATGCGGAGATGTCACCCTCTCCCTGGATGAGGGAGCGCAGTTCTGGCTCGCGCATGTGGTGATTTTGGATGTCGCGGACTATGTCGAAATGGTGCGCGACACCCCGTTTTCTGTGATATTTGGGGACGAAAGAGGAAATTGCAAAACCCTCTGGATATCAGAATTTTTGGCCGAACATGGCAAAAAGAGAGGAAGGAAGGTGCCCTTTCCGGTATAGTGGCGATGTAGAGTCAACCATGTCAACCGGAAAGGACGGGAGATGCATCTCCTAGACGAATTATCTCGCTATTGGCTGAATATTCAAGGAAATTTATTTCCATGGCTGGAAGAGGAACTGGGGCCTCTGACGGAAGTGCATCGCAAGGTGACGATGGTATTGGATGTGGTCAGGATTGAGCATCATGTAAATTCTGGTTATTACAGGGTTCCTGGTCGGCCACTGGCAGACCGGCAGGCGATAGCTCGGGCCTTTGTGGCCAAGGCGACGATGAATTTGCCGACGACTGTTATGCTGTTGGACCGTCTGGAAAGTGATGCCCAGTTGCGGCGGATTTGTGGATGGGAGAAGCGTCAGGAGATTCCAGACGAATCAACATTTTCTCGGGCATTCAAGGAATTTGCTACGTCGCGTTTGCCGGAGAGAGTGCATGCGGCATTGGTCAGTCGGGACACCAAGGATCCTCTGGTTGGTCATATTTCCCGGGATTCCACCGAGATTGAGGCTCGGGAGAAACCAATGCCAAAACAGGAACAAGATTGTGAAAAACATGAACAACAACAATCTGATGAAAAACACAAGCGCAAAAGGGGACGTCCAAAAAAGGGTGAGACGATACTGAAAAAAATTTCGCGTCTTGAGGCACAGTCCCAGATGACGTTGCCCCAGATGCTTGACGACTTGCCAAAAGTGTGTGACATCGGTGTCAAACGGAATAGTAAAGGACATCAGGAAAAGTGGATTGGGTACAAACTGCATATAGACACGGCAGATGGAGGGATTCCCATCAGTTGCATTTTGACTTCAGCGTCGGTACACGACAGCCAAGCATCAATTCCACTGGCAATCATGACGGAACAGCGAGTGGTATACCTGTATGAATTGATGGACTCGGCTTACGATTCCAAAGAGATCAAGGAATACAGTTTATCGCATGGACATGTGCCAATTATTGATATTAATCCACGGAATAACAAGTTGTTACACGATGAATTGGCGGCAGAAGAAAAAGCGCTCCGGACGATCCACATGAAGCTTGCCGAAGATCGCCGTTACAACGAACGCACTACGGCGGAACGAACTAATGGGCGGTTAAAGGACGAGTTTGGAGGTAAAATGGTCCGTGTTCGTGGACACGCTAAGGTTATGTGTCACTTAATGTTCGGAGTTCTATCTTTAACCGCAGATCAACTAATTAGGATGGTAACATAGCGAATAATAATAAAATTCTAACTAAATTAAGGCAATAAAAGAAGACGAAGGGGATCGTGCGCCCAAAAAAGGGAAAAAAGGTCGCAGGAAGTTGGAGAACCTATGAATTTCCTGTTTGAGACACGATTTTGATACCAAAGCGGTCAGATATCTTTTTTTCAAAAAATTTGAGCGGAAGAGTTTTGCAATTGGCTCATCTGTGAAACGTGGAATTGGCCAAGCTAAACCAGCCTTTATGGTACCT
>JADFZF010000334.1 GCA_015232645.1 Magnetococcales bacterium | reverse complement strand
TGTTCATCTTCTTGTGCCTAGCGGCGTTGTACGAGAGTTGGTCGGTGCCCTTTTCGGTGATCATGAGCGTCCCATTGGGGATTTTGGGAGCGGTGGCGGCGGCCAAAGGGTTTGGCCTGAGCAACGACGTCTACTTCCAGGTAGGCTTGCTCACTACCATGGGGCTCGCGTCCAAAAACGCCATTCTCATCGTCGAGTTCGCCAAGGAGCAGTACCAACACGGTACACCTCTGCGCCAGGCGACCCTTATGGCGGCCAAAATGCGTTTTCGTCCCATCATCATGACCTCCATGGCGTTCGTGCTGGGGGTTTCCCCGCTGGCCGTGGCCCATGGAGCAGGATCCGCCAGTCAGAACGCCATCGGGATCTGCGTCATTGGCGGTATGTTGGCGGCGACCTTCATCGCCATCTTCTTCGTACCCCTGTTCTATATCATCATTCAAAACCTCTCCGCCCCTCCCCAAGGGGCCGAGCCGGTTGTGGAGGCCGCGCCATGAAAAAGGCCTTGTTCCTGCTTCCCCTGTTGTGGGGTTGTACCTTGTATCCGGATTGGCAACGCCCCGAGGCTCCGGTTGCAACTCAGTGGCTGCCATTGCCGACGGAAACGACCAGCCCGACGGCACACATCATGGCGTGGGAGAGTTTTTTCCACTCCCCTCCCCTTCGGAAAGTGATCCGCGCCGCCTTGGCCAATAATCGCGATCTGCGTCAAGCCGCTTTGACGATTGAAGCGGCCCAAGCCCTCTACCGGGTGGAAAGCGCCGATCTGCTCCCCAGCGTCAGCGCCGGGATGACGGCCAGCCGCACCGGCCTGACCCGGGCGCAAAACAGTGACGGTAACCGCTCCATCAACGCCAGCTACAGCGCCAATGTGGCTACCACAGCTTTTGAGCTGGACCTGTTTGGCCGCCTGCGCCAGCAGAACAAGGCAGCGTTGCAGCGCTATTTTGCCACTCGGGCGGCACGGGATACGGCGCAAATCAGCCTGATTGCCAGCGTCGCCAACACCTATTTGCAGTGGCTGGCGGACCGCAAAATCCTGACCTTGGCGGAGGAGACTCTCACCACCCAAACCCAAACCTACGCTCTGGTGCGCCAGAGCCATGAGAAAGGGGTGGGTTCCAAACTGGATGTGGCGCAGGTTCAAATTGCGGTGGAGACGGCGCGCGCCAACCAGGCTCTCTACCAAAGGCGGGTCATGCAGGGTGGTCATGCCCTGCAACTGCTCATGGGGAGTCCCGAACCCCTGCCCACGACGCCTCCAACCTTGGAGGCGGTGGCTCTGACCACGGTACTCCCCCCAGGACTACCCGCCGAAATACTGCTGCAACGCCCCGATGTGGTTCAGGCCGAACACGCCTTGCAAGCGGCCCATGCCGATATTGGCGCGGCGCGAGCGGCCTTCTTCCCCCAAATCAGCCTCACCGCGGGGGTGGGATTGGCCAGCGCCGAGCTGGGAAATCTCTTCTCCAATGCGGCGGGTGGGGCGTGGAATTTCATTCCCAAAATCAGCCTACCCATTTTCGATCATGGCCTCAACCAGGCCAACCTAGACTATGCAAAAATTCGCGAAAACAGCCTGATTGCCGCCTATGAACAGACCATTCAAACCGCCTTCCGGGAGGTGGCCGATGCCCTGGCCGCCCGGCAAACCTTGGAACTTGAACTGATGGCGCAACGGGACCTAGTAGCGGCCAGCCAAAAGGCCTATGATCTTTCCTTTGCCCGATATAAAGGGGGGATCGACAGCTTCCTCGATGTGCTGGATGCGCAACGCTCCCTGTTTGCCGCTCAGCAACACTATATCGAAGTGGAGAAGCAGCGCCTGGCCAATCAGGTGAACCTCTACAAGGCCTTGGGTGGCGGATTGCAATAAGCGAGGTGATGGGGCCATGCGACCCAAACAGTGCAAGTGCCCGGAAGATATTCTACGCAAAGCGATCCCTCTCTTTGCCCAAGCGGGATTCAGCGGCGTCTCCATGCGTCAGATTGCTCGGGAGTTAGGCATCAGCGCGGCGGCCCTCTACCACCACTTTCCCGATAAAGAGACCCTCTATCTGGCAGCGGTGGACCTGGTTTTCCAGGACAAGGCGGCTTGGTTGGCGCAAGCCCACCGGGCCCCGGTAACCCTGGAGCAGCGATTGCATGGGGTCTTCCTGCAATTCATCCAACATGTGGGCATGGACCACACCTTTCGCGCCTTGATGCAACGAGAGATGTTGGAGGGGAATAGCGAACGTTTGCAGCTCATGGCCGAGAAGGTGTTTCACCACGCTTTCAGCGATATGGTTGTTCTGGCCAGCGAACTCTCTCGCCACTACGATCCCAACCTGTTGGCAGGCTCCATTGTCAGCCTGGTGATACACCACTTCCAATCTGCCCCTCTGCGCCCCTTCTTGCCCGGCTACCAACCTTGGCACGATGATGACCTCGAACGGTTGGCGCACTATTTCACCCAGCTCGTGCTCCATGGGGTGGTGATGCCAGACCCGTAACCCTGTTCCTCCTCCTACCCTCGTCCACATTACGGAATGATAGACAAAAAAAGGGAGGGGTTGGGGGATGGCCCCCATAAGCGTTAATTTTCTTTAAACTGTTTATTGAATACCAGGATATGTGTCAAAATAGGCGCATTATGGCTAAC
>JADFZF010000333.1 GCA_015232645.1 Magnetococcales bacterium | reverse complement strand
CTGCTCGCCGTCACCCCCTGACCTGTAGTCAGTCGTATGCATAGAGATCGATTAATTATCTGATCAATATCAATGAATTACGTCAAAAACAAGTAGAAAGTCCGGTTTGGTGCTGTCTTGTAGTTGCCGCGATGCCATTCGTCTTTCTCGCTATAGGACAGAAGGTCGCGATGCAATTGACGAATATGGTTTTCGGTCAGAGGGATATCCCGCCAAGCATTGAAGATCAACTCCATCACTTCGGCATAACCGGCAACCTCCTGTTCGTCACGGGTAGTGAACGATTTGATTTCAATGTTGGCAAGCAGACGTTCAACGTCACGGTCTGATAGCCTGCTACCCTCGATGCGGGTTGATGAACCGATACTTTCAATGGTGGCAACACGGCGCAAGGCGTTCAAGCGTTCAGGCGCCAGCGTACCAAGTGCACGCCAAGCCCCTTTGAATTCATCAATTTCGGCGATGAAAGCCAGTAGGGCGGGCGTTATTTGAATCGTGTCTGTTTTGAGCATGGTGGTCTCCTTGTCCACCCATATATACACCCATATTCACCCATAACCCCACCTAAAGATACACCCATATCAACCCATATTCTAATGTTCGTACAGGACCAGGCCGCCCATGCCCACTGCGGTGTTGGCCGATCAATTCCCGGTTCTTTCTGCCACCGCGGTTTCGGCTGTGACGGCCATGGCCGGATTCGGGGCTCTCCGGTTGATGTGGAGCGTCATGCGGGCGGGGATTGCCGGGGTGGCCGTTGAAACGGGTTCTTTGACCGTGGCAACTCGATCATTGAACATGACTTCCATCGGTGTCATACTGACGGTCGCGGGGGTGGCGGCAGAAGCCTTTTCCAAGGCAACGTCATCGGGCGTCCCGCCACTGGAGCGAGCCGAACTGGGGTCGAACCATTCTCCGTTGATTTTGCAGGAAAAACGGAGAAGGTTTTTCAATTTTTTTGGTAGGCGAGATTTGGAAGGGTTGCGGCAGGTTACTGATCAGGAAGGCATTTCATCGTCTTGGGGGAACTTGATCCGACCAGGAGGCGAAGGTTTGAAATTTTTTCGGTCATCCAGTCATTTTTTGGGTAAACCGCCGTCTTTTTGAGGCTGATCGGGGAACTCCCCTGGAACGCCGAATGCTACCCCGATCGTTTGTGGCCCAGAAGCGTTCCCTGAGAGGCGTGCCAAAATTCAGGATTCGGCTTACTCTTTGGCCTGTCAGCCTTTTTCAAAAAACAGCGTCGCGTTGGTTTCAGCCCAAATGAACTCGTTCGTTTCCTTCCTTTTCATCCTGGTGGCCCATCTGTTCAGTCCCAGGCACAACGCTCAGATCCGATTGCTCAAGGCCCAGATCCGAATCCTGAGATCCAGGGTTCCCGGCAAGACCATCAAGCCATCGCCAGCGGAGAAATCGGAACTCCTCCGGTTCGGGGCGGCCTGCGGCCATGACATCGACGACCTTATGGAGATCGTCCGGCCTTCCACCTACTGTCGATGGCTCCGCCAAGCCAACAAAGGCCAGCTATTCAAACGAGTCGGTCGTCCCCGCCTGACAAAGGAACTGCGGGAAGCTGCGGTCCGCATGGCCAAGGAAAACCTGTTATGGGGTTACCGCCGCATCGTTGGTGAACTCAAAAAGCTCGGCCTCTACGCCGGAGCCAACACGGTCAAACGCATCCTCACCGAGGCCGGAATCCATCCGACACCCGAGAAGGAAAAGAAGAAGCCGCCGCTCCCTTGGCTCACCTTCATCAAAGCCCACATGGAAAGCATCGTGGCTACGGACTTCTTTTCCAAGGACATCTTCACTCCGCTGGGCAAGCGCACAGCCTACGTCCTGGTCTTTATCCACCTGGGTAGCCGCCGGGTCCACCTCAGCACACCGACCTACAACCCGGACAGCGCCTGGGTCACCCAGCAGGCCAGAAACGCCATCATGTGGTGCCAGGACCAGGAGATCAAGCCCCGGTTCCTGATCCGGGACGCAGATGCCAAGTTCTCCGGCCCATTCAACACGGTCTGGAAGACCGAAGGAGCGCGGATCATCCAGATTCCCCACCGGGCCCCCGTCGCGAAGGATTTTGTTTCATACTACACCTCATTGGTCCGGTTGAACGTAGATCGGGCGGCTTTGGCTTTCTGGAGCCTCTGCCACAGATACTTTTCCGGCGGGTTTTCTCTTGTCTGTTCATACAGACATTCGTTCTTGTCGTTGTAGGCGTGCGCCTGTATTGACAGTTGAATCATGCCCCCACAAATGCCCCCATTTTTTCTGGCTGTCAACGCATCTTTTTGAACCTTATTGGACACAAAAAAAGCCAGTGACATTGATTTCACTGGCTTTTTGCCCTTCCCTGAACGTATCTGAACTTTCATATGGTGGAACGAGCCGCACTTGGATCGGGAATTCTGAGAGATTGCAACGGCATATTATCGTAAAATATCAATAGATTGTCAGAACGGGTAGTCATCGTCACTGCCAGTGTCAGGTTCCTCAATCGATTCTTCCTCGGGCAGTTCCGCAGCCTCCTGCTCAACTGGCTTCACTCCCCAATTTTCAAGGGCCTTGCCGAGATTGAAGCCAGTGTTCTGTAAGCGCCGAACGAACGCCGTTCTCAAGGTGTCTTGCTTTTCTCCGAATTTTTTTTAACGTTCCAGGGGAGA
>JADFZF010000332.1 GCA_015232645.1 Magnetococcales bacterium | reverse complement strand
GGCATGTTCCAATCCAGCAGGACCAAACCAATCTCGTGGGAAAACTCCTCCAATACTTTGAGCCCCGCTTCGCCATTTTCCGCTTCCAAAACCTCATAGCCCAGCATCGCACCGATTCCAGAGATGACGCGGCGAATGGTTCTGGAGTCGTCGATCGTCAAAAGTTTCATCTTTTCACCATCCCCAACCATGACAGTGTTGCAGGCTTCCCATTTCAAGTCCGTTTAGGACGAAACAAGGCGGCCCCTTTGACAACCACTTGTTCAAAGGCATCGGTATAGCCCCTGGGTGATTCGGATGCTCCAATGGCCATCCAACCATCCTTGGCCAACACCCGGTGTATCTTCTGATAAATCTCCTTTTTCAGGTCCTCGTTGAAATAAATCAGAACGTTCCTGCACATGACAAAATCAAACTGTCCATGCTGACTAAAATCATCCTTGAGATTGAACTGTTTATATTCGACCATCGCTCGAATTTCCGGCTTGACCTCATGGACCATCCCAGTCTTACTGAAATATTTTTCCAAAAACTCCGGTTTCATCCCCCGCGAGATCGCCAATTGACTGTAGCGTGCGGCTTTGGCGATGGCGATGGCCGAGGGAGATATATCGGTGCCGACGATCTTGAACTTTGCCATCGGCGGCCCCTTGGCGCCCATGTTTCCCACACCTTCATGCAACAACATGGCAATGGAGTACGGCTCCTGCCCGGTGGAACAGGCGGCCGACCAGATGCGGATCGGATGGGTCGCGGCCTTGGCGATCAAGGCGGGGATGACCGTCTCCGTCACCGCCGTGGCGAACGAGGCATCGCGAAACCACAAGGTTTCGTTGGTGGTCATGGCATCGATGACCTTGTTACGCAACGGCCCCGTATCTTTCTTCAACTTGTCATACAAATCGCGAAAATTCTCACAACCATTCTGCACCAAAAGCACCGTCAACCGGTTCTCGACCAGATATTCCTTGCCTTCACCGACCAGGATGCCGCTGTGTTCATGCAGAAAGCCACTGATCAGCTTGAATTCTTCCTTGGAAATCGCCATGACCTCCTAACTCCCCATGTTCCCGCAAAGCTCGGCGATTTTTGGACCTATTTCGTCCAACGGCAACGAAAGATCCGATAACCCCTTCTCATCCACGGATCGCGGCATACCGTACACAACGCACGTCTTCTGGTCCTGGGTGATACAATAAGTACGGCCCATTCGTTTCAATGCGTCCACCCCATTGGCCCCGTCCCGGCCCATCCCGGTTAAAACCACGGCCAAAATACGTCCATGGAAACAGGCCATGGCCGACATGAACAACACGTCCACCGCTGGCCGGCATTCGTTCACCTTGGGGCCATCGTTCAACACCACCTTTAATTTGCGATTTTCCTCCACCAGCGTCATATGGCGACCACCCTGAGCAATCAAAATCTTGCCCGGCTCAACCAGATCCGCATCCTGGGCCTCGCGAACGTCCAATCCCGATGTCCGCGACAATTGCGATGCCAACGATGCCGTAAAAACAGGTGGCATATGCTGTACGATCAGCATGGGCACCGGCAACTTGCCTCCCATCCTTGCCAATACCCGGGTCAACGCCGCTGGTCCTCCGGTGGATGACCCCATCAATACCAATTCCGGCCCTTCCCCCGTTCCCCCTCGAACCATGCTGCGTCCGTGAGGAGTCGCCTTGGCCTCGGATTTGATCGGCAAAGGCGATCTCCCGAGCCCCGGCCCCTTTTTTGGCCCCACATGACCACGTGTCATGGTCACTCCACGCCCTCCGGAGCCAGCAACATTCCCTCCCTTGGTTTCTGGCTCCTTGACTTCCCTGGCTGCAACTCCGCCCTCCCCCAAGGCGGTCGTCTTCGCCGAACCCACCTCCGGCCCCTTGCCTTCTCCCCGATCCTTGATGATCACCGACAGGATCGGCTCCAGATCCTTGCGCAAGGATTCCCGGGCGCGATCGACATCGCTCTCCATGGGCTTGGTAATAAAATCCAGGGCGCCAGCGTTGAGACATTCCATAATGATGTTGGCGTTGGAACGCGACAAACCGCTCACCATGATCACCGTCAAATTGGGAAATTTCTTATTGATCTCCTTCAGGCTCGTCAATCCGTCCATCACCGGCATTTCAACGTCCAGCAGGACGACATCAGGAAACGCTGGATCCTTGGCATTAAACTGGCTGTTGATTTTGTCCAAGGCCAACTTACCGTTGGATACGGTCGCTACCACCTGAATACCGGATATGCTCTCGGCGACCTTCTTCATGATCATTCTGTAGGTGATGGTATCATCAACAACCATCACCTTGAGGGTGTTTGCCACAACCTGTTCCTGATCCTGTAGTTTATCTCAAAGACGAAGTTCAAACCTATTGGTAGGTCCAACGATATACCGCCTCCGCCTGATTCCCCGCTCCATGATAGACCAACTCACTGCACAATGATCGCACCAAGGCGATGCCACGGCCACCATGGCCACAGTTTCCCTCCAGAGAGGATTGCACCTTGGAAAAATCAAACCCTGGTCCACTGTCCTGGAGGCGAATACGAATCGCTCCTCCAATCCGCCGACCATCGGTCTCGCTCACCACCGGTTCATGGACCAGGCTCAGACTGATGAATCCCGACTCCATGGCCGCCAAGCGGGCCTCTCGCTGCGTGTAGTA
>JADFZF010000331.1 GCA_015232645.1 Magnetococcales bacterium | reverse complement strand
CATGGATGATGGGGGCAATCTTCATGAAATTCGGCCGCGCACCGGCGATGATATCGATCAACGGCCCATCCATCCCCCCCTGGTTCCCGTCCAGACTATCGATCCTTCGGTCCGCGGCCATGGCCTCCCCTCACCGAACGACAAAAATCACTCATGACGATCCAAAGCCTGATAACCATGTTTGCGAATCAGTGCATCGCGTTGCGCCGCCTGCAGATCGGCGCGCGCCATTTCCGCGACCAGTTCGTCGAAACGAATCCGCGGACGCCAACCCAATTTTTCCCGCGCCTTGGTGGCATCTCCCAGCAGGGTTTCAACCTCGGTGGGGCGGAAATAACGCGGATCCACCGCCACAATCAGTCGCTCTCCCCCTCGCCCCCCCTGGGCATTCACCCAATACCCCTGTTCCTCAACCCCACTGCCCTGCCAACGTACCACCATTCCCAATTCCGCTGCGGCGGCTTCGACGAAATCCCGAACACTGTACTGCTCGCCGGTGGCAATCACGAAGTCCTCCGCCTTGTCCTGTTGCAACATCAACCATTGCATTTCCACATAGTCCCTGGCGTGCCCCCAATCGCGACGCGCTTCCAGATTGCCCAGATACAGGCACTCCTGCATCCCCAGACGGATCCGCGCCAGCGCCCGGGTAATCTTGCGCGTCACGAAGGTTTCGCCGCGAATCGGACTTTCATGATTGAACAAAATGCCGTTGCAGGCATAAATGCCATAGGCCTCCCGATAATTGATCGTGATCCAATAGGCATACAGCTTGGCCACTGCATAGGGACTGCGCGGATAGAACGGCGTGCTCTCCCGTTGCGGAATCTCCTGCACCAGACCGTACAGCTCGGATGTACTCGCCTGGTAATATCGGGCCTTGCGCTCCAATCCGAGAATACGTATTGCCTCCAACAGGCGTAACGCCCCCAGCGCATCGGAATTGGCGGTATATTCCGGCTCTTCAAAACTGACTGCCACATGGCTTTGCGCCGCCAGATTGTAGATTTCGTCGGGCTGAACCTCCTGGATGATGCGCAACAGACTCGATGAGTCGGTCAAATCGCCATGATGCAGAATGAATTGACGGTTGGACTCATGCGGATCCTGGTACAGATGATCGATGCGATCGGTATTGAACAACGAGGTCCTGCGTTTGATCCCATGGACCTTGTATCCCTTGGCCAGCAAAAATTCCGCAAGATAGGCCCCATCTTGCCCGGTGATTCCGGTGATCAACGCACATTTCTCTTTGTCAGGCTCGGTCATGGATTTCCTTTGCAAAAAAGGACGTGAGTCATGAATCTCGATTCGTCACTGGAAGATCGAAAACCAAACCGCGATCCTGTTGTACCACTTTCGCCACGGCATGACGGAATCGGTGGCACGCGGGCCCGCATGCGGGGCATGATCAGGAATCGGCCAGTATGGTTTCTATACGATGGATAATATCCCAGTACAGCCAATAGTGATATCCGACACCAACGGGATCGGGTATTTGAATGTTGATGCCTTTGTCGTTGACCCATATTTCGCTGGTGCTGGTCCGAAACCAGGTCGGGCGCAACCCAAAACGATCCTTCAGAACGTCATGCAACTCGATCTGCGAATAATCACGGTTGACAGCCATGGACTTCAAGACTCCAACACGGTAAAGGCCCACATGGATCGGTCCAGGGTTACGGGCTTGAGCTTGACGATTTCGTCTCCAGGAACCACACGGCCTACCCGTACCTTCACCCCATGATTGAGTTCGAACAGAAGTTCGATGGAGCCCGGAATATCGCTCAATAATTTTTCAACGCTCTCTCCCGCCAGATGCAGGCTGGGCATGTCTCTGCTGGTGATGGCGTAACAATTGTCCTGCTTTTCCTCGATGTCGATACGTACAATCCCGAATTTTTCTGATTTCTTCATGTTGGCGGATCCAAATTGATCGGCATCTCTCTCCCCCCCCCCTGCTCCCGTGGCCATCATTCCACCACAGAGGCCAGACTATGCCAAAACCCGATCCTTTTTCAATGTTTCCCCTCACCCACGAAAAGAACATTCACATCACTCCAGACTTTTCTGATAGTGGATACGATTTCCATCAACGCCCGTTCCGGATCTCCATGTTCAGTGTATTCCATCAGGGCATATTCCACATGCATCCCCAACAGCGGCCATTCTCCCGCGTCGTCCAGATAGGACTTCGCCAGGGCCAAGCCCCAGTATGGCACATCGTCCATGGATTCCAAATAGGCCGAGCAGGGCAGATCTCCGGTCTCCTGCCCTCCGGTGACCACCACCGTGGACGCCGTAGGCGAGGCCACGTAGGTAGCCAACCATTCCGGTGGCCGGTTCGCCGCCAATGTCAGCCATCGAAGCCGTTTCTCTTCGATTGCCGCCTCGTCTGTATCCATTATCCGACTCTCCCGCTGATCCTCATCGCCGCCTGCCTGACAGCTTCCGGTTGCAACCACCAAGCCCACCAGTTACCATGGAAACTTCCCGCCCACTCATGGCGACACCTCTATTCTTAATGATTCCGTTGTGAAACTACAACCTTCTCCATTCAAAAAAGAGTTCACTCGCAGCGACGGCGCCATCTGCCTCAACCATGCCGGCGTTGCCCCCATCCCACAACGGACCGCTCGGGTCATCACCCACCTGGCCCACTACCTCACTCGA
>JADFZF010000330.1 GCA_015232645.1 Magnetococcales bacterium | reverse complement strand
GGCTTCGATGCCGTCTTCCACATCGGTCATGCAGCGGCGTTGGTGACCGCCGTCAACCAGCATGAGGGGTTCGCCACGGGCGATGTGTCCCAGGAATTGGGTGACCACCCGGGAACTGCCTTCTTTTGCGGTGTACAGGCTGTCGAGACCCGAGCCGATCCAGTTGAAGGGGCGGAACAGGGTGAAATCAAGGCCCGATTCATACCCATAGGCCCAGATGACCCGGTCCATGAGTTGTTTGGAACAGGAATAGATCCAGCGTTGTTTGTCGATGGGACCCAGGACCAGGTGCGATTGATGGGGGTGAAAAGCGGCATCGGCGCACATGCCGTAGACTTCGGAGGTGGAGGGAAACACGACCCGTTTATGGTAGCGCCGCGCCGCCTGAATGACCGGCAGATTGGCCATGAAATCGAGTTCGAAGACCGCCAGGGGGCGGCGGACGTATTCGGCAGGGGTGGCGATGGCGACCAGCGGTAAAATCACGTCACATTTTTTGATGTGGTATTCCACCCATTCACGATTGATGGCAATGTCGCCTTCAAAAAAGTGGAAACGGGGATGACCGGTCAACAGATCGCCCAGGCGATCATCGCGCATGTCCATACCGTAAACGTGCCAATCGGTGGCAGCCATGATCTTCCTGGACAGGTGATGACCGATAAAGCCGTTGACGCCGAGGATCAGTATGTTCATACTTGCCTTAAAGTAGGGTTGGGAAGAGGGGTTGATGTTGACCATGCAGACGGTCCCTTGGGGCCACGATCACCAGCGATCCCTTTCGATTTCTAAACGATTTGCGATCCTTTGAAAAGTCTTTTAATGAAACATATCTCGATTTCACCTCCCGCCGGTTGTTTCTTTGCCTCGTGACGGCTACATCTCCTGAACGCTTGTCCATCCGCGGCTGGTGGCTGGTGCTGGTGCTGGCCATCCTCTGGTTTTCCTTCCTCGGATATCGCGATTTGATCGAACCCGATGAGGGGCGGTATGCGGAAATCCCTCGGGAAATGGTCGCCAGCGGCGACTGGTTGACGCCACGTCTCAATACTTTTCTTTATTTCGAAAAACCCCCGTTGCAATATTGGGCTACCGCGGTGTTTTACCACTGGTTGGGGGTTGACAATGCCAGCTCCCGTTTGTGGACCGCACTCACCGGATTCGTCGGAATTCTTTTGACCCTCGCCATCGGGCGACGCATCTTCGGCGATACCGCCGGTTGGACGGCCGCCCTGGTCTTGTCCAGCATGCTGTTGTATACCGCCCTGGGGCATTTCAACACCCTGGACATGTCAACGGGGATGTGGATGTTCCTGGGAGTGGGGGCGTTGGTTCTGGGCCAGCACGACCGCCATCATCCGACCCGTAATCGCAACGCCATGCTTGTTGCCTGGGCGGCCCTGGCCGGGGCCACCCTCAGCAAGGGGTTGATCGGATTGGTCCTCCCCGGGGCTTCCGTGGTCCTCTACTCCTTATGGCAGCGGGATTGGGCCCTGTGGCGTCATATGCATCTGGTTAAAGGATTGGTATTGTTTGTGTGCCTGACGGCTCCATGGTTCATCATGGTCAGCCGCGTCAATCCCGACTTCGCTTCCTTCTTCTTCATCCATGAACATTTTGACCGCTTCGCTACCCCCAGCCATAGCCGCCCAGGTCCCTGGTGGTATTTCATCGGGGTTTTGCTGGTTGGGACACTTCCATGGACCGCCAAAGTCCTGAAGGTCATACTGCGTCCCGGTTTTTCCTGGCGTCCGGGGACGGGGGAGTTCGATCCGGCACGGCTGTTATGGGTGTACGCCATGTTTGTGCTATTTTTCTTCTCCGTATCGCATTCCAAACTCATCCCCTATATCATTCCCATGTTTCCCCCACTGGCGCTGTTGGTGGGGCGACTCCTGGCGCAGATGGAACTCCCGTTGCCTTCGTCGTCGTGGGATTGGGAAATCCGTGCTTTGTTGCTGTTGGCCATGACGGCGCTCATCGCCTGTACCATTCCCGATCTTCTGGCCAGCCATGCCCATCCCCCGGACATGATCCGAATGTTGCGGCCCTGGTTGCTAACGGCGGCGGTGGTTTTTCTGCTGACGTTATTGATCGCCTGGCGCCAGCCGGGCCGGCACTCCCTATGGCTGATGTCACTCCTGATCCTGACAGGCTTCCAGATCCTGACTCTGGGCGCTCAGGAGCTGTCGCCAACCAAATCCAGCCGCGAGGCGGCTCATGCCATTCTGACCGCCGTACCCCCTGATACCCCGGTCTATGCGGTGGATAGTTATTTTCAATCCTTGCCTTTCTACCTGCAGCGGCCCCTCCGTCTGGTCAATTTTCAAGGGGAACTGGAGTTCGGCATCCAACGTCAACCGGAACGGTGGATTGGTCACTCCGATCTTTTCAGACGTCAATGGATGGCATCGGACCAGGCGGTGGCGGTGTTCAATCGCGACGACCTTCCCAACTGGCAGAAGGAATCTCTGCCTATGCGGGTCATCCATCAGGATGGCAAACGGGTGGTGGTGGTCCGGCGCTGATCCCATCAGGGTCATCTTCCCTTTGGTCAGTCATAGCTTGCATCCGTAAGACACAATGACCGGCTTTTCTGCCTTACGATAACTCAAGACTATAGTGGACCCCAAAATCTGGACAGTCTGATAAGCTCTGAAACATTCCCAACCAGGAGGAGTGGAGGTGAGCCAAGTACGCAAGCGATATACAGGTGAAT
>JADFZF010000032.1 GCA_015232645.1 Magnetococcales bacterium | reverse complement strand
CGCGCGGGGCGTCCGCAACAGGCCTTGAAGAGGTCGGGACAAACCCTGGTCGAGGCGCCACAGGATCAGGAGAGCAACTTGACGGAGGCCAAGGGGGGGATTTCATCAGGGGTATCTGGAAGCCTCGAACGCCAACGTGGTTCGGGGGATGACGCAGATGATCGATGCGAACCGTGCGTTTGAGAGTTACATGAAGGCGATTCAAACCCTGGACGGCATCGATGCCCAGGCGACCGGTCAGATCGGTCGCCTGGGTTGATCGGATAGATTGGGTATCAATTCTAGTCGGGAGTAAGGATGAATGATTCGCGCAATGTGGACCGCGTCTACGGGCATGCAGGCGCAGCAGACCAGTATTGACACGATTGCCAACAATTTGGCCAACGTCAATACGACCGGCTTCAAGCAATCGCGGACCGATTTTCAGGATTTGCTGTATGCCAACCTGCGTCCAGCCGGGAGTGAAACCTCGCAGAGTGGCACCATGGTGCCGGTGGGAGTGCAATTGGGGCATGGGGTGAAGGTGGTTGGAGTAAGCAAGGAATTTTCTCAGGGGAGTCTGGTGCAGACCAACGAGGCTCCCAACAATGTTGATATGGCGATCAACGGCCAGGGTTTTTTCCAGATACGTTTGCCCGATGGGCGGATTGCCTATACCCGGGATGGGAGTTTCAAGACCACGCCGACCTCGGCGGGGGCGACCACGGCCAACATCACCACGGCGGATGGCAACCTGCTGATTGGTGGCGATAGTTTGAACTATTCTCCCAGCAGTGGCGATCTACGCATCGTCATTGCCCCCGATGGCGGCATTCAGGTCTATAAAAACAACACCACCTCCACGCCAGACAAACGCGGTCAGATCGAACTGGCCAACTTTGTCAACCCCGCCGGATTACAGGCCATCGGCAACAACCTGTTTCTCGAAAGTCCCGCCTCGGGTGCGCCCTTCTTGTCCAAGCCCGATGAGAATGGGATGGGAAGCCTGTTGCAGCACCATTTGGAGCAATCCAACGTCAACATGGTGACGGAGATGGTGAACATGATCACGGCGCAGCGGGCTTATGAGATCGGTACCAAATCGATCCAGACGGCGGATACGGTTCTCGGACTGGTGACGCAACTGAAGAGGTAACATGTCTCGTTTGCTACTGGCAGGGATGGTTGGTTTGGCATGGGTGGTTGGAGCGGCGGTTGCCTGGGCGCACCAGGAATTGGATGCCGAGACGATCAATCGCGTCGTGGCGGAAAAAGTCCGCGGCCAACTGGCCGGTCAGAAATCGGATTTGCAGTTGGAGCATGCCGATTATCGCTATCCGGTGGATCTGCCGGATGGGGTATGGGAGTGTGTGTTGGCGGACGATACCCCGGCGAGTGCTCCAGGCCAGCGTTGGCTGGATGTGGCGTTGACGGTCAACGGTCGGATCGAAAAGCGGTTGCGGGTACCGGTGACTTTCAAACTGGAATTGCGGTTGCCGGTGGTCAAGAAGGTGGTGCAACGGGGGCAGAAGCTGGGACCGGGAGATATGGAATGGCGGACCCTGGTATTGCCGCGCAGCATTCCCGATCTGGTCCGGGATCCGGGGGAGATTGTGGCGCAGGTGGCAACGCGTCGTGTCAATCCAGGCGAGGCCTTGCAGGGATCATGGTTTGAGCGGCCCATGGATATTGAGCGGGGCGAGCAGGTTCGGGTCTTGGCAGGGGGAAGCGGTTTCATGATCGAATCGTTGGCGGTGGCACTGGATTCAGGCCGGGTGGGAGATCTGATCCAACTGCGCAATCCCGATACCCAGATTCGATATGAAGCCCGAATTTCGGCGCCGGGGACGGCGAGGATAGGAACGTGGTAGGACCGTTATCGAAGGCCAAAGGAAGGATGCACATGAGACACTCCAGTATGGCGCTGGGTTTGACGTTGATGGCGGTGATCCCGTTGAGTGGTTGCGGCATGACGCGGGCGTCGGCGCGTCCGGCGGAACCGGTGGCCATCGTTCAACCGACCCCCCCCGAGACCTTGGCGCCCAACAAAGGGTCCATCTGGCAGACCAGTCGGCGTAACTCCTTGTTTGAGGACAACAAGGCCCGATACGTCGGCGATATTGTCAAGGTGAAGATTGTGGAGAGTGCTGCCTCGTCGAGCAAAGCGACCACCGACATAAAGAAGGACAATACCCTGTCCTTTGGGGTTTCCAGTCCCAACCTGGACAAATTGTTGAAGGTCAATCCCAATACCGGGGTATCGCTCAATTCGGTGGCGCTGTCGAGTGGAACCGGCGAGAGCAAGGGGGATGGAAGCAGCGCCCGGACCGCGGATTTGAAGGCGACGATTTCGTGTATGGTGACCGAGGTTCTGGCCAACGGCAACCTGCGCATTGAGGGGCGGCGTGACATCACCATGGACAATGAAAACCAGTTCATCATCATATCGGGGATCGTGCGCCCCGAGGACATAGACAACAAGAATTCCATCACTTCCGACATGATTGCCGATGCCCGCATCGAATATTCGGGCGAGGGGGATATTTCGGATGTGCAACGGCCCAACATATTGTACCGTGCCCTGTCCACACTCAGCCTCATGTGATCGCCATGAAAAATCGTTTTTTTGTGCTTGTGTTACTGGCATTTCTGACGCTGTTCGGTATGGGAACTGCGGAGGCGGCCCGTCTGAAGGATGTGGTGGACATTGAGGGGGTGCGTGACAATCCGTTGACGGGTTTTGGTTTGGTGGTGGGTTTGAGCGGTACCGGCGATAGCAGCGCGGTGTTTACCAACCAATCGTTGCGGGTGATGTTGGAACGTTTGGGGATTTCGATGGAGGAGGCGGCACGGATGGCCAACGTGGCGTCGGTGATGGTGACGACGACCATGCCACCGTTTGCCCGGCAGGGGTCGAAGTTGGATGTGACGTTGTCATCGGTGGGTGATGCCAAATCGTTGCAGGGGGGGACATTGATCATGACGCCGCTGAAGGGGGCGGATGGTCGGGTGTATGCGGTGGCGCAGGGCGGGGTGATTTTGGGAGGATCGTTTGCCTCTGGAGCCAACCAGTCGGTGCAGAAGAACCATCCGACCGTGGCGCGCATCTCGGGCGGTGCCATCATCGAGCGCGAGATCCCTTTCATGCTCAATCGGGAAAACAGCCTGCAGCTGTCCCTGCGCAACCCTGATTTTACCACCGCCAGCCGGGTGGTGGGCATCATCAACGAAATGTTGGGAGGGGCGCACGCCGGGGCCTTGGATTCAGGCACGGTGGTGGTGACCATTCCGCCTCCCTATCAGGGGAAATTGGTGTCGTTGATTTCGCGGTTGGAAAATTTGCAGGTCGATCCCGATCAACCGGCACGGGTGGTGGTGAATGAACGTACCGGGACCATCGTCATGGGTGAAAATGTGCGGGTATCGACGGTGGCTTTGGCCCATGGCAATCTCAGCATCAAGGTGACTGAGAATCAATCGGTCAGCCAGCCCGCCCCGTTAAGCCAGGGACAGACAGCGGTGGTGGATAATACCAACGTGCAGCAGCAGGAATCGGATGCGCGTGTCATTCAGATGAACCAGGGGGTCTCCCTGGGTGATCTGGTGCGCAATCTCAACAAGATTGGCGTCACTCCGAGAGATCTGATCACCATTCTGCAGTCGATCAAGGCGGCGGGCGCCTTGCAGGCCGAGCTGGAGGTTTTATGAGCGCGATGGACGGTCTGGAACCGGGCAAGGGGATTGCGGCGGCGGGCCAATCGAAACGGGTCACCTCGCTGTCGCCTCAGGACGAGCAGCGGTTGCGTCAGGCCTCGGCCGACTTCGAGGCGTTGTTCATCAAACAGATGCTGTCGGCGATGCGCAAAACCATCCCCAAGGATCCCAATGGTTCGGGGTTGATCCGGGAAAGTCAGGGAGAAAAAATATTTCGTGATATGCTCGATAGCGAGTATGCTAACATGATGAGCCACAGGAAGGGTGGCGGGTTGGGATTGGGAGAGATGATGTTCAAGCAACTGGTCAAGCGTTATCAGTTGCAGGCGGGGCAGGGAGCTGGGGTACAGGCGGAGAAAGGTTCGACAACAGCCCGACGGGCGTTGGACAGGCTGCAAGCCGATGCCAATGCCGTGCAGTCGATTCAGAGTGGTCCGAAAAGTGCATTAAAATAGGCGTGATGGTCGGGGGGGCGACGAGGATCATCAGGGATTGCGGACCGGGCTGCCTAGCCCGTGGAAGCGTTTTCGGGCTGAGAGGGTTTCTTTTGACGCCTGCATCGTTGGCGAGCCAACACCATCTGCTTCTGGACTGGATTGAGAGATGAGGGATTTCATGGTTACCAAGATCAAGGGTTCGGATGTCAATCGTCTGGGTCGCATTACCGGAAGACGGCTGTCGGGGGCGAAGGGGCGGGCTGGCAGCAGAATATCCGGTTCCGTGAATGCCAACAGGCGCGATGATGTGGTTGTTTCGCCCCTGTCGCGCACCATCAACCTGGCGGACGAGGTGGCGCATGCAGCCCCCGGGATCCGGGAGGCCATTGTTGCCCCCATCCGGGAGGCCATAGCCAATGGTGAGTATAAAGTGGACAGCGTGGCCGTGGCCGATAAAATATTGCGGCAGGTGTTGATGGATCGGAAAAAGGTAATGTAACCGCCCTATGACTCATCATCAACGACAGGAAGGCCGGACGAGCGTCAGCGCCGACGTGGAATCCCTAGTCCAGGTGATCGATCCCTTGGTCGATCTTTACAAGGGGTTGTCGCAACTTTTGGAGCAGGAGAGGGCGGCGTTGGATGATCGCAATCCGGAGTTGCTGGAAAAATTGGCGGGGCAGATCGGCAGGAAGTTGGAGGAGATTCATGCGACCGATCAGATGCGGCAGAAGATGACCCGTCAAGTGGGGGCGCGGTTTGGATTGGCGGGGGATCGTCTCAACCTGAAATCGTTGGATCAATCCATGGGGGGGAACACCGGCCTGTTGGAGGTGCGTGAACGGCTCAAGGGGGCCATGGAGAAGGCAGAGGCCATCAACCGGCACAACCAGGCGGTATTCAAGGGGGTTTTGGCCGCCACGGAATCCATTTTGAAGGCGGTGAAGGAAAGTACCCAGGGACCGGTCGCCTCCTACAACCGCCGGGGGGGAAGGCACGCCTCGGGGGCGAGGTTTCATTTCATATCCAAGCAGTTGTGAATTTTTATTGCCCATGGGCGGCGATTTCAGCGTCTTGGAAGTGGAGGAGTTTTTTCAGGTTCCATGGTGTGGATTTTCGGCCCGGGCGTGGATCCTCGTGCCGGGGACGTCATTTCAGGAAAGAACAATCGGTCGCATGCATACGGGCACAGGATGGTGCCTGAGAACTGGTGAAAATGGATATTGTCTCCCAATCCCCCCAGACCACGATCACCCCCGCTGCCAGGGGATATTGTAATCAGGTTTCCATCCGCATTCGTTTTCCATCACCCTCAATGTTTTTGACGCGGGGACATGAACCATGCTGATTCTGACACGGCGAATTGGAGAAAGCCTGAATATTGGCGATGACATCAAGATCACCCTTCTGGGCATCAAGGGCAACCAGGTTCGTATTGGTGTCGAGGCCCCTCGTGACGTTCAGGTGCATCGCGAGGAGATCTACGACAAGATCAAACGCGAAACCCGCAAGGCCAACCGTCGCATGCCCGATTCGATTCTCGATCAGGCGTCGAGAATTTTGTCAGGGGGATCGTGAGGCTTGGCATCATGGCTGGGACGGCCTGAAGAAGGGGTAGCGAGGCGGCAAGAATTGCCTGCGGCAACGGAGGAGTTGTCACGGCGTCGAGGATTGTGACGCAAAGAATTTTTTGTTTATTTTGTCAGGTCGGTCGGGGACCAAGTCCATGGGACGGGTCTGGGAAGGGACGGGTCCCTCTCCAGGCCCGTCCCATTGTTTTTGCGTACACTGTCAGCGCCAGTTGGCATCGGCGAGGCGGGCCAGGGAATCGGCATATTGGCTTTGGCTCTTGGCCTGTTGCAGGATGGCTTCGGAGTGGCTGCGCATGGCGAGCAGTTGAGTTTCCAGTGAGGTGATTTCCCCCTTGAGTTGGGCGCATTGATCCATCAACCGGGTCATTCGCGCCTGAGAATCGGCGTTTTCTGCCGATGGATCCTGAGCCGGGGTAGCCCACTTGAGGTCTTGGTCTTTTTTTGTTTTTTCAGCGCCAACCCGCCCTTTTTTGGAATCGGAGTTCAACTTGGAATCGCCTTTGGCCAGTGGCGAGGGGGGGGGGAGGTCGTTGTCGATCCGCTTGCACATTCCCATCCGCGATTGCCGCACTCGGTTGTGATTCCTGGCGGAGCTGTTCCAACCGCTGTGAGGCGTATTGCAAGGTGTTTTTGGTTTTTTCCAGCCGGGTTTGCAGCTCTAGAAGGCGTAGGTGATTGAACTCGTCGAGGCGTTGCCAATGCAGACGATATTCCTTGGCCGCCGCCATGGCTTTTTGACCGTAGGTCCGGATCCATGACTGCCGGATGGATAGGGCCGATTGTTCCGCCTGCTGTGCTTCCTGCAACAACCGTTTGATCTGAATTCGGTCATTGTCCTGTTGCCATCTGGCTTGGCGCTCCAGGTCATCCATCTGGTTTTTGGATTTGTCTTCCTTTTCGAGGGAGTCGGCCAGGTCTTCGTAACCCAGGGTGGGGTTGAACCAGGTATTTTCGCTTTCCTGCTGTTGTTGTTCGTAGGCCTTGCGAGCCTGGAAAACCGTCTGTCTGGCTTCGATCCAGGCATTTTTTCTCCGGGCATCGAGTATTCGGGCCTGATTCATGGCGTCGCTCGCCTTGTTCAGCGCCATGTTGATGGCGACCCATGGCGATGGTGGCAGTTTCGGCAGAGGCTGGTCGGGCACTTCAGCGTGGGCGTCCAGGCCCGAAGCCAACAACAACAGACCGGCGAGGGCGGCGGTCAAGGTCCGTTTATTTGTGGTGTTCAAGGGGGTGTCGGTCATGGGAGTGTTTGGTCAAAAAGTGGTTGAGGAAAAGGCCTGGTGAGTCATGGCCCCATCCAGATGGGCTCTGGGGTGGGCGGCATCATAGATGCGGGCCAGTCCGGCCCGGTCGAGATGGGTATAGCGTTGGGTGGTGGAAAGGCTGGAGTGGCCGAGCATCTCCTGGATGGCACGCAGATCGGCCCCAGCCTGCAGCAGGTGGGTGGCGAAAGCGTGACGGATGGCATGGGGGGTGGTTTTTTCTGGCAGAGAGAGCCAGCGGCGGCGATGTTGCAGCAGGCGTTGGATCTGTCTGGGGTTGAGACGCCGTTGTTGTTCCGGCCATTTTTGTCCGATGAAGAGGGGTTGGTCGGGGTGTAGCGGTCCGACGAGGGCTGTCAGCAATTGGAGATAGTGTTGCAACGTCGTGATCGATGCCTGGCTCAAGGGTACGATGCGTTCCTTGTTGCCTTTGCCGATAACCCGGATTTCCTTGAGAGACAGGTTCAGGCGGCCGTGATCCAGGCCGCACAATTCGCCGATGCGCAGGCCGGAACCATAAAGCAGCTCCATGATGGCGGCATCACGGCCGATCACCCAAGGGTGATCGGCCGTGTGCTCCCGTTCATACGGGGAAGTTGTTTCGATAAGACGGATGGTGTCCTCTTCGCTGGGAGCCTTGGGGAGGCGGAGGCCGATTTTTGGAGTGGCAATGAGTTTGGCGGGGTTGTGGGTGACATGACCATGGCGTTGCAGATGGACAAACCAGGCCCGCAGGGCGGCAATGCGGCGCTGCATGGTCGGTTTGGATAGCTTTTCCCGCAAACAATGGCCCAGATAGGCGCGCAGGTGGGTGGGACGAATGGTGGCGGCCAGGGCGATCGTCAGCTCCTGGGCAGTGGTTTGGTGCCAGAATTGGGCAAAATGGAGCAAGTCACGCCGGTAGGCCCAAAGGGTGTTGGCGGCTGCTCTTTTTTCGACTTCCAGGCTGGCCAGGAAATCGGCGAATGGGTGGGAGGAGGGGAGTGGTTCCATGGGTCTGTTTTCAATGACAGGGTCGAAGAGCAAACTGTCCTTACCGCACCGGTGAGGTCACTGAAGGACCGTGCCACCGGGAGGAGGCATCTTTGAAGTCAACTCCAGGGAGTCGCGGCGGCGGATCGGGGATTGCGAATTTGAGGACCGGATCTCTGGCCAAGGCTTGAAAGCAAGATTTGCACCATCCATTGGAACAGCTTCCGGGCGGCAGGCATCACCAGGAGGGGAGCAGGTTGATGCGGACGGGTTTCCGCGGGGGGAACATGACTTATGGTTAACCTTAAGTGGACATTGTCAGTAAATTAAACTAAAATTATTCAAGTCGACGTAGGCCATCTCCAACAGTAGCAAGGCGGTCGGATGGGATAAGGGACGGATTGTTGGCGTCGTCGCCCTTTGAGGGACAATGGAACCCCCGTGACACCCAAGGAAAAACGCATCCGTTTGTCCATGCGCATCATTCCGTTCCTGGGAGTGTTGATCTCCCTGGTCACCGGGTATGCATTTTATTATTCGTCTTATAATATTCATCATAATGAATTTGACAAATATGCGATGGAACGTTCGGAAGCGATCCACAATGGAATAAGAATGTACATGAATGTCGTGCAGGATTTGAGTGGTTTTCTTTCTGCCTTCCATCATGTCAGTCGTGACCAGTTTCGTACCTATGTCCGTCCCATCCTGGTGCGTCAGAGGGGATTTCATGCCATTTCTTGGAATGTCAGGGTAACGGGAGAGCAGCGGAAGGCGTTTGAGGAGGTGAATGCCAGAGAGTTGCCGGGATTTGGCATTATGGAACGCTCACCAGAAAATCAAATGGTTCCAGCGGGAGAACGGGATGAATATATCGTGGTCCGTTATCTGGAGCCGCTGGTGGGCAACGAGAAAGCTTTGGGTTATGACGTGGCTTCCGACCCTGTCCGTTTGCAGACTTTCATCCTGGCACAGAATTCGGGACATATCGTTGTATCACCCAGGCTGGTTCTTGTTCAGGAGGAGGGACAACAGTTTAGCGTGTTGATCGTCCATGCTGTTGACGAGAGTGAAGGCGTTGCCGATGGCATTGAGGAGGGGCGTCACCAATCGGTTCAGGGATTCGCTGTCGGAGTTCTCCGATTGGGTGAAATGGTTGAATCGGCCATTGCCGGATTGTCACCGCGCGGAATTGATTTCTATCTACACGATGTCACTCTCCCGGAAAGAGAATTGCTTCTTTATCATCATCGGTCCCGAATGGGATCCGTGGAAGAGCAAAGCCGGATATGGCCTGACGATGGCATGCTGATGGTCAACGATATTGTTGTTGCCAACAGGAGGTGGCGCTTCAAGGCATTTTATCATGGTTATTATTCATCCGGAATGCCGCATCTTTACATCGGAGCGGCGGTGTCATTGGTCGGTTTGGTCATTACGGTCCTCGTTTTTATCTCATTGAGAACATTAGAAAAAGAGGAGAAGGATCGTTTGGCAATGGAGGATTTCCTCAGGAAGAACGAAGAGCAGAAGCGTACTATCATCGAGAGTTCTCCATTCAGTATAATCGTTATTGATGGAGAAGATATAGTTCAATATTTCAACGTCGCCTCCGAACAATTATTTGGTTATTCCAGGCATGAAATTATTGGTCGAGAGTTGGAAATGATTGTGCCAAACGATTTGAAGAAGGCGCATAAGACAGGGTTCCATCGTTATCATAAAGGCGGGAAGGAGCATATTATTGGTCAGCCGCCCTTCGAGACTGAGGCGTTACGGAAGACTGGAGAAATTTTTCCGATCCGTTTGGCGGTCAACAAGATGGTTATGGGGGTGGGTGTTTCGTTTATTGGAGTGGTTATTGATATTACAGAAGAGAAAAAATTGTTATCAGAATTGATACAAGCGGAGAAGATGGCCGGTCTGGGCAACATGGTGGCCGGGGTTGCTCATGAACTTAACACACCGGTGGGAATTGGAGTAACGGCGTCGTCGGAACTGGCCGACAGGATCCAATCCTTTGCCACTTTGTTGCGCGAAGAGGGCATTTCCAAGGAGGAGTTGGAGGAGCATGTGGGTTGTACGAGTCGTTTGGCGGAACTGGTACGGCATAATCTGGAACGGTCGGCTGATTTGGTACGTAGTTTCAAGCTGGTGGCGGTGGACCTTTCCGAAGACATGTTGCAGGAGTTCAAGGTGAGGCCGTGTCTGGAATCGACGGTCATGGCGTTGCACCACGAACTGGAGGCGGTTCGATTGGCTACAGTGATCGAGTGTTCGGAAGATATTGAAATTTATAGTAACCCAGGGGCTCTTGCCCGGGTTGTATTGAATCTTGTCAACAACTCATGCGTGCATGGATACTCGCCCCCATCCCGAGGTCGGATCGTGATGCGATGCACGATCGTCGATGGTTTGTTCACTCTGGTCTACAATGACGATGGGATGGGCATGTCGGAGGAGGTTCGAAGACGTATTTTCGAACCATTCTTTACCACGCGCCGCCATGCGGGAGGGACAGGTTTGGGGATGCATATCGTCTACAACTTGGTGACCAAAACTCTGGGCGGGTCGATTACCTGTCACAGTTCGCTGGGCGAGGGTGCCCAGTTCGTGATTGTCATTCCTGGAAACAAGCAGGCGGAAAATCGTTCCATTCCGTCGAGTTGATGGGATGGGTCCCGGGGAGGACGTTTCAGAGGGGGCGAAACGGTGGTGTCATCGATCCATGGCTCGAGTTCGTTTCATGCCGCAGTCAATTTTGAACTCATGCCGTTTCAAGGTGTGGTGATTGCTGATGACACTCGGTCAGGAAGGTATTATAATTAATTTGTGCCAATAACCGGCAGAATGAAGGCGGTGGTCCTCGGATGGGTCGATGCTGATGAACGATACGGTGCACAGGATGATCATCGAGCATGTCCCATGTGGCGTTATTGCCTTCTATTCCAATGGGACGGTTCATCTTTTCAACTCCGCGGCCGAACGAATGTTCGGCTATGACAAGCAAGATGTCCATGGACGACATATTTCTAAACTAATTCCGTCCTTGGGCGATGTTTTGAAGGAAACTTTTAACTCTCAGTCCTCCGATGATTGCCGGATCGTGGTACGGATACCGTCATCGTTCGAAGTGCGTGCTGTTCATCGAACCGGTTCACCGTTTCTCATTCGTTTGGCAGCGTATTGTATAGAAAATTGTTTTTTTATTATTATTGACGATATAGCCGTGCATCGAAATATAAAAGATCATTCCGATCCGTCGGAAATGGAGGTGATTGAACAGGCCCCCTTCGGTGTTGTTGGGATGGATCACAGGCAGAATGTTTACATCTTCAACCCTATGGCAGAGCGACTTTTTGGTTATCGAAAAGATGAAATGGTTGGCCGACCCGCCTCGGAATTGTTTCCGCGGCTAATATCACAATTCAAGGAGGGAATGCGTTATTTTCTCGCAACCGGAGGGAAGGATCTTCCCGGGCCGGAGTCGTTTGAAGCGGAGGTGATACGCAAGGATGGGACCCATTTCCCGGCGCGTCTGATGGTCAGAGGGATCACGGTGGACGGCCTTCCGAACCTCGTGGTCTGGGTCTCCGATGGAACCGAGGAGAAACGACTGTACGCCGAACTGATGCAGTCGGAGAAAATGGCCAGTCTCGGCAACATGGTTGCGGGGGTGGCGCATGAAGTCAATACGCCGGTGGGAATTGGGGTGACGGCGGCTTCGGAAGTGGAGGAACTGACCAGGGCCTTTGATGAGCTGCTTCATTGCGAAGGGATTTCCGAAGTAGAATTGGAGCAATACGTGACCTCCATGGCGCGATTGGCGAGGTTGATACGCATCAACCTGGTGCGGGCCGCTGATCTGGTCCGCAGCTTCAAGTCCGTGGCCGTTGACCAATCCAGCGAAAAACTCCGGACCTTCAAGGTGCGCGATTATGTCGAATCGGCGATATTGGCCCTGCACCCTGTCCTTTCTCGAACCAAGGTGGTTGTGGTGGTGGTTTGCGATATGAATTTGGAAGTTCGTAGTTTTCCAGGAGTTCTGGCACAGATACTGATCAACTTGGTCAATAATTCCCTGGTCCATGCGTTTGCTCCGGATGAGATGGGAAAGATAACGTTGGAATTTGCAGTTGTGCGTCACAGTCTCCATTTTATTTATCGAGACAATGGCCGGGGGATGTCCGAAGAGGTCCTCGAGCATGTATTCGAACCATTTTTCACCACGCGGAGGGATTTGGGAGGGAGTGGATTGGGGATGGCGATCGTTTTTAACCTGGTCACCCGAACCTTGGGAGGAACGATCTCGTGTGAAAGTGCCTCAGGGTGCGGCATGGCCGTGCAGATCGACATTCCGTTGTCAGGCTGATGGCGGTGAGAACAGTCCAATGGCGCTTGTGATAGGTGAAGTCGGGGAGAAAATACCATGTCCAGGATATTGGTTGTCGATGACAACGAACAGGAGGTTCGGCGCCCTCTGGTGCGGCAGTTGGGTCGGGTATTTGGTCCTGACAGTGTCCTGGAGGCGGAGAATGGCCTTGAGGCCATCTCGATCTTGCCGTTGCCCGCCGAGGACCGAATCGGGGTGATCATTTTGGATGTCATGATGCCGGTGATGGATGGGATCGCTGCTTGCCAAGCCATTCGGGCCAATTCGATCTGCGAAGGGGTCTACATCATCATGTTGACCGGTCGGGATCGTGGTCTGCCGGAGGGGTTGGAGGCGGGGGCGGACGTCTATTTGCGTAAACCTTGCGAAATCGAAGAGTTGATCGCCGTCGTCAACAAAGGGTTGCAGGAGTTTGAAAAATACCAGAGACGGATGAACAAAGAGGAACAGTTGGAAAACAGATTGCGGCAGGTCGAGGAAGAAAAAGAACGATCGCAATGCGCCAATGTTTTTGTGGAGCTTCCGGTCGACATGGATCAGCCGACCAGTTGGGTGGATATCACGGACATGATCCGATAGGGGTCTGGATGGCCTCTGTAATGATTTTTATAGAGTGTCGTCATGGAATGCGGTGCAGGCGCCGAGGTTTGGGTTCGTTTTTCATGGTGGTGACCCGGCTTCCTTCCTCTGAGACAGAGGTCATGGTCGAGCGTTCGTTGGCTTTTTCGGTTCATGGAATTCCTGACTGTGCGTATCGCACCGCCGTTTGGAGACCAGGAATGGTTCGTCATGTCATTGGCCACGGTGACCGTCCATCGGGTCATCCGGGAAGAGTGGCAGAGGGCTTGGCGGATGTCCTTTTTCATTTCAGTATTGATTGAAGGAAATTACCATGGAAGATAAAAGAGAGGGCAGGATTTTGTTGGTCGATGACAAGGTGGAGGAAGAGTTGACGACATTGGTGCGTTCCCTCGGTCGGTTGGGTTACGAGGTGCATACCAGTGTCAATGCTGCGGGTGCCTTCGCCAAAATGAAGGAAATTCCTATTGACGTCGTGATTACTGATTACAATATGCCTTTTGTGAATGGATTAGAATTATTTTATAAGATCCGGGCCAAATACCCGGAGATGCCTGTCATCATGATTACCGGGATTGGGTCGACGGAAGTCGCAGTGGAGTTCATGAAGGCTCGGGGGACCGATTTTCTTTCCAAACCGGTCAACCTGAATGAATTGGACCAAAAGATTCGTCGTGCGGTCGGCATTTCCCTGAATCTGGAGCTGATGCACCTGCGTAAGACGCTTGAAACCGTCAAGGGGCATCTTAACCTGGCATCGGCCAACAGCCGTACCATTTTTGCCGCAGCCGATAATATTTCAGGGAACAATGCCATTGTGCAGGAAATTCACGCTTCGGCTCGCCACCTTGGACAAAATTTGATCGCTGCCGTCAAGGCCATCGAGGCGTGTTCTCGGGATGGGGAAATAGATGAATAGAATTTTGGTTGTTGATGACGAAGAGGAAGAGATCCTGGTGCCATTGTTGCGGCAGTTGGGAAGAGTCTTCGGCAATGAAAATATCAAAGGGGCGACGAGTGCCGTTTCGGCGCTAGAGTACGCCGAGTCGGAGCAATTCGCCGTGGTGGTCACCGATCTGGTGATGCCTGACATGGACGGGTTGGATTTTTGTCGGGCTTTTCGCGCCAATCCCATTAATCTTGGATATGTTATCATGCTCAGTGGTGGGGATGGTGGTATTGCCAAGGGGTTGCAGGCCGGAGCCGATGTCTATTTTAGAAAACCGTATAACATCGATGATTTAGTGGCGCAGATAGAAAAGGGGTTGGATGTTACCCGCAACCGGGTTTGTTTATCCAAGGACAGTTTGACCGGGTTGTATATGAGGCGAATTTTTGAAGCGGTGTTTTCCCTGGAAATCGCCAAGCTCCAGAGAAAGGCCTCGCCGTTGTCCGTCATTCTTTTCGATATTGATCATTTTAAACAAGTCAACGATACCTTCGGCCACCATGCGGGTGACGAGGTCCTCAGGGAAACGGCGGACCTACTTAAAAAATATCGACGCAAGAGCGACATGTTCGTACGCTTCGGCGGGGAGGAATTCCTGCTGTTGCTTCCCGGGGCGCTGGAGGGGAAGGCCATGGAAATTGCCAGCAGGCTCCGGGGCGCCCTGGTGGAGCATCGTTTCCCTGAAGTGGGTCGGGTCACGGCCAGTTTCGGAGTGGCTACGACGATCAGAAATCCCAGGCAGTTGATTTCCAGGGCTGATCATGCGCTGTATCTGGCCAAAAGGTCCGGCAGGGACTGTGTGGTGTTGGCGGAGGCCGAATCCGAAGGTGGTGGAGCGGGGTGGAAGACTGAGGAACCGCAGCGTCGGTGAGGAGTCGAGTCAGTTTGGTTGGTGACCTTCAGTGCTGCCATGAAATCTGAGGGGTCGGTTTCAGACATGGCGGGACGGCGTTGCCAGCGGCAGGGAAAAATCGAAGATGCTTCCCTGGCCGGGAGTGCTCTTGACGTGGATATCGCCTCCGTGTTTGCGGATCAGCTCTCTGGTAATGGGTAATCCCAAACCGGTGCCGTCCGACTGCCGGGTGGTGGAATTATCCGCCTGCTCGAAGGCGTTGAAGATGACTTCCAGCTTGTCCATGGGAATGCCCTCGCCGGTATCCATGACGACGAAGACGGCCAGATCGCCATCGCGGGTTACGGTCAACGAGACGGATCCCTGCGCGGTGAATTTAATGGCATTCCCCATGAGATTGAGGAGAATCTGCTTTAAACGTTTGGCATCCGCGAGAACGGTGATATCCTGTTGCAGGTGTGTTTCCAAGAGCAGTTTTTTGCGTTCGACCAGGGGACGTACGATATCGACGACGTCGCTGACGATCGACTGAACGGCGCATGGGGCGACGGAAAGGGTGAGTTTTCCCGCCTCGATGCGGGCGAAGTCGAGAATATCCTCAATCAGCCCCAGGAGGTGGCGGACGGATTTCAGACCTTGGGCAGCGATGCTTTCCACTTCAGCGTTGATTTCCGCCACGGCGGAAGACAATCGACGTTGCAATTCGGCATCGTCAACGGCGGCGATCAATGTTTTAAGTTTTTTCATGCCGGAAAACAGATGAAATTGCAACTTGAATTCCTCGAAGGGGCCTTTGGCACCTTGAAGGGGGGTACGCAGTTCGTGACTCATCATGTGCAGGAAGTTGGTTTTGGATTGACTGGCGGCGTCGGCCGCTTGGCGCAAACCCACTTCGCGCCTGCGGGCCTGATCCAATTCGCTGATGTCCCTGTAAGATCGCAGCGCCACTTTGATGGTCATCTTCAGGCGACGACTGGTCAGATCGGTTTTTTCCAGGAAATGGTTGATATCGTACTCTTCAAAGATTTTTTCTTCGGGAAATTGACCCGCCTGCCCGGTCCTGAGCAGGATGCGCAGTCGCTTATTTTCAAGTTCCCCGCGGATGAACTTGACGACTTCCAAACCCGCATGGTTGGTCTCCATGACGACATCGAGGAGGATCACGGCGGCGTCCGGGTGGGCTTGCAGCAGCTTTTGGGCGTCTTGGCCGGAAAATCCGGAGAACAGTTGTATGGGACGGCCTTCAAAGATGAAATTTTTCAAGACTTCTTCGGTCAGGATATGTACCTGCCTGTCATCGTCCACCACAATGATCGTCCACGGGGGTCCCAGGGGTTGGGCGGTTATGTCCTGGAGACTTTTTTGTTTGAAGAGCATCAACTTCTTGCCGGATGCTTGCTCGGCCTCAGGCATGATCCCCCCCCGTTGGATGGATGACAGCAAGTAGATTATCTATAGTTTTTTTTGTTTCATCGTCGGGGTTGAGAAATTCAATGCCGGCAAAATGGTGATCGGCCCACACGATCCGGGAAGGGATGGCCAGCACATAAGGCTGAACTTCAGGGAAAGTGTTCAGTTGGACATAGAGTTTCAGGACACCCATCCGGAAAGAGACGGGGTAATCGACGCCATGGGTATCCAGTTTGATGCCGCTGGCACTGAAATCGACGACCTCGACGTTGCTTATGAAGCCATCGAAGAAAAATATCGCCGATCGGTAGGATAGAGCTACCCTGAAATGTTTCCGACGCTCGCTGTTCATGACGGCACCCGGGTTGCCCGTTCATACTGGTGAAGAATCGATTTGACAGTATGAATTTGGTTTAAACATGATATCCTACGCATGAAAAGTCAACAATAAAACCGTTCACGAAACGGTTTTGATCATGGGATGCCCCTCTTGTCAGGATGGGCAGGGGCGTCATGCGCCGTGAGAGTTCAATCGATGTCAGACCTTCCAAGTCGTGTATTGACGGCAAAGCAGAATCTTCTTATTATTAGCAAAGACTGATATACTGGTTTGTGTTTTTGTGAAAATCATGTTCCAACAAGCGTTTATACTTTGGGAAGGATCCTGGCGTGCCCGAGGACTTTGACGAGGAAAATATTGAGAAAGTGGCGCGTTGCATGAAGGCATTGGCGCATCCGTTACGGTTGAGAGTTCTGGTGGCCTTGAACGATCAGGAGTTGAGTGTCCAGGACCTGGTGGAAAGGGTGGGGACCACTCAGTCCAATGTATCGCAACACCTGACCATCATGAGGGACAAGAACATCCTTTCCTCCAGACGAGAGGCCAATCAAGTGTTTTATCGGGTGGGAGACTGCAAAGTGCTGGAACTGGTCGCCCTGACCAAATCCATCTTTTGCACCCCTTGACGGACCAATCCTGAGCTTCAGACGGGGAAAATCATGGCGTGGTTGCAGGAAAATGGTATGGCAGTATTGATGGTGCTGATATTTTTGTCGCTGGTTATGCGTGGACCGGCGTTGGCTTGGTATTACAAGGTGGGGAGTATGAGCGTGCACGATTTGTCGCAACGACTGTCCGGTCCGCGACCGGTGTTGCTCATCGATGTTCGAACTCCGGGGGAGTTTTCCGACAGCCACGTCCATGAAGCGCGTTCCTATCCGTTGAGCCGCCTGTCCAGTGCGTTGCCGGAAATCAAAAAAGCGGCCGGAGATCAGGACATCGCCGTCATTTGTCGCAGCGGCAACCGGTCGTTGATGGGGTCGGTGGTTCTCAAACGTTTCGGATTGCCGAAAGTCTACAACGTCAATGGCGGGATGACACATTGGGAGGCTCAGGGGTATCCCGTCCGACGGGGTTGAAACCGGATGCGGGGGCGGATGTCCCGAGGGGACCTCTTCGCATCTTTAACAAAGGGAAGGGAGGATAGGCCATGGCAGGAGACGGCGGGCTGACCGAGCAGGAGGTCAAATTGACCGCCCCCGATGGGGCTACCCTGACTCGCCTGATGCAGGATCCCGAGGTTGTGGCGGCGGGGGGTGGGTTGGATTGGCGATCCCGGCGGCTGGAATCGACCTATCTGGATACCCCTGACCGGGCCCTGCTGGCCCACCGCTACGGGTTTCGATTTCGTCGCAAGGTCGAAACCAACGAGTGGTTGGTCTGTCTCAAGGGAGAAGGTCGGCTGGTGGATGGCTTCAGCTCCCGACGCGAATGGGAACAGAAAATCCCGGCACCTGTGGATCGACTGTCATTGTTGCCCGATGGTCCGTTGCGCAAGCTGGTCCTGTCGGTGGCTCCGGGGGGGGAATTATTGGTACCATTGGTGGAAACCGACTTCATGCGCCGTACCATGATGCTGACGCTGACCGAGCATTGTCTGGTCGAGTTGGCGCTGGACCAGGGTGAAATTCGGGCTGGCGGCAAGATTTTCCCGTTGTTCGAGGTGGAACTGGAAAAAAAGTCCGGGGCCGTGGAGCCGGTGTTGGAATTTGCAGGGCGATTGCGGCAGCGTCACGGCCTTCGAGCTTCGGAACACTCCAAATTTGCCCAGGGGTTGCGTCTGCTGAACGAACGGTTAGGGTTATTCGGGTAGCAACAGAGGATATCGATTGTACCTCGATGACGGGAGGGGCTCCGCAATGGGGGGTGGAAGCCGCGACAGAGGTGTCTCCATTCTATTGATTATCTAGGTTTATTGATGTGATTATGGCCCTAAGCCGCAATCGTTTCGGGGTCAAGGTGAGGGATGCGACCTTTGAGTTTTCTTTGGAGACAAGGAGCCTGACGAGGTGAGGTATATCAGCACACGTGGAGGGGTCGAACCCCTCTCTTTTTCGCAGGCGGTGATGATGGGATTGGCCACGGATGGGGGTCTGTTGCTTCCGGAAACGATTCCGGTCATTCCCCGAGGGACTTTGGAGCGTTGGGCGCGGATGGACTTTCTGACCCTGGCCGAGGAGGTGGTGGCCCAGTTCGTCGCGGAGGAGGACATTCCCCGCCAGCATCTGAAAAGGTTGGTTGGCCAAGCCTTTGGCACCTTTAGCCATGCCGATATCACCCCGGTGGTGGCGGTGGGGGAGCAGTATGTTCTGGAATTGTTTCACGGCCCGACTCTGGCGTTCAAGGACGTGGCGTTACAGTTGCTGGGACATTTGTTTGAATATCTGCTGCAGCGAGATGGCGGCAGCCTGACCATCCTGGGAGCGACTTCCGGGGATACCGGTTCCGCCGCCATCCATGGCGTCAGGGGTAAGGAAGGAATGGAAATTTTCATTCTTCATCCCTACCAGAGGGTCTCCCCGATCCAGGAATGGCAGATGACCTCGGTTCTGGATGCCAATGTGCATAATATTGCCATCCAGGGAACCTTTGACGACGGTCAGGCAATTGTAAAAAAATTGTTCAATGATAAAGACTTTAGAACAAAGTATCACCTGGGGGCGGTCAACTCCATCAACTGGGCGCGCATCGTGGCCCAGGTGGTCTATTATTTTTATGCCTGGGGACGACTCTCGGGGGGCGATTGTGAACGAAAGGTTGATTTTTCCGTGCCGACCGGAAACTTTGGCGATATTTTTGCTGGATACGTCGCCAAGCGGATGGGATTGCCTACTGGAAAATTATTATTGGCAACCAATCGCAATGACATTTTGACTCGTTTTTTTTCGACCGGGCACTATTCCCTGGGCCAGGTCATTCCGACCATGAGTCCGTCGATGGATATTCAAGTTTCTTCCAATTTCGAACGCTACCTGTTTTATCTGCTGCATGAAAATTCTGTCAAGGTTCGTGAAAAAATGGCCGAACTGGATGCTGGGGGGAGTTTTGAGGTCTCTCGGAGTGCCTTGGAGGCGGTCGGGGATTTTCGTGCGGTAGCGGTGGATGAGGATCTGACCCTGAAGACGATACGTTCGGTGCATCAGAAAACCGGTTATGTCTTGGATCCGCACTCCGCTGTCGGCTTTGCTGCGGCGACGGGGACACCGGGAATGGTCTGTCTGGCAACGGCGCACCCTGCCAAGTTCGGTCATGCCGTCAGGAGTGCCATCGGCCATGAACCCGAATTGCCGCCGGCCTGGGTGGGATTGGAACAGCGTCCGCGTCGTTGTCAGGTGCTGCCGGCGAGTGTGACCGCGGTACGTGAATTCATATCGGGTCAGTTGGGCTGATGTTTGCGCGTCTTTTCGGAGGAAAAAAAGTCCCCCGGAGTACCAATGAGAGGACGTTGAGTCGTTTCCCCCTGAACGTCCGGGTCTCGTTGGTGTTGGAAAATGGGGCGGTGGTACACGGAACGTTGCGGGATATGAGTACCCGAGGGATATATCTGCAAACTCTGGATCGCCCATTCGGACTGGAAATCGGTGAAGAAGGGGACGTTGGTCTGGAGGCCGACAACCCCGTGGATGGGGCGCAAATGCGGTTTCCCTGCGAAGTGGTACGGATCGATCGCGAGGGGGTGGCGCTCCGGTTTCTGGAGCAGGCGGAAAGTCAGTCGGGTCAATTCCTTCCCGAGGGTTCGGGATAAGATCATCGTTGGACGTTTTTGGCGTGGTGAAGGGCTTCTTTCGTTCCAAGGTTTGTGTCACTCACAGAGAAACCCAATGAAGCGTGGCTCTTTCATGAAAAAACATCAAACTGTCATACAGCATGTCGGCGGTGTCGTTGTCGCAGCCATCTTTGCCGTCTTGCTGACCCTCGGTTCTGCCCGGGCGGATATCTACACCTACGTCGATGCCAGAGGGGTGGTCCATTTGACCGATCGACCCTCCGATCCCCGCTATCAATTGCTCATGCGTACCCAGCCTGCAAACAGGTACGCCGATACGGGGATGCCCTCCAAGAAGAATTATCGTTACGGCCTGCGATACGGACCCAAAGGTTACACTACCGCCTTCGCCGATCAAGCCTACGGCAACGTCTATGATCCCTGGGGCTATTCGGTCGAACCCTACGTCGGAATTATTCGTGAAGCGTCTCGGCGCACCGGAATTAACGATGCCCTGCTCAAGGCTGTCATTCGGGCGGAATCGTCCTTCAATCCCCTGGCGGTGTCACGCAAGGGGGCCGTGGGGCTGATGCAACTGATGCCAGACACCGCCAAAAGATATGGTGTCAAGAACCGTCTGGATCCCCATGCCAATATTCATGCCGGGGCCCGGTTTCTCAAGGATTTGCTCTACCAGTTCGATAACGATCTGACTTTGTCCTTGGCCGCTTATAACGCCGGTGAAGGGGCGGTGCGCAAACATGGAAACACGGTTCCTCCCTACCAGGAGACGAAGCGTTATGTGGCCAAGGTGCTGCATTTTTATAATCAGTATAGGTATTCCATGTAACCAGAGGGGAGATGGGATGGAGGCTGCCAGAAAACCTCCTTGCCGGGACACATCGATGCGACGCTTGCGGCTTTTTGCCGCAGGCGTTTTTGTGTTCGCGGGGGTCGTATGCATGAGCCCGGCGACGGGTTGGTCGGCTGCCGAGGAAAGGTTCGAGGAAACGTTCAATCGTGCCGATGCGCCGGTGGTGGGCAATGGCTGGGAGGTGGTGACTCCGCCAAGGGCCTGCATCACCGTGGATGAGGATTCATTGAAATCGGGAGATCCGGTCAAGGACTCGGCTTCCAGGGACGGCCCGGGGGGAGGGAGAGATCGCAAGACCGGTTCTGTCGGTGCCATTCGTGCGGATGGGGATGCCAAGGCGGGTTTGGGCGAGCCGAAAGCTTATAACGCTGCGGCAGCACCTGCGGAAATAAGCAATGGCATGTTGTATCTCCACTATGGCAACGGACAGTCGCCAACGATGGTTCAGCGTGTTTTTGAAAAAAGGGTGACGCGTCTTACCGTGGATCTGACCCCCATGTATTCCATGGCCGGTGAGGATGACCGGGCCATGATGGTGGTTCGGCTGACCTATATGGATTATGAGGATCACGTCCTGGGGGAGATCCGTCATGATCTGTACCAGGTGGCCACCGATGATGCAGGCCAGTCGGACGGGGTGTATGTCATCAAGGAAAAAGGGGAGTTTGATGGCGAACCCAGGCATATCGTCATCGATGCCGGGGCGATTCTGCAGCAGAAGCTGCGCCAGGTTGATTCACGAAAGATTGCCCGGACCCGTCTTTCCTTCGAGGTCTCCTCCAGCCTTTGTGGTGCCGCTGTGGAGGGGTATGTGGACAATGTGGTCGCCACCCTGGCTGAGGGGGCGGGATTGATGCGTTTGACCAAAGCGGAAATCAAGGCGTTGGTGGAAGTCGGTATGCATTTCCATGCCAAGGAGGCTCAGGGGTTCGGCAAGGTTTGGATGGACGCCTCGCTCAAGGCTTACGGTCGGGAAAAAATCATGGCTTGGCTGGCAGAAATCCCCAAAACCGTCCGTACCGATCCCGACAGGCTTTTGGCTTTGGTGAAGGAGACCTATGGACTGTCCGGCAAGGAAGCTTTCGAGACCGCATTTGCCATACAATATTTGTTGCAAGTCATGGGAGGTCGGTGATCCAGCCACCCGGACGAACATGATCATGTGAATGAAAGCGGGGCGAAGCGAAAGGACAACACCTGATTCCATTTTCATATCAAACATGCAATAATTGTCGCATCATCCATCTAATGATTCGGAGATGCGTAGATGGCAAGGAAGCCGAGTGGATCGGAAGTCCTGGACCGGGCCAGGGAATGCTTGACCAAAGCCAAAACTGTGGCTGAATTGCGACA
>JADFZF010000329.1 GCA_015232645.1 Magnetococcales bacterium | reverse complement strand
GCTCATCAAAGCCGGCAGGCGAATGGTTACGATCGTCCCGACATCGGGGCCGGTTTCCATGGCGATATCGCCGCCAACCAGGACAATATGGACAGCAAACCGGCAAATGGGGTCCAAACTAAAAAAATTCCCAACGCCGTCGCCACCCCTTTGCCTCCGGAAAATTTTAAATAGACTGGATACAGATGTCCCATAAAGGCGGCCAACGCCAGCCAGAATACCATCCCCGGAATGGCACCAAACCAGGCTACTCCGGCCGCAGCGGCCACTCCCCCTTTGGCCATATCCAACAGCAAAGCGATGACGGCAGCCGTTTTCCCGGTAGTTCTGAGTACGTTTGTCGCCCCGATGTTGCCGCTGCCTTGCTTGCGAATATCTCCGGAACCAAACAGCCATGCCAATAACAGACCGAAAGGGACCGAACCCAACAGATAAGAACCTGCTATCCATGGTGCAAGGTGCAACCAATCGTTCATGGTTTTTTCATGGTCAAGATTTCAGTCCTTCCAACTTGAACGTCCTCGGATTGAATCTGGGGGGCCTCGGTCACCTCAGACTTCGGCGCTCTGGAACCCGTAGACATGCCCAGACGAAAATTGACATCCCATAAAGCCCTCACCAGCCCCTTCAGCGCCAATAGACCTTCCAGTTGAGTGGATGTTTTTTCAATCAGTGTTCCCATCAATTGGGCCATACGATCCCAGGAGGCTTGAAGCACCAGGGGATGCCTTCTGATATACCACTGTTGAACAAGATTGTCGTGCCGAAGCACTCCCGCCTGCAAAGCCTTCTGACATATCACCTCTGCTTCCTGCCCGACCACCATCCGCTGGTGAGGCGGCAGAGTTTCAAACCAGGCGCGATTGATTGAAAATACCGTCCAACCATGGATATGCCGTAAATTCAAAAAGTGCGTCACCCGCCCCAGCCATTCACTACTGGCGATCAATTCCGGAGTGGTCAACAGACCTGATGCCTGATTCAAAACCGCTTTTTTGTCGACAGAATGGTTTCCGCGAACGACCTTCCCTGGCAAGGTTTCCTGCATCTTCGCCACCCAGGCATCGCCCGGAACACGAATCATTCGGTTCCCCATGTACTCTAGAGCATCCACCGATTTTTGTCGTGAAGAATTTGTTTCGGCCTCGTCGAATATCATTATCCCATAAAAACCGTAGGAGCCGTAACCCATGATCATCAAATTTTGCTCGACCGCCATCTTTCGGATGGCCTTGTCCAAGGACGAGTTGATAAACCTGTTCAGCTGGTTTGCATCATTAAACACCAATGGCAGATTCAATATTTGAAACGATGGTATTCTTTGCGCCATCGTCAAACCCGAGATCCACCCCCCTTCCAACGTGCCGCGCATCTGATTGGTCATTATTTCCCGATCGCTTGCTCCCTTCCCACTGGTCAAAAGCTCGACGACAAGCTGGCCTTGAGTCCTGGACTCTATATTTTGTTTCAACTGATTGAGCAACCCGACATAAGCCATCCCTTCTCCGTGTTGCGTCATGATCCTCATGACGGTAGGTTTCAAGGAGTCCATACGGTGATTATCATTTTTCCCATGGCCAAAAGTCGGCCTCTGCATCATGGTCAATATCAAAATAAAAATGAATAATCTCAATAATATAAACATAACATTAACAACTAGTTCCGAATTGGGTTGCAAGACTTCTTTGACTTCTAAAGGTTTTCTGTTACAAAGGGGGTTCATGGACCATATTCTCCCGTGAACGGGCTAGGTCCGCGACCCCCTGAAGAGGTACACAGAATGTCTCGATCCTTAAACCGAGTCCAGCTCATCGGCCATCTGGGCGCTGATCCCGAAATTCGTGCCACTCAGGATGGAAAACCCATCGCCCAGTTAAACTTGGCCACCAACGAATCCTGGAACGATATGCAGGGCCAACGGCAAGAAAAAACCGAATGGCACCGCGTTGTCGTTTTCGGACGGTTGGCTGAAATAGTTCAGCAATATTTGCGTAAGGGGTCACAAATATTCATCGAAGGCAAGCTGCAAACCCGCAAGTGGACCGATAAACAAGGCATGGAGCGCTATACCACGGAAGTTATCTTGAATAATTTCAATGGCCAGATGATCATGCTCGGAGGCGGCCGTTCGCAAGGGACCTATCCTTCTGGCGGAAGTGGCATGCCATCCTACGATTACGGTGATTACAGTCCAGCTCCACAAAACTTGGCCTCAAACTCAGGACAGGAACTCGAACCTGTCCCGGTCGTCACAGCCACCGCCGGGGCTTCAGGGGCTACGCGTGGCAAACCCCCAGCCTCGGCCCCCGCAAACATACCTAGTTTTGACGACGATATTCCCTTTTGATCAACTATTTTTCCCCCTGAGAGTTCCTGGTTTGCAGGTCTTCGCACTCTCGCAACCCGCCGAGGAGGTTGCCACGACCTGATCCTGCTTCCAAATCGCTATCCCGCTGACGGAGGATTGATCCACCCCCCCTCCCCCATCTGAAAATATTCTTCAATCCTGCAATCCCGATCGACCACGATCTCCACCTTGCCGTTAACCAATCGCAATCGATTTTGTGCAAACCAACGAATGGCAAGTGGATAAATTTTATGTTCTTGGGCCAATATCCTCATAGACAAAGATTTGACATCGTCATTGGGCAATATGGGAACCACTGCCTGAACGACAATCGGTCCTGAGTCGACGCCATCATTGACATAATGAACCGTCGCTCCA
>JADFZF010000328.1 GCA_015232645.1 Magnetococcales bacterium | reverse complement strand
GACGATATCCAACTCCATCCGTCCCGCAGCTATTTTGGAATAATCCAACAGATCGTTAATGATTCCCAACAACATCTCGGCCGCCTGTTGTATCGTCTCCATCTGCCCTCTCTGCACCGCTGATAGCGGGCTGTGTGACAGTAGATAGCCCATACCGACGATGGTGTTCATCGGAGTACGAATTTCATGGCTGATGTTGGCCAGAAACAGACTTTTGGCCTTGTTGGCCGCTTCGGCCCGTTCCTTGGCCACCATCAAGGCCTCCTCGTTCATTCTCCTTTCGGTGATGTCCCGAATCACGGCCGAAAAAATCCGGGTACCATCCGCCTGGGTCCAATGATTGACGGATAATTCCAATGGAAATTCCCGGCCATCCTTGCGCAACCCCGTCAGTTCGATGGACGAGCCGATCAGCGGCAGGAATCCCTCATCGACAAAGCGTTTGAACCCACGCCGATGCGCATGCAACAGCCTCTCCGGAACCAGCACACCGATGGCCTGGCCGATGATTTCCACGGAGGAATATCCAAACAACTTTTCAGCTCCCAAGTTCCAGAACACGATGCTCTGTTCCTGATCGGCCGCAATGACGGCATCTCTAATGGATTGGGTCACGGAACGAAATCGTTCCTCGCTGCCTTGCAACCGATCCAGGGTGCGCTGATGACTGACCACCTCCCGACGCAAGGACAAATTGTTGTCCTCCGCTTCCTTGATGGCATCGTTGAGCGTCGCCAGAATCTGTTTTCGTTCGGAAATATCGCGTAGAAATGCAGTGAAGAACGTCCCGACGGTATCGTGAATCGCGGTTACCGTGAATTCCACGGGGATCTTTCGCCCGTTGCGGTCGATGGCTTCCATTTCGGTGAGTTTTCCGCCCAGCCGTCGCTCGCCCGTTGCCAAGTACCGCTCCATACCTTGGCGATGGTCATCCCTCATTTCCGGGGGGATGATGACGTCACTGACGTCCATACCAAGCACATCTTGTTTTGAAATACCAAATATTCTTTCTGCCGCCCTGTTGAAATCAATGATCTTACTCCTGACATCAATGGAAATGATGGCATCCCATGCCGTATCCAGAATGGCGCGATTGCGTTCTTCACTCAGCCGCAGCCGGTCCGTGGCCAAGCGCAGATTTGCCCCCGTACGTAAGAACTGCCGATAAAACATCAACCCCATGAACAACGCACACAAAGTGATGGCCATGACCACCTGTCGTTTGTGCTTGCTGGAGATCAGCTCAAACAATCGATCATCATAGAGTGCGATCAGCTTTCCCACCTGCCGGTTGTCAATATCACTCACAGTATCAATGAAATAGTGCAAATGACCGATCTTTTTCTCTTCCCCTTGGGACCGTTGAAAGGTTCCGAAACCTGTTTCATTGGCATCAACCAGATAACTCATTTCGTCAGAGAGTGTCCGCTCCGAACCTTCGGCGGAAACAACGTCCGGGAATCGCTCCCAATCCCCATCACGATTCTGATATCTCATCCACGCTTGCCACTCGCTCTGGACCAGGAATTTTTTATAAAGAAACAAATAAATATCCGTATGGAAGGCCGTATTGATCGAATTCAGGACACTGATCCACTCCTTCCCAGTTTCCAGGTAACCAATCACCCGACCCTCCACCTCCCAAGGCAACACCAGACGTATTGTCAACGAATTCAGGCTACTCAACTCGACACCACGCGCTGTTCGTCCATTTGTTTTCGCCTCGATCAAGGTTCGGCGGCTGATGACGTCTCCAAATTTCGTCGGATTGTGTACCCGCAAAAAATTACTGCCATCCAGGTTGTGAAAAGAAAAAATGGAAATTCCCTGAGTCTTCTTCCAACGCTCCAACAGGGGATGCGCCAGGCGTTGAAGCCCCGTTCGATCACCCTGCAAAAACGCCGTGGCCAATTCACGATCACGAGACAAAATTTCCATCTGCCCCTCCATGGACAGATAATTTTCATGCATCACCCGCTGAAAAACTTCGGCAACCTGTTGATGGAAAATTCCGGATTGCGCCTCCTCCTGTTCCAAGTGCATCCAGTGCAGAGAAAAAAGAAAAACGACCAGCATCCCTCCGAATGTCGCCATGAATGAAAGAATGATGGGGTGATTGATCCCGGAAATATGCAATTCATCTTTGTGGTCCATGACAACCTCCTTGGCAGGGTGACCGGCTCCAGAACAGGTTGCCAAACGGCGCCCGCTCTCTCGGTCACCGCGGGTGCGCCGACAAACATGACGACCAACCTGGAATGACCGCGACCTAACTGAAGAGATTTTTCTTCCTTACTGATGGATGGAGCCCTTGACCCTGGAGGCAAATCCTGATTATTCAATCTAGAATGGGGGAGTGACACGCCAACCTCCATCCATGATCTGACACAAAAAGGATATTATAACAAACTAATGCTTTTATGTCACGATATTAATTTATTAGATGCTTCCCGTTATATTCAATAATATTCCTTACCCGGATTCAATCCCATCGCCGTCATGACTCGACCGGAAGCCACATGAAAAACCGATTGTTCCCCAACTCACCCCTGCTGACCGCCTTGACCGATTCGCAATGGGAAAAACTGAACCAGGGAGTGGTGCGCCTTAAACTCAAACCGAACGATCCTCTGTTCATGATCGGCCAAACCGCCGATCGTTTTTATATCGTCAAGCATGGAAAAATAAAACTTTTCCTAACGACAAAAAAAAACTCGGAAAAAATA
>JADFZF010000327.1 GCA_015232645.1 Magnetococcales bacterium | reverse complement strand
GGGAATTACACGGGAGAGGAAAATTTGAAGAGTTGCGCGGCAAGGTGCTCATTGAAATGCAACGATTACGCAACGATCCCAACCTGACGGATGAAGAACTGCAGCGGCGGGTCAGGGATATTTTCGATTGATGATGTTCAAGGAGAGGTCGCATGGCCTGTTTTCAATCCCTGATTCCCTATCCGGTTTTTCTTGAGGTGCGGCTGCCCTCCAGCCTGAGCCGCCAAACCCTGTTTCTGGATTTGCTGGACCAGCATGGCCATGGTGGCTCAGGTTGGGTGGAACTGACCACGTTTTTGCAAGAATGGAAGCCATTTTTAGATCATTATATCGTTTTGAATGGGGGATACGTCGAATGCCAAAAGTTTGGTCGGGCATTGTTCGCGCTGCTTTTTCCCCAGGGGTCGGAGCTGCTGGCCGCTTGGCGAGCCATCGAGGCGGCTCGGGGGAGAGATCACCCTGTGCATATGACGATCTCCTTCGGCCCGTTGACCGAGGCGCTGGCCGGCCTGCCCCTGGAATTGCTTCACGATGAATCAGGCTTTGTCTTCGCCCGCCCCAACCATGCCTTGGATCGGGCCTTTACCCAACTGGAACCGGCCAGCACAGACTGGCGTTTGTCCTCCTCTTCCCAGGTGCTTTTTGTCTGGGCCTGTCCAACAGGGGTTCAACCTTTCGACCCCCAGCCCCACAGCGATATGCTGCAACGAATATTCGGCAGGAATCGGGTCGAGCTCTGCCCGAACGCCAGCCTGTTCGACGTGGACACAAGCCTGAGAAAAAGAAAATTCGATCTTCTCCACCTGCTGGCTCATGGCAGCCATCCGGAAGATGGCACAGGGGTGGTGGTTTTCAATAATGGACAGGGTCACGTCGAATACGTCCCAGCCCAGCGTCTGGCCCAGACCCTGCATGGACATGGTATCCAGTTGGCCTTTCTCTGTTCCTGCCAGTCGGCGATGGCCCGACAATTCCTGCTGGCGGGTACGGCCCAGCAATTGCTGGCTTCTCCGGTGGGGGAGGGCATCGGCGCGGTCGTAGCCACCCAGGCCAACCTGCCGGTGGCAAACAGTGCCTTGTTGGCGGAAACGTTTTATCGATTGCTGGAGAACGGGGACCGGCCCGGCCCGGCCCTGGCCCGTGCCCGTCACAACGCCTTCAGTGGCGTTCTTCCCAGCGCCTGGAGCGTTCCCATTCTTCTGACCCGGCCCCCCCGGCGGGGGGAATCGACCCGGAGAAGCCATTCCCGCTCCCGGGTGCCGCCCCTGCCCGAGGCGTTCCTGCCCCGGCCCGAACACAGCGATCAGATTCTGGAATTATTGCAAAAAAACCGGGTGGTGGCGGTGGTGGGACTACCTGGCATTGGCAAGACCGAGTTATGCAAGGTGGCAGCCAAACATGTTGAAGAAAATGGGTCCGGTCACCGGGTGCTCTACCTGACCATTGAAACCGCCCTTGCCTCCGACCTGTTGCGGGCAAGGGTGGCTGCCGCCTTGGGGGAAAGCCAGCCGCCGGAGAGCGATTGGCAGTTGGCGGGCTGGCTGGAAGAGCAACCCACCCTGCTGGTGCTGGACAATCTGGAGGCGGCCATGGGGGACCAGGCCAATCAGCAGGCCATGGCCCGTCAACTCGAAGCACTGGCCCAGGCTGCGCCCTCCCTGCGGCTGCTCCTCTCCACCCGCTGGGCGGCGGGGATGCAGAACCCCCGTGAGAAACACTACCCGATCCCCCCCATGAGCCCCGGGCAGACCGAGGCCATGCTGCGGGGTGAGCTGGAGCAGCAGGGCGGGTTTGATCCCAAGTGGCTCCAGGATTCCGCCTGGAAGCAGCTCCTGGCTTTCCTCGACGGCCATCCCCGTTCGGTATGGCTGGTGGCTCGCCACTTCGAAGAGCCGGGGAGCGTCTCTTTGGCGACGATTGTTTCCCGTCTGCAAACCTACAAGGACCAGGCCATTATCGACCCCGCCCTCTGGGGCCGGGTCGATCTGCCCGACCTCGACCCCGATCAGCGGCGGCAAATGACCAGTCTGGTGGCCTCCATGAACTTTTCCTTTCAGGTATTGCGTCAACGCCACCCGGAGGCGGTGCAGGCCTTTTTGCAACTTTCCATCTTTCCCGCCGGCCTGCCCGAAAGCGTCGCCTGGACGGTAACCGGTGGTCGGGAACGGCTGGTTCTGGAATCTCTCTACCGCTACCACCTCCTGGAGTGGCGTAACGAACGGGTGTTCTATCCTGTCCCCCTGCGTTGGTACGCCGAACGGTTGGCCCGGGACGATGAGGCGTTGACCACTTCACGTTCAGCCCTGCTTGGTCGGGCGATCGCGGCTTATGCACAACATATGCGGAAAGTCTCAACCCTGAATATATCCACTCGCAGTCCGTGGAGATCATGGAACAGTGGCTGGCGGACGAACCAACCCTGTTGTGGCTGATGGAACAAGAGTGTTCTCATGAGCAAGACGATACCTCGTCCTGGGGCCGCTTGGCGGCCGCCGGGCACAATTTATTGATGATGACTGGCCGATTGGGATCGTGGAAAAAACTGACCCAACATGGATTGAATGACGCCATGGCGCTGGGGGACCGACAGAGCCAGGCCAACTGCCTTCAAAGCCTTGGCGATCTGGCGCTGCGAGAATCTGCGCTGGAGCAAGCGCGCACGAGCTATGAGCAAGCGTTGCCGCTCTTTCGTGAAATCCATTCTCGTCTCGGCGAGGCCAACTGCCT
>JADFZF010000326.1 GCA_015232645.1 Magnetococcales bacterium | reverse complement strand
ATCACGATATTTTCAATTCCTACGTGATTTGTCATCCGCAGAGAGACGCCCTGGCCGCCCACCTGCGCGATCGGGGGATCGAAACTTTCAGCCATTGGTGGCCCCCTGTCCATCAACATGTGGGGTTGAATCTTGGGCATTGTCACCTCCCGGTGACTGAAGCGCTTTCCGCCCAGGTGCTCTCCCTGCCGATCTACCCGGAAATGAGCGATCCGCAGGTGGAGTATGTGATCGAAGCCATTATCGAATTTTGCCAGAGCACGGAAAAAGGATGAAACCATGGCGGCCATAGCAATGACCGGGGCTGAAGGGTTCATCGGTTCGTGTCTGGCACCGGCGCTGGTCGCCTCCGGGCATCGGGTTCGCGGTGTCGATATCGTTCCCAGGCGCCGGTTTTTGGCCGACGCCCCTTTTTTGCAGGGAAATCTGGCCGACCCCGCATTCGCCCGATCGGTGGTGGAAGGGATGGATGGGGTCATTCATCTGGCGGGTGTCAGCCGCGCGGGGGCGGGAAAAGCGGATCCGGTGGGATGTGCGATCGCCAATGTCACCGCCTCGGTGACGCTGTTTCAGGCGATACGCCAGCAAAATCGCCAGGTATGGTTGCTGTTGGGCAGTACCCGGGAGGTGGACAGCCTGAAAAACAAGACCATGCCCGATTCCCTGGCCGATTTTTACGCCATCAGCAAGCGCTCCATGGAAGAGATGGCGATCAGTTTTGCCCGGGAATGCCATCTTAAACTAATTATCATGCGCTTATCGGACGTCTACGGCCATGGGCAGGACCATCCCGATAAGCTCTTGCCTCTGTTTTTGCGCTTGGCCCAGGCGGGCAAGCCCTTGCAGGTCCGGGATGGCAACAGCCGGTTTCATTATACCCATATCGATGATGTGGTCCGGGCTTTTGTGGAGGGGGTCTCAACCTTGTCCACCAGCACGCATCGGCTGGAGGTCCGCCGCCTCTGGACCGATCACAGCGTCACCATTCAGGAACTGGCGCAACTGGTCTGCCGGACGACACGGTCGGTTTCCCCGATCGATGTCATGACGCCTGGAACCGTGGGCGTTGGCAGCCGGGAGCCGACTCCGGAGATGATCGATTCCTGGCGCTTTCAGCCGCAAGTGACCCTCGAAGAAGGGGTGGAGGGCTTGTCGGGGAGTTGCTCGGCTCGGTGACGGAGCCGGAGTTTGGAACAGTCAGAAAATATAATCATTATTTATGTTCATCCGAGTATCCATAGAAGGATGAGGACATGAGGTGATGCGGATGGTCCTTCCCCATGCGCAGCGGATCCACCCTGATTCTTGCAGAGACATCGCCATGCCTCCTGGACGGGAATTCCAGCCACCGTCACATGCCCGTTGAAAGCTAATGCCGCAAGGCAGGGAATGGTCGCTGCCAGAAATTCCTTGCCGAGGGGCTGCCCGATGAACGCCAACTGAAAGAGTCTGCCCGGATGAAGATTGCCGTTCTTTTTGCCTCTGATACCGTTCCCAACCGCTGCTTCATGGACGCGGTTTTGCACGGATTTCAGGCTTTGGGCGTGGAGGCCCGGGGCTGGTTGAGCCAGCTCCGCGGTGAAGCGCTGCTGCGGCTGTGCGATGATTTCCAGCCGGACCTTCTCTTCGAGATGAACCGCTCCCGAAGTGAAATTCCTGAACTGCCCAGCCAGATTCTCCACCTTTGCTGGATCGTCGATACCGATGGCCGCAAGCTTACCCGTTTTCGGGACAGCGAGATTCTTTATTTTTTCCAACATCATTGGATGCGGGATCACGATGGCCGGGGTTCAAGGTTGCGCGCCTGGTTGCCACCTGGATATGATCCGGGTCGTTATTTCCCCGAGGAAAGGCCGTATGCGGTTGATTTGTCTTTTGTGGGGCATCTTTCTCATCCTTGGACCGAGGCGGAGCTGAACCGGGTGATCCCTCCCGTTGACGCGGGCCGTCCGCCAGTGCTGTTCAAGGATGTGGCCAACCAGGTCGTCGCCTCCTTGGATGCCACGAACCAGGATAGTTGGACTCTGGATGACTATATTGAACACGCTTTGAGGACGGTTGCCGAGGCAGGTGGCGATCCGTCGATCCTGGACCTCGCCGTGCAATACGACCTCAGCAATCGGATTTACGCCCGCATGGTGCGGCGGCAGCGGATGCTGGATGCCGCCGTAGCCCTCACCCCGGGAAGATCATTGCGGCTCTACGGCACCAGCGGCCTGGGGGCACACGCCGCCTATGCACCGTTCTACGGCGGATTTCTGACCACCCCCACGTCCATGGCAGAAGTCTACCGCAGCTCACGGGTCAATCTTCATGAGGGCGTCGGGTTGCACTTCCGCAGCCTGGATGCCATGGCTTGCGGCGGGGTGATCTTTTTCATGGATTCCCCCTATGATCGCGGCCCCGGTGCCATGGAGGTCATTTTCCGGGAGAACGAACATTTTGTCATGTTCGATCCTGCCAACCTGGGGGAGAAGGTCGCTTGGTTGTTGGAACATCCTCGGCGGATGCGGGAAATCGGCCAAGCCGCGGCAACAGCGGTGCTGCAAGGCCACACCTGGCGACATCGGGCGGAACAAATCCTGGCCGACGTGGCTCGGATCAAACAATCACCCCCCCGAAATCCTTGAAGAATGGTAATTATTCAGCCCCCCCCCAGGTTGAAAAATATTGAAAAAAAAAGGTCTGGGGGATTGCAACCAGGGTTTTGATTTTGTTTTTGATTTTCACGCGCCCCTTTAACC
>JADFZF010000325.1 GCA_015232645.1 Magnetococcales bacterium | reverse complement strand
AAAAATTGAGGCGGGGCAATTATTATTGGAACACGTCGTTTTCGATGTGGTAAAGCAGGTTGAGGATGCCTGTGAAACCATGGCTATCAACGCCCAACAGAAACAGTTGGAACTCTTCTGTTATATAGAAAATAATGTTCCCCTGGAGTTGGTTGGGGATCCATTACGTTTTCGGCAGATTTTGATCAACCTGATCAACAATGCCATAAAATTTACCCAGCGCGGTGAGGTTGTGGTTCGAGTGCAGAACATTCTGCCCAAGTCTGGGCAAACGGGCCATGGATTAAAAATTTCGGTGGCAGACACAGGTATTGGCATTGCCCCGGATAAGTTGGGCGAAATCTTTAAGGCGTTCACTCAGGCAGATGGTTCCACGACCCGTCGTTTTGGTGGTACTGGCCTGGGTTTATCCATTTCCCGTCGTCTGGTCGCCATGATGGGTGGCGAAATTTGGGTGGAAAGTCGGGAGGGAGCAGGGTCAGTGTTTTATTTTACCGCCTATTTCTCTGCGGAAGAAACTCGGCCATTTTCTACAAATAGCACTTCTTTAATTCCGAAACAACTCAACGGAATACGAGTTCTGGTATTTGATCTAAATCTCACAGGACGGCATGTAATCAGCAATATAGTGCAATATTTTGGCGCGGAGGCTAATGCAGTTGATAGTTGGGAAGAGTTCTTAGAGAAGATGCGTTTGGCATCGCTAGAAAATTGTCCGTTTGATATGTTGATAGCCGACATTTCGGTAGTAAAACAGGCGGATGTTTGGGATTTCCTCGAGAAGGATCGTTCTTTGGCTATCAACACCGTTTGGTTGAAGCCTATGAATATGCTCCCTGACGCTATCCGGGTAAGCCCCAGTTTGACCAACACTCAGCATGTAAACAAGCCGATCAGGCGCTCTTCCCTGTTGCATGCGATGCGTCAGGCATTGGGTTACTTAGCCCAGGAGGCGGCGATTGTAAACAGAAATTCGTGTTTACCCGATCAGAAGGGAGCATCGATTCATATCCTTTTGGTAGAGGACCAGGTCAACAATCAAAAACTGGCCATGGAAATTTTGCACAATGCGGGGCATCAAATTACCCTGGCCAACGACGGTATGGAGGCGATGGAAGTTTTGGCCTCACATCCCTTCGATTTGGTCTTGATGGACTTGAATATTCCCAAAATGGATGGTTTTGAAATAATCCGTCGCATCAGGAACCCGAATGATTCAGGAGGCGTCAATTTTCGGGTGCCCATCGTAGTTGTCACAGCGACCATCCTGGCCGATACCGAGGAAACCTGTGCCGAATTGAACATCAATGGCTATCTTCTCAAGCCATACCTCCATGCCGAATTATTACGGGCCATCGAACCTTTTACCCGGAGACGCCGACCGCAAGCCAGAAAGGTGTCGGGGTTGGCTGCAGCGGCCATTATAGCGACGGAGGGAGATAGGGAAACTGTAGAGCAGAACCGGAACCTATGGATTGCAGAAGTGCCGAAACACTTAACACAATTAGAGCAGGTGGTAAAACAGCAATCAGTCGCAGAGATCATGTCTGAGATCCACTGGTTTCAGGATGTGGCAGCCAACATTGGTGCCGCTCGGTTCAAAAATCGGGTGATGCGTCTCAAAGGTAAGGTGGACTTGAGGGATTGGCCAGCTACGCTAGTTGGATTGCGCGAGCTGACATTGGAGTTGGAGCAGGTATCGAATATCTTGATGACAGAGGGCGATAGCAATAAATTATGAAAGCACTGATTGTCGACGACTTGCATGAGTCAAGAATATTGTTACACAATATCTTGAGGCCTTTCGGTGATTGCGACGCCGTAGATAATGGGCGGGATGCCATAGAGATGTTTCGGATGGCCTTTGAGCAAGAAGAAGCATATGACCTCGTGCTGCTGGATCTGACCATGCCGGAGATGGACGGGATGGAAGTGTTACAAGCGATGAGGTCCTTGGAGCAAGAGCTAGGGGTAGATCCAAATATACAAACAATCATAATTATTGTCTCCGCTGTGGATGCCCTTAGCGAAATAGAAACCTGTTTCAGAATAGGGGCGAGTGATTATATCAACAAACCCATCATAGCCGGCAAGTTACTGGGCAAGCTGAGCCAGCACAATCTGGTTATAAAAAGATGGTGGGAAAAGAGACCTTGATCATCATTGCGACTATCTATATGACCAGAAATTTTATACGATCAAGTGTCAGCTTTAGCTGTGGCCGCACGCTACATCAAAAAGTATTCGATTATCACAATGAACCTCGATTTCCCTGGGGGAATAAAACTGCCACAAACCCGACCTACCCGATCCCCCACCGCTTCCTCTGCTCCGTCCACAACGAAGGAAACGGCTTCTCCTTAACTCCCTCCATGTCTTGGCATTTGCTGATACTTGGCAGGTTTGACTATGAACCTGGTCGGCGGGAAAGCGGGTAACCTTGGGCAGTGTTGCGGGAAAAGCAGTTGAAATCACCACGGCGTCAGTCGTACCCTGGAGCCGTTATGCGATCTGTCACTTGACGGAGGTGCGGGTGGGGAGATGGCTGAGATTGGGCTGTAGTAGGCCACCACCGGTATCAAAGGAATGAAGAAAATGGCATCATTTATAGAAAAATTGGTTAATTTGGAAAGTATGGTGGAAACCTCTACTGATCTAGCGGAGCCCTTCAAATATTTTATGGACCATATTGGCTTGGATCATAGTTTTATATCAGAATCATCGCCCACCAAAAATAATATAGTTC
>JADFZF010000324.1 GCA_015232645.1 Magnetococcales bacterium | reverse complement strand
TGCCCGTCACGGGCTTCCTTGTAGTATAATAGAGTTTTGGAATCCACCGGTTCGTACAGTTGTCCCGCATGGGCGTAGATGCCACATTGGCGAAACAACGCCTCCATGCCGAAAGTACGGGCCTCATCGGAGACGATGGGGACGATGCGTTCACCTACCCCTTTTTCCCGCAACAATCGTCCCAGCAGACGAACGAAGGCCATGGTGGTGGAGATGGCATGCTCGCCAGTCCCCTGACGAAATTCGCTGAATACCGAGGGGTCGGGCATAGGGATCGGGGCGGCCGGGGTACGGCGCAGCGGCAGGCTTCCCCCCAGTTTTTGCCGCTGTTGTTTCAGGTAACGCATCTCATCGGTATCGGGGCCGGGTTTGAAGAAGGGCATCCGTGCCGCTTCCTTGTCGGAAAAGGGGAGGTCGAACCGGGATCGAAACCTTTGCACGTCGGCGACCGAGAGTTGTTTTTGGGTATGCGTGATATTCATGGCTTCGCCGGCAGGGCCCATGCCATACCCTTTGACGGTTTTGGCGAGGATGACGGTGGGGCGGCCTTTATGGTCCATGGCGGCATGAAAGGCGGCGAACACCTTTTCGCGATCGTGTCCACCGCGACTCAGACGTTTGACCTGGTCATCCGACAACCGTTTGGCGAGGCGTTCGAGGCGCGGATCGCCGCCGAACACCTTGCGGCGAACGTAATCACCGCTTTCAACGGCGAGTTTTTGATATTCCCCGTCCACCAGTTCTTTGAGACGTTGTCTGAGGAGGCCTTCGTGATCGCGTTCGAACAGGGGATCCCAGTCGGAGCCCCAGAGGACTTTGATGACGTTCCAGCCCACACCGCGGAAATTGGCTTCCAACTCCTGGATGACGTGACCGTTGCCGCGGACTGGGCCATCCAGGCGTTGCAGATTGCAGTTGATGACGAAGATCAGGTTGTCAAGTCCTTCCCGGGCCGCCAAGGAGATGGCACCGAGGGCTTCGGGTTCATCGGTTTCGCCGTCGCCGATAAAGGACCAGATTTTGGCATCATTGCGTTCCTTGAGGCCGCGATCTTCGAGATAGCGGCGAAAGCGTGCCAAATAGATGGACACCAACGGTCCCAGTCCCATGGAGGCGGTAGGCACTTGCCAGAAATGGGGCATCAGGCGGGGATGCGGGTAGGAGGGAAGACCGCCACCTGGGCGCAATTCGCGGCGATAGTTGATGAGGTCCAATTCTTCCAGCCGTCCTTCCAAGAAGGCGCGGGCGTAGATCCCCGGCGCAGCGTGAGCCTGGACGAATACCATATCGCCACCGCAAGGATGATCGGGGCCGCGGAAAAAATGGTTGAACCCCACCTCGAACAGCGTCGCGGCCGAGGCGTAGGTCGAAATATGGCCGCCGATTCCCGCTTCTTCGTTATTGGCCCGGACCACCATGGCCATGGCGTTCCAACGGATCAGGCTTTCCAGGCGGCGTTCCAGATCCCGATCTCCAGGAAACATCGGTTGATCATCGGGGGGGATGGTATTGGTATAGGAGGTATTGGCGGAGAAGGGGACTTCGACCCCCAGAGCCTGGGCCTGGTCCTGGAGCAGGTGCAGCAGTTCCACCACCCGCGCCGAACCCGATTCCCGAAACACATGTTCCAGGGATTCGCGCCATTCCTGATTTTCCAACTCGTCATGAGGCGTCTCGTTCGATGGTATCATAAGGTCTCTCCTTCTGGTGCCGCACCACGTCGATCGATCATTTGGATACCCGGCAGGGGGAAATGTTTGATCCTTTCGAGGACGTACCCCAAACAATCCTGACGGATGATGGTGCGATTCAAAGTCAGCATAGCGGGAACGAATGATTGGCTTGTGATGATTTCAGATCCCTGGATGGAAAAAAAACGGGTAAACAGATCCTGTCCATTTTCATCGATGGCGGTAAAACGGACCGTTGGCCGATGATGATCCATGCGACACCGGGCAAACACAGTCCCCTGGGGCATATCCTGAAAATTGTGTCGCGGCGGGTCGAGCAAAAACAGCAACTCTGGCGACTCGTGGGCGACGAATCCAAAGGAAAGGTGGGGTGGAACCTTGAGCATGGCGGTGATTTGGAAAAAAGAGAGGCCATCCATAGGCGCCGACTCACGGGGAAGGGCGTCCAGGTGGAGGAGATTTTCCAGCAGCCGGGCGGTGATTTCGGTTTGCTGCGGGTCGCCTGAGACGCCACATTCGATGGTGATGGCGGGGCAAATATCGCTGAAGGCGGTCGAAATCGATGCACCGGGTTGGAGGAAAAACACCAGTTTATCGCTGAACATCCCTCCCATGGCGATACAGGGAGGGTCGAGGCGGGGAATCATGGCGTAATGGGGGTTAGGGGCGGAATTGTTGTGGACATCGACGGCGGCAAACACGCTGCGGTTGGTCATCTCCTGCAACACTTCCTGGGCCATGGCAAACTCGTCGCCACCCTCGCCACACCAGATGCGGTTGTAATCGGGTTGGCCGTCGAGACGCCGCAGCTGATGGCGCGCCGCCTCCACATTGCCGATCAGCACCGACATCGATCGCGGCAACATCTTGTTCCTGAAGCGGGTCATGAGTTGTTGAAGGGCCAACAATCCGGTGGTCTCATTGCCATGCAATAATAAGATCGGAAGAGCACACGTCTGTTGGAAAAGTTTGGTGAGTTTGGTTTTGTCCATGATCAGAGATACTTCGATGGGGTGAAAGATGACCGCTGCCAC
>JADFZF010000323.1 GCA_015232645.1 Magnetococcales bacterium | reverse complement strand
ATCATCGAAAGCCATGTCCATATTGCCCCCGGATCGGTGTTATCGGGGGGAGTTCACGTAGGAAATTCGGCACATATCGGTACGGGGGCGGTCGTGATTCAAGGGATTCGTATCGGCTCCGGGGCTCTGGTTGCGGCTGGGGCCACCGTCATCCGTGATGTCCCTCCCGATACGGTCGTGGCTGGTGTTCCGGCACGACCCATGACTCCGCAACCGGCAACCCTGACCAGGTAAGAGTTGCCGATCCACCGGTGCAGTTTTTCCCTCTCCATCTGGATCAAACAAGGCCATTCCCGGTCTTCATGTAAAAAATTTAATATTAAACATGCATATATGATAAGAAATCCACATGGCACTCCCTTTGCTTTTCTCTATGTAACCCCGAGAATGATCAAAGATTAATGCATGCATTCAAGGATCATGGGGATCGGGCCAATGGTGTAAGCATTGTTGAGCCATGGAGGATAGAGTTATGACTGCCGTAGAATATTGGCGGAAGGTTGTCATTGGAGCGCAAACATCCATTATCGATGTCATGAAGGTGATTGACCGGGGGGCGCTCAGGGTGGCCCTGGTGACGGACGAAAATAACCGTCTGATCGGCGTCATCACCGATGGCGATATCCGTCGCGGGCTGCTCAACGGAATTCACATGAATGATCCGGTGAAAAAAATCATGGGGCGAATCCCCACCGTCGCCCGAGAAGGGGATGCCGAAGACCGGGTGTTGGCCCTGATGACCAGCAAAAGCATCGAGCATATGCCAATCGTCGACGACGAAGGACACTTGATCGGTCTGAAGACCTTGCGCGAACTGGCCAGCCGCGAGCAGCGGCCCAACTGGGTGGTGCTTATGGCGGGTGGTTTGGGTTCACGCATGGGACCGTTGACCAAATCCTGTCCCAAGCCCATGCTGAAAATAGGGACCAAACCGATTCTGGAACTGATTCTGGAAAGCTTTGCCTCTTTTGGTTTCAGACATTTTTATGTTTCCGTCAACTATCGTAAGGAGGTCATCCAGGAATATTTCAAGGACGGTTCCGATTGGGATGTGGAAATCCACTATCTGGAAGAAAACGAACGTCGCGGTACGGCGGGGCCGTTGGCCTTGCTTCCGGAGAAGCCCGAGGAACCATTTTTTGTCATGAACGGGGATCTGCTGACTCAAATCAACTTTAAAAATATACTTGAGTTTCATAAAGAGCACGGATCTCTGGCCACCTTGTGTGTCCGCAAGGTGGAACAGGCCATCCCCTACGGAGTCGTCCACACCCAACAGCATACCCTGTTGAGCATCGAAGAAAAGCCGGTGCAGGAATATTTCATCAACGCCGGCATTTATCTTCTGGATCCCAAGGTCGTCGATTATATTCCCCACGACACCTATTTCGATATGCCGGATCTATTCCATCGGGTGATTGAACATGGTCATGCCACGGCCGCCTTTCCATTCCTTGATTATTGGATGGACATTGGACGTATGGCGGACCTGAAGCAGGCGAGCCGCGACTATCCAGAGGTTTTTTCTTGAGTTCAATTAGGCCGAGTTTGTGCCGATGGGTGACCTTGTCCACTAAAGGGACCGGTCTGGGAAGGGCTTGGCCCTTCCCAGCGGGGTTTGGGGCAGAGGCTGACGCTTGGCCTTGTTCAGGACCATGGAGGCAGAATGATGATGTTTTTGGTCTCCCTGCCCGATCTGGCGGCAACCCAGGCGGCCTTCATGCAAGTTCGCGTGCAGCGCGTTCGATGCGTTTCATAGCCTCCTGCAAATCTTGCAGCCCCAGGGCAAAGGAGATGCGAACAAAAGGATCCTTGCCGAAGGCGGATCCCGGAACCAGGGCCACTTCCAGGTCATTCAGGAGGTGGTCCGCCAAGTCCATGCTGTTTTGGATCAGCTGACCCTTGGGAGTTTTTTTCCCCATCAAGCCGGCCACATTGGGAAAGACATAAAACGATCCTTCCGGGTTGTTGCAATGGATGCCGGGGATGGCATTCAGTGCCTGGACTACGAAATTTCGACGTTCTCCAAAGGCTTTGAGCATGGGCTTCATGCAGGATTGGTCTCCCGACAGGGCCACGGCCGCTGCCTTTTGGGCGATGGACGTGGCGCAGGAGGTGCTTTGTTCCTGCACTTTGGCCATGGCTTTGATGGCGTCGCGGGGGGCCACGGCATAGCCGATGCGCCAGCCGGTCATGGAGTAGGATTTGGAGACGCCATTGAGAAGAATGGTTCGATCTTTCAGATCTGGAGCCACCTGGAGGATATTGGTCTGGCGAAATCCGTCGTAGACGATATGTTCGTAGATATCATCGCTGACTATCCACACCTGGGGATGTGACCGGAGCACAACGGCGATCTGGAGCATTTCTTCGGCGGTATAGGCGGCACCCGTGGGGTTGGATGGCGAATTGATCACCACGAAGCGGGTCCTGGGAGTGATGGCGGCGCGTAATTGTTCCGGTTTTATTTTGAAGCCGGCAGTTTCCTCAGTATCGACAAAAACGGGCCGACCGTCCGCCACCGCGGTCATATCGGGGTAGGAGACCCAATAGGGGATGGGGATGATGACCTCATCGCCCTCATTGAGCATGGCCAGGGCCATATTGAAAAAGGCCTGTTTGCCCCCGGAGGTCACCATGACTTCGTCCGGGTTGTAGGACAGCTTGTTATCACGTTGCAATTTGCCGATAATGGCTTTTTTAAGTTCGGGTATCCCCTCGGCGGGGGTGTATTTGGTGAATCCGTCGCGCAAGGCAGCGATGGCC
>JADFZF010000322.1 GCA_015232645.1 Magnetococcales bacterium | reverse complement strand
AGCACCCCGTACGTGGATCCCGATCTGGATCTGTTTGCCTCCGGCATGGTCAACTCGCTGTTTGCCATGCAACTGGTGCTGTTCGTGGAAAAAGAGTACGGAATCAAGGTGGAAAACGAGGATTTGAATTATGAAAATTTCAAATCCCTGCATGCCATTGTTGATTTTATCGACAAGAAACGCCCCTAGCCAAACCCTGGCGCAAACCACCACCCACAGGTCAGGCACCTGAATTGAAACAGTGTCTGATCTGGCTCCCTGGAAGGGGCAACCAACCAGGACGGATACCTGAACTGGAATGGTGTCTGACCCGGCCCTTGTGGGAGCAACCACCCAGGTCAGGCACCTGAACTGGAACAGTGTCTGGTCTGATCCTTGCGAGAGCAATCACCCATCACCGACAACCGGGAAGCAGCAGCCATGGAAATCGAACTGAACGAAGCGCAACGTGAGGCACAAGCACGGTTTCGGGCCTTCATCCGGGCCACTGTGACACCCGTTGCCGAAGAGAATGACCGGCAGGAAAGCACCCCTCCCGACCTGATTCAAAAACTGGCTCAGGAAGGTTATCTGGGAGCGCTGATCGACCAGAAATACGGCGGCGGTGCGATGGACATACTCACCTGGGGATTGTTGTGCGCAGAAATAGGCCGTGCGAGCGCCTCCCTGTTGAGTCTCCTGACCGTTCACAGCATGGTGATCCAGGTCCTGAACAAATGGGGCAGCGAAGAACAACGCCAAACCTGGCTGCCCAAACTGGCCAGCGGCGAAGTGATCGGGGCCTTTGGCCTGACCGAACCGAACATCGGCAGCGATGCCAAAAGCATCGAAACCCAGGCCGCTACCCACGCCGACGGATATCTTATCAATGGCGAAAAACGCTGGATCTCCTTCGGACAGATGGCCCGCCTGTTTTTAATATTCGCCCAGCACGAAGGCAAAATTGCGGCCTTTCTCGTGGAACGGGAACGAAACGGCTTTTCCACGGAACCGATCACCGGTCTGCTCGGTTTCCGGTCGGCGATGCTGGCCAGGGTGCATATGCGGGAGTGCGTCATTCCGGCGACCAATCTGCTGGGGCGCATCGGTTTTGGATTTTCCCACGTCGGCAGCACAGCACTGGATCATGGTCGCTACTGCGTCGCCTGGGGGTGCCTGGGATTGACGGAAGCCTGCCTGGATGCCTCACTGGAATATACCGAAAAACGGTACCAGTTCGGGGCCACCCTGAAAAATCACCAGTTGATCCAGGAAATGATCGCCGAAATGATCGTGGGCATCCGGGCCGCCCGTCTGCTTTGTTATCAGGCTGCCTTTCTCAAACAGCGCGGCGATCCCTCCCTGATCATGGAAACCTCCATCGCCAAATATTACACCTCCCGTCTGGCCATGCGTGCCGCCAACGATGCCGTCCAGATCCACGGTGCCAACGGATGCAGCAGCGACTATCCCGTGCAGCGCTACCTGCGGGATGCCAAGGTGATGGAAATCATCGAAGGCAGCAATCAAATGCAACAAATCATCATTTCCAAGGTCGGCTACCAGGAACACCTCCTGGCCAAACGGGCTGCCCGCCATCAGGGAGGCAAGAGCCGTGGGTGATTCAGCCCGCCGTGAACACAAGATCAAATGCGTGGTCTGGGATCTGGACAACACCCTGTGGAACGGAACCCTGCTCGAAGACCAGCAGGTGACCCTGTTTCCCCACACCCTCGCCACCATCAAAACCCTGGATGAACGGGGAATCCTCCAGTCCATCGCCAGCAAGAACGATGCGGACCTGGCCCTGGCCAAACTGAAGGAATTCAATCTGGATGACTATTTCATCTACCCCAAGATCAACTGGAACCCGAAATCCGCCTCCGTCGAACAAATCGCCAAGGAGATCAACATCGGACTGGACACCATCGCCTTTGTCGATGACCAGCCCTATGAACGCGAAGAAGTGGCCTTTTCCCAACCCAAGGTACTCTGCATCGATGCCCGGGAAATCGGCCAGATTCCAGACATGCCGGAAATGCAACCCCGGTTTGTCACCGACGACTCCCGCCGCCGGCGGCACATGTACCAAAGCGACATTCAGCGCAACCAGGTCGAAAAAGCCTTCACCGGTCCCCAGGACGCCTTTCTGCAAACCCTGGCGATGGTGTTCACCATTGCCCCCGCCAAGGAAGAAGACCTGAAACGGGCCGAAGAGCTGACCGTCCGCACCAATCAACTCAACACCACCGGTTATACCTATACCTATGATGAATTGAACTTTTTCCGGCAATCCAAAGACCACCTCCTGCTGGTGGCCACCCTGGATGACAAATTCGGCACCTATGGCAAGATCGGTCTGGCCCTGATCACCTGTGACAAGACCGTCTGGCGCATCAAACTGTTGCTGATGTCCTGCCGGGTCATGGCACGCGGCGTCGGTTCGGTCCTGATCAACCACATCCGCAACGAAGCCCGGCGACACGGGGTACGCCTGGAAGCCGAAATGCTCACCAATGACCGCAACCGGATGATGTACATGACCTACAAATTCACCCATTTCACGGAAACAAACAAAGAGGGAGAACTGATCATCTTTGAAAACGATCTATCCAAGGAACAAAAATTTCCGGATTTTTTGCAGGTCGTCACAGACTGAAAATGCGACCCGACCAAAAATACGGATGAATTTCAACATTAACCACATGAATTCGCAAAGCGATGACATCCGCTTCAATCCGTAAAACCAGTGAGGATTTGACTTGCTTTCTGACAGGCAACAGGATATCTCTGT
>JADFZF010000321.1 GCA_015232645.1 Magnetococcales bacterium | reverse complement strand
CGGTGCTGAGTCAAGGTACCGGCAATACTTTGACGACAAAGCTTGATTTCCTCGGAACGTTTTTTCATGGGGAGCTTAAGGTTGAAGATGGCGTTGCGACACCAACCGTGGGTCCCCCAGCGAGCTATCAGACTGGCCACTTGGCGGGGTTGGTCAACGATGTCGCACAGCAACCAGTCTGGAAGGATGTGGGGCCGGTAGTGAAAACCATTCTCCCGCACATGCTTGACCAATGGCGATACCCGTACGTGATCCGCTAAATCGGCGCGATCCACCGCCGTGACCTTCACTCCCCTTTGAGCCATGACCCAACTCCAGCCTCCTGGAGCAGCTCCCAAATCCACAACGGTTTGACCAGGCTGGGGTGCTGACGGCAAATCTTTCCACAAAAAATTAAACCAATCCAGAGCCTCCTCCAGTTTCAAGGCAGAACGGCTGGGGGCCGCCACGGGAGACCGCAAACGCGGTATGCCCATGGGGAATCGGGAACTGTTGTAGGGTAACGAATATCCCGTCAATGCCCTGCACGACGACAAAAAGATCACTTCCGCCCGCCCCCCCCCTTGATCGGGGTCAAGCAGATGCCTGGTGCGCAATCGTTCCGCCAGCCGAGGACGCAAGGCCTTGGCCAGGGGGGCCAATACCCGGCCTTCATCGCTGTCCGGCCATCCCAGCCACAGGTCGGAAAAGGCACCGATCCGTTGCGCCAGGATTTCCAGGGCTTCACTCAGAGGGGTGATCCGATCCTGGGGCGACAAATGCGGCAGTTCCGCGTCTACCGCCAGGAGATGGCGGGTGAACACCAAACGGGAGAAGGTCACTTTTTGCAGCAGGATATCCCCATCGTTCGGGCTTTGCAGCCGCCAGTACACATAACCATCACCCCGGGTCGTTTCGACACTTCCAGGGATGGCCAAGGTCAGTTCGTTCAAACATTCCTGTTCAAAGCCATTGCGGCACAACGCAAACATGGGGAGGGAGCGGTCCTGTCAACCTGGCCCCGACTTGTCCGATAGCCTGTTCCATAGCTCCCTGGCCCGTGGCGCCTCCACCGAAGCGATGACCCGTTCCACAAAATCATAATTGACTTGACCCCGATCCAAGGAACGCTTTTCCTCCTCGGTGGCATAGACGATTTCTCCCAATAATTCCACCCCGGCGATGACTCCCGACATTCCCGGTCCCCGATTGAAAGTCTTATCCCGAGGGATAAAATACAAGTGATAAATTTCCGGGTCGGTCCCATCCAAAGTGCCGATCAGGTTAGCCGTAACCACTCTGGGATCGGAAAACATCTCTTCCCACTGGCGCACGATGCGCAACAATTGCGCCTCCACCACCGGTCTGGTGCCACGAAAATGAATGGCGGTAATGGGATAATCAGGGACCAGCCAGGGACCATCGGCCCCCAGGCCGTACTCTCCCAGACGCGCTGCCCGCTCCAATGGAAATCCGTCCTGACCCTCGACACGTTTGAAGAATTGAAAATGAAAATGATGGGGGATGGTCGCCCCGGCGCCATCGCCATTATAAAATCCGACATATCCCCGAACTTGACTGAGGAGGCTCAGAAAATCATGAATGATTTCATCGATACGCGTAATGACTCCACCATTTTCCGTATCCGAAAGCAGCCAGGCCTGAGGTCGATGGTCATAGGTGCCCACGGTGACATGATTCAACATCAGCGGAAAAGGATTCATCCAGATCACATAATGTCGCTGTCCCGAAACCGATTCCAGATAAACATCATAACCGCATTCGATGCCTCGTTGTTGCCAACGAACATTATCGCGACATAGAAAGCAGCCACCGTTTTTGGCAACCGATCCCGGTGGCGGCATCACCCGTCCCGCGCCGGAAAAACGCTGTGCCCGCCTGGGATTGTATTGGACAATAAAATAGTGCTCGGGATCTTTTTCCTTGATCATCCGATATTTGATAACGCCACTCAGATCGTCCTGGATGAACCCGCGTTCCAATTGTTCAAATTTCAAGGCCTCGATCACCCCCGTCAGCCCATCACGCGACCGGATTTGGTTGAGACGTTCATTCAATGCCTGCCACAACCCTTCAAAGCGGTCACGATTGAATTTGGCCATGCCATAGACGTCACTCATTCGCCAATCTCCTGGTTACGCTGGTTGCGAGGGAAGGGATTGCCGCTGTGTCTGACGACGCGGGTGATCCCGTTCATGGAGCCGGTTCGGCAAGGCATACCGTCTTCAGGCCATACAGGGCCCCCATGAAACGGTTACGCCAGTTACTGCATCGATTGAGGATGATATCTTCGTAAAAGACGGTACGAGGTTTGTCTTTGAAAGGAGGGACGACGACTTGGGTTTGACCAGAAGCGACGGCCTCACGGATAACTTCCAGACGCTGTAATTGCTGTTGCCGATAACTCCAAAGCGGCCCACTCAAATCGTGAATGGCCTGAAGAAAATGATTGGGAGAGCGCAGGAAACCTGGGCCAGGCATCAACAGGGAGAGACACAAGACCACTGGCAAGGCGAGGGAAGTCCAACGTCCGTGAGACATCCATGTCGGGAGCGACTTGATTCGCAAGGCGGCCACGAGCAGATGAAGCCCGATGAACCAACCCAACAGAAAATAAAAATAGATTCCGTTGACGACTCGAAGCGGCATTTCGCGACCGATTCCCGCCAACAACAGCCACGACGTGTCGATCATGAGGGTCCACAGGAAGGCGAACACAACCACATGGAAGATGCGGACCTTTTGCAACCAGGGCTGTTCCCGGACCATCACCACGACGTGGGGGAGAAAA
>JADFZF010000320.1 GCA_015232645.1 Magnetococcales bacterium | reverse complement strand
TGCGGACCTCACGCGATTGCGCCAACATGGATTCGTAGGATTTATAGCGGGCCTTGCTTTTGGCCTGACGCGCCCGGGCCGACGATTGAATCCATTCCAGTTCCGCCCGCAACCGTTTTTGGCGGGATTCGTCCTCACGTTGTTCCTGCGCCAGACGGGCTTCCTTTTGTTCCAGCCAGGAGGAATAATTTCCCTTCCACGGAATACCGCGACCCCGATCCAACTCCAGGATCCAACCGGCGACATTGTCGAGGAAATAACGGTCGTGGGTGACCGCCACCACCGTCCCCGGATAATCCTGAAGATACCGTTCCAACCAGGCGACACTTTCCGCATCGAGATGGTTGGTGGGCTCATCGAGCAACAGCAGATCGGGGGCGGACAACAACAGCCGACATAACGCCACACGCCGCCGTTCCCCACCCGATAAGCGTTGAATATCGGCCTCCCAGGGGGGGAGGCGCAGGGCATCGGCGGCGATTTCCAGCTTGCGGTCCAGGTCCCACCCATCGAGGCGGTCGATTTCATCCTGGAGCGCCGCTTGCTGTTCGATGAGTTTCTCCATCTCCTTGTCGTCGGTCACCTCACCAAAGCGCATGCTGACTTCATTGAATTTGTCCAACAGTTCCTTGACCTTGCCAACCCCCTCCTCGACGTTGCCGCGCACCGATTTGGAGGCATCCAGTTGTGGCTCCTGGGGAAGAAACCCCACCCGGATGTCGGAAGCGGGCCGGGCTTCGCCATTGATCTCCTTGTCGATGCCCGCCATGATTTTCAACAGACTCGATTTGCCGGCGCCGTTGAGTCCCAGGACGCCAATTTTAGCACCAGGTAGAAATGCCAGGGTAATGTCTTCCAGGATGATCCGCTTCGGCGGAACCACCTTGGTAACATTCTTCATGGTAAATATGTAGGTATGTTTAGTCATGATGTTGTCCCAGCGGGTATTGACCGTTGATGATGTTCCCGGTGCCCAGGAAGGATTGGCGAAGGGGTTCGATTCTCATGGATTGGCATCGCCAATCAAGATTTCATGATTTTCAGTGATCCATGAGAAATGTCAACCACTGGCTGTGCTGTTGATCGCGACCCTGAACCACATCGAAAAAGCGGGTTTGGATGGCTTTGGTCACCGGTCCGGCAATTCCAGCGCCGATCTTTCGCCCATCCAACTCGCGGATGGGGGTGATTTCGGCGGCGGTGCCGGTGAAAAAGGCTTCGTCGGCACAATAGACGTCATCGCGGGGAAAGCGTTCCTGAATCACCGGATATCCCATTTCGGCAGCCAGGGTCATGACGGTGTCGCGGGTGATGCCCGCCAGGGCGGAATCGAGCGGCGGGGTGATCAAGGTCTTGCCATGGAGGATGAAAATGTTCTCCCCCGACCCCTCGGCCACATACCCTTCGGTATCCAGGAGCAGGGCTTCGTCGAAGCCGCATGCAAGCGCCTCGCTTTTGGCCAGGATGGAATTGGGATAGTTGCCGACCGTCTTGGCGCGGGTCATGGTGACGTTGGGATGGTGCCTGGTGAAGGAGGAAGTTTTGATGCGAATTCCCTTCTCCATCCCCTCCTCGCCCAGGTAGGCCCCCCACTCCCAGGCGGCGATGCTCGCGTGGACCTTGCAGGCGGCCGGGTTGAGTCCCATGCTCTCGGCCCCATAGTAGACGATGGGACGCAGATAGCCCGATTGCAGCTTGTTGGCCCGCAGCACCTCCAAACAGGCGCGTTGGATGTCGTCCGGCGACCAGGGAAGGCCCATTCGCATGATATGGGCCGATTTGAACAGGCGGGTGATATGTTCCGGCAACCGGAAAACCGCTGGACCACGCCCGGTGGCATAACACCGGATCCCTTCGAAAACCCCGCATCCGTAATGAAGGGTATGGGTCAGGATATGCACCTTGGCCTCTCGCCATTCCACCAGCGCACCATCCATCCAGATTTTTCCATCTCTGTCGTGCATGAAGCCGCTCACAGTGTCACCCTTAGAAAATAGAAGGTTATCCGAAATGAGGCATTGCCTTTTCCTTGACACGGTGATCGAAGCCTTCTGTCGTTGGATTCCTGACGCCAGGAAAGCCGTGCGCAGCATCGGCACCATGCCGGTAGACTCCGTTGTACCATTTTGTTCCCCTGCAACACCATGTATATCGGATGGTTATTTACTGCCTTATATTGGTACCGGTTTTGCTTGAGGAGTTTGATTTCCTCAATTCCCCAATGCCTTGGGAAAAAGGAGCGGACTCATGAGCGAAAACGGTTCCATCGCATCGATTGTTCCCAACAGTCTGAAAAGCCTGTTTAGAAGCAGCCCCGTCGGCCAGCCATCTGTCCAAGAGGCGACCGAAACGGAAAACTTCGACCAAACCCTTGCCGAGGCGACCGCCTCTACCCAAAAACAAGAGGCATCCGAAGTCGGACACGCCGACAAAGACAGGCCTCGCCAACCCGGCGATGCCACAACCGGCCTGGATACGCCCTCTCGGGCGGCCAACGACCAAGGAGCCCCCGCAACCGCATTTCCCACATCGGATGGTTTGCTGGCCGGTCATTCTTCGGCCACATGGCAACTGATCTCCTCGACCACCGATGTCGATCAAAATGAAGATATTCTACCAACCGCCACTCTCCCCTTGAAGGGATTCCGGATCTATTCCGTCGCCGCAGGCAAAGGCCACTCCGATCACCTTTGAGAACGGCAAATCGATATCGGCGGACACAATGTCTGGACGTTTCATGGTTATAACAGTCAGCAGGAGCTTGTCTCATGGCCGTACAACCCAGCAATACCGATC
>JADFZF010000031.1:19874-22754 GCA_015232645.1 Magnetococcales bacterium | reverse complement strand
CGTCTTCGGCTGTTGTGGGGGCCGTAAGTCTCACGGGTGATGATCAGCAGGTCGATATCCGAATCGGCTTGCGCCTCACCACGGGCGTGAGAACCGAACAAGATGATCCGTTCCGGGTGGACGGACTCGGCAATGCGGGCACTCATGGCGGTCAGGTCGGAATCGGTGAGGGTCATGGGGTTCCGCTCCTGGCTTTAAGCAACAAGTTGATCATCGACAGCATACGGAAAAACAGATAATCGATCTGCCTGGGATCGCTGATCTCAATTTTCCCCTGCTCAAAATGGCGGATCCGGTACTTGTTGCCAATTTCTGTCAGCGCTTTTGCCTCTACTTCTAGCAGTCCGCGAAACTCTTGTGAAGATGCAGCTTTATCAAGGAGTTTGGTGATCTGCTCTTTCTTGCCATTGCCTTCTTCCAAGGTTTTTAGGCACTCCCAGGCATCCCAGAGGCGTTCCAGCCCTTCTTTTCGGACTCGGGGGTCAGGCCTGATGATCTTGGCCTTGGCGTCATTCAGCAAATCGTCGAAGCCCCGTTCATTTCCTGTTTTGGAGGCATCAAGAAGTTGGTTAAATTCGGGGGGGAGAGTGCGGATTATCGATCCATCTGATTGAAGACGAAATACAATACCATTCCGTTCAAAGATCTGATTGATTTGACCAAGAAATGTTTCCTGACCTTCCTGACGATTGAAGGTCAGGTGGTAATGTTTAAAATAATCGTGATAATCATGCCGGGATGGCTTGCTAATATTTTTAAAGCAGAATTGAATCAAATCAAGCAAATCAAGTGTGTCTGGTTTGTCTATATCCCAGTCTTCAGGAAGGCGCGGAATCTCTGCTCTACACGCGTCCGAAAATGCACTTTTGCACGACCCAAAGACAACCGGACCGTCTATACATATCTCCGGGAAGGATTCTCCAAAAGCACCGTTATCAATCAGTGCATTGATGTGGCTGAGGATGCCACGCCAAACCTGATCAGAAATATCCTCTCGAAAGGCTTCTCTTTTGCCGCGTTGCTGGTCAGAAAAATATTCCATATACTACAACTCCCCCCGGAAGGCGCGTTGAGTGAGGGAACCGAAAAGATGCTCTGCTTCCTGAACACCATCCAGTCGCAACCCTTTGCCTTTTTTTACTGCATCTACAACACGTCGGTAGTCGCGCTGGAGATTAATGGGTGGATGAGCAATGCAGATATCTTGCATTTCCTGCGCGTTAATATTTGCCATGCCGATGATATTTTTGCACATTCCCATTAGAGTGGCCTTTCCATGATCTGAGTTGAGATATGCCGCAATATAATATGGATCGGCATTTTCATTCACCCTTGCTCTGATAAGGTATCCGGCAAAAGCCATAGACTTGTCTAAATCATATACTGCGGTTTTTCCAACCAATTCCTTACTATTCGTCCGATTAAATAGTATATCATCGCGGATTGCGAGATGATTTAGCTGTTCCCTTTCATCGAGATCAACATATTTTAAATCCGATAGATTCCACCCACCTTCATAGGTGATATTTCCCATACGAAGGACTGGAAAAGCTCCCTGCGATGTATCCGCTTTCTTTGATGTACCGTACCTGACATCAGAAAGCAAATCCCGAATAGTGCCAATAGGCCACCCCTTCGGATTCGTCACCGGATCCCCAAACATCTCCAAAAACACCGCCCGTAAAAACTGGTCCGCCAGTGCCAAGGCTTGGCGGCGTTTGCGGCGGATGGCGTCGGCCTTGTCCAGAATCGCCGCAATGCGCTTTTGTTCGGGGAGGGGTGGGAGGGGGATCGGCAGTGTTGATAGGTCATTTTTAGTGACCTGAAGAAAAGTAGCTCCTCTGCCGCGAGCGACTAAATCTTCTTTCGCTGCATCGAGATAGTGCCATAAATAATTTATATTTAGGCTATCTCTTGGGCGAAGACCTGCTACACCTCGGCCAAGACAATATACCTTATCAGACCAATTTCGATCACCAATGGTCGCCCGAATGCACAGGATGATATCCCCACATTGAGAAATCTTTGAGGGTGCTGTTGTGAGTTTTGTAGGTTTCGGTGAAAGTTCACCAAAATCTCCAGCCCCAGCAATCAAAGGCATTCCTTCATCCTGGGAATAGGAAGTTCCTTGTGGGGCTTGCCCCATGTCGATTCTGCATACTTCCGCCAACGGAACCATCTTCATCCCACCATCCCCTTCAACTCTTCCAAATCCGCCATAATCTCCCGTTCCAGATCCATCATCCGCTCCAGTATCTCACCGGGCGGGTCGTATTGCTCTTCCTTGTAAACCGTTTCCTTGTAACGATTGATGGACAAATCATACTTGCCATCGCCACGGATCTGGGCAGCAGGCACGAAAAACGCCTTGGCGGTGCGGTCGGTGAGCTTTTCCGGGTCGCGGGTCTTCCACTGTTTCAGCAGGTCCGGCAGGTCGTTGGCCGCAACCTCCTGACGTTTGTCATCCAGGGAAAAGCCGTCCGCCTGCACATCATAGAAAAAAACCTGATTGGTCTTGCCGCCCTTGGTGAAAATCAAAACCGCTGTGGAGACTCCGGCATAAGGGCGGAAACAGCCTGAAGGCAGGGAGATTACCCCTTCCAACTGGTTATCATCCACCAGAATCCGGCGCAGGTCCACATGGGCGTTGGAGCTGCCGAACAACACCCCGTCCGGCACGATGGTGGCGGAGCGACCACCAAGCTTCAACATGCGCAGGATGAGGGTGACGAAGAGCAGTTCGGTCTTCTTGGTCTTCACCAGCCCCAGCAGGGAGGGGTGAATGTCCTCTTCGTCCAGGCTGCCCTTGAAAGGGGGATTGGCCAGAATCACGTCGAAGGCATTCGTCGCCAGTTTGGGAAAACGCTCCGGGAAGGTGGT
>JADFZF010000031.1:18720-19865 GCA_015232645.1 Magnetococcales bacterium | reverse complement strand
GCCCTTGAAAGGGGGATTGGCCAGAATCACGTCGAAGGCATTCGTCGCCAGTTTGGGAAAACGCTCCGGGAAGGTGGTGCTCAGGGTATCCTGATAGTGGATGTCCGGGGCGTCGATGCCGTGCAGCAGCAGGTTCATGGCGGCGATGCGCAGCATGGTGGCGTCGAAGTCGAAACCCCGGAACATCTCTTGCTGGATGTGCTTGCGGTGCGGCTCCAGCAGGTCGCCGTGGTAGATCTTTTCTCCGGTTTCCGGGTCGGTCTCCACCATCTCCGGGGAGGTGTACTCCCGCATCAGATACTGCATGGTCTCCACCAGAAACCCGGCGGTGCCACAGGCGGGATCCCCCACCACCTCATTGTGTTTCGGATCCGGGGCCACCATCTCCACCATGGCGCGGATCACATGGCGTGGGGTACGGAACTGGCCGTTGATGCCGGCGGTGGTCAGTTTGCTGAGCAGGTATTCGTAGAGATCCCCCTTGGTGTCCCCGGCGGTGAGCGGCAGGGCGTCGATCATCTCCACCGCCTTTACCAGCAGGCTGGGCTTGGCGATCATGAGTTGAGCCTCTTTCATGTACTCGCCGAACTCGGCCCCATCCACCGCCACCTTTCTGAAGTGGGGAAACAGCCGATCCCGCACCAGAGGCAGCATCTCCTCCGCGCCCAAATGGCGGAAATGGGACCAACGCAGATCCTGCTCCTGCTGGCCAAAGTTGCGACGGCTTTGGACGCCGGTGCGGGCATCGCGTTTTTCGTTGCGGGATTCGGCGATATCCAGCAGCCGGGCGAACATCAGAAACGAAATCTGCTCGATGACGGTGAGGGGATTGGTGATGCCACCGGTCCAGAATTCGGTCCATAGTTTGTCGATTTTGGCTTTCAACTCGCCAGTGATCATAAGGAGGCTCTCTCTGCAAAATGGGCTGGGGGCTTGAAGGCGTCCAGAATGACGATGAGGTCATCCATCTGCGCCTCGTCGCGGAATACGCCATCCGGGCCTTCGCTGTCCACGGTGGTAAACGGCGGCTCGTAAAGCCGGTCGATGGCGATGACACCGAACTTGCTGATGTGGTTCTTGAGCAGACCCAGAAAACGGATCTGCCGGGCGTTCAGTTTGGGGTGACGGCGGATGAAATCGGCGAA
>JADFZF010000031.1:0-18710 GCA_015232645.1 Magnetococcales bacterium | reverse complement strand
ATGTGGTTCTTGAGCAGACCCAGAAAACGGATCTGCCGGGCGTTCAGTTTGGGGTGACGGCGGATGAAATCGGCGAAGTGTTGCTCCACCGCCTCCCCATCCATGCCGATGATGGAGCGCAGGATCTTCTCCAAACCCTGGGCGGTCTCGTGGTAGAACTCCTTGAGGATGTTCAGATCCACGTCAGGCCGCTCCAGGTGGATCAGGGCATTCAGGGCGTTCAGATCCGCCTCGGTGACCGGAATACCTGCCCGGATTTTCTTCAAGGTGGGGTTGGTCTCGAACAGAGGCTGCAAAACCTCTTCCACCCGTTTGCGGTAGGCGGCCAGATCCACGGCTGGCATGTTGGCCTTGCGTTGGGCATACTCGATGCCGCCATCGGTCACATCCACCACCCGGACGGTCGCCCCAGGGGGGAGAACTGCCGGGCGACGGTGCTGCATGATGCCTCGCAACTCCCGGCGCATGGTTTCTAGGTCGGCCACGGTCACGCCGCTCCAAAACGCCGGATCCTTGAAACGCTTGATGGCCTCACCTTTCTCTCGCACCGGGTTCAAGTGCATCTGCAACTGGGCCATCTGATCCAGGGCCTGCTCGCGGTAATCTTCGAAGCGGCTGGATTTTTTCAACAGTTCGGTCTGCATGATGGCCATGAGACGGTCGAATTGCCAGGCAGCGGCATGGTCGCGAATGTCGATCCACTGCATCAGCGGGGCCATGGTCTGACGCAGAACTCCCACGGTCTCCGGTGCGAATTGTTCCAGCACATGGGCCTGTTGCACGGTGCGTTTCTCACGCCATTTTTCCCGCACGGCGATGGTTTCCTCTGGCAGGGAGGCCAGATCCTTACCGATCAGCTCCGCTGCCAGCTTGAAGGACACCGGTTCGGACTGGTTCAGAGCGGTTTCCGCCAGATCGATGCGCGCCTCGAACACCTGCTGCATGAGGGATTTGGCCGGAATCGGGTCGGCCTCCTGGAACTCCTCGGAGAAAAATTCAAAGTTGCCCCAGTGGTCGAAGATGCGGAATTTGGTCTTGCCAATGGCCGGACAAAGCCGGGTGCCGCGACCGATCATCTGCCAGAACTTCACTCGGGATTTGACCGGCTTGGCAAAGACCAGATTGACCACCTCCGGCACGTCGATGCCGGTATCTAGCATGTCCACCGACACGGCAATGGTCAGGCCCGGATGGGAACCCACCCCCTTGAAATCATCGATCAACTGCTCGGCGCGGGGGTCGTAGTTGTCGATCACCTGACAAAAACCGCCACCATACTGGGGATACAGCTCATCGAAGAGCTGGGAGAGCAACATCGCGTGGTTGTGGTTGCGGGCGAAGACGATGGTCTTACCTGGATGGGTTCCGGTGGACTCCCGCAGGCCGTTTTCCATCAGATTGCGCAAGACATGCTTGTTGGTGTCCCGGTTGAACACCGCCTTGTCGATCTGCTGGGCCTCGTAGGCAAAAGTTTCGGGATCCTCACCGTCCTCCTCCAACTGCTGCCGTTGTGCTTCGGAGAGGTTTTCGTACTTGATCCCCAGGCGCAAAAACTCGGTGGTGTGGGTGAACAGCTCGAACGGCACCAGATGGCCTTCTTCCACCGCCCGGGAAAAATCGTAATTGAAGGTGGGATCCTCATCTTCGCAACCGAACAGCCGGTAGGTGTTGCGGTTGATCATCCCCACCGGTGTGGCGGTCAGCCCTACCTGGAGGGCATCGAAGTAGAAAAAAAGATCCCGGTAACGGTTGTAGATGCTGCGGTGGGACTCGTCGGCGATGATCAGGTCGAAAAATCCCACGTCGAAGGTCTCGAAGATCCGCATCATGGCAGGATAGGTGGCCAAATAGATCCGCTTGTCCCGATCCTGGGCAGTGTGGCGGCCCACCACCACCAAAGGCTCGTTGAGAAAATCGACGTAGGCGTTTTTGGCCTGTTTTCTCAACTCCTTGCGGTCGCAAAGAAACAGCACCCGTTTGACCCAACCGGCCCGGATCAAAAGATCGGTCAAAGAGATGGCCACCCGGGTTTTGCCGGTACCGGTGGCCTGAACCACCAAAGCGCGGCGATGCTGAGCGGAAAATCGTTCGCAAACCCGCTTGATGGCCTCCAGTTGATAAAGGCGACCCGCGATCCCGGAGGGTTGGATTTCATCCAGGGGGCGGCGATTGTTGCGTTGGAAGGTCACGAGATATTGCAGACTGTCTTTGGAGTAAAACCCGTACAACTTGCGTGGCGGGTAGCCCCCCGCGTCATCCCAGATCCAGATGTCAAAGCCGTTGGTGTAGAAGATCACCGGGCGCTGGCCATGCATCCTCTCCAGGCCATCGGCATAAAGCTGGGCCTGCTTGCGGCCCAGTTCCGCGCTTTTGGCGGTTTTTTTGGCTTCCACCACGGCCAGGGGCTTGCCGTCGTCGTTCCACAGCACATAATCGGCGTAGCCCTTGCCGGTTTCAGTGGGCTGGTGTGCGACCTCTTCCTCCTGGGTCACCTCATCCGTGTTGCCGCCTTGAGGTGCCACTTTCCAGCCTGCCGCAACCAGTTGGCTGTCGATCAGTCGGCTGCGGGTGGTGGCTTCATCGAAGTTCAAGGCATTGGCGGCGTTGCGACCGGATTGGATCAGGGCTTCCAGCTCACCAGCCTTGAGTTCGGCAGTTTGCGCCTTCTCCCGTGCGGCATCCAACTCCTCCAGGAGAGCCTGCATCTGCGCTTCCTGGGCGGCCAACTGTTCCAGCACCGCTCTTTTTTCCCGTTTGAGCTGGGAATGGGCCTCACTGTCCTGATCGCCAGAAGGTGGATCCTGATAGGGTGTCAGCTCTGAGGTTTTGCCTTGACCACTGGTCACAAAGATCCAGCGTCCCACATCATGAGACTCCTTGAGCAACCACAGGGCGGTGTTCGTGGATGCCTTTTCGCCATGGGCCGCCTTGTTGCCATGAATCCGAATGGTGTGGAGCTTGCCCACCACCACTTTGGGCACCGCCTCGATGAAGGCGTTTTCATTCAGCAGGTCATTCAGATTGGACTGGTACGGCTTGGGGAAACTGGCCCGGTCGTAAATCCACAGCACAAGCTGTTCCGCGAACGCACGCAATTTCACCAGGGCGCTTCCGGGATCGGGGTGGGCATAGCTTTCGGCAAAGCCACCCAGTTCCGCCAGTTGCGGCCAGACGGGACGCAGAAATTCGAAGTTCAGTGATTTCATGATCAAGTGTTCCATGCCATGGGTAAGAGCAACCGTGATGCCATCATGCTTTCACCCCGTATTTTTTCATCCAATTGGTCAAAGTCTGGTAGCTGGCCAGACCCAATAATTCAGCGGCGCGGGTTTTGTTGCCTGCCGTCTTTTCCAATGCCATCCCCAGGTAATGCCTGGAAATTTTATCAATAATACCTGTAAGATCAATACCTTGTAATACATCCAATCCGAGGATGTTCTCGTCTTCTGATGGTCTTCCGGGTGCGGGAAACAGGGAATCCCGGACATCCTCCAGCCGGATCGTAGATCCAGTGGACCAGACCATGGCCCGGCGCAGAGTATTTTGCAACTCCCGGACATTACCCGGCCAGTCGTGTTTCAGGAGAATGTTTTTTGCGTTTACAGAAAGTTTCTTATGCTCAAATCCCGGCTCTGTCTCACTCTCCCGGTTGATCTGATCCAGCAGGTGGTCCACCAGTGGACCAAGATCCCCAGGCCGTTCCCTCAAAGGGGGCAGAAGCAGGACGATCACCGCCAGTCGGTAAAACAGATCTTCACGAAAGCGTCCTTTGGCCACCTCTTCGGTGAGAGTCCGGTTGGTGGCGGCGACGATGCGCACATTCACCGGGGTGGGCGTGGTGGATCCCACCCGAACTATCTCACCTTCCTGGATGGCACGCAAAAACTTGACCTGGGCCTGCGCAGGCAATTCACCCACCTCATCCAGGAATAGGGTACCGCCATGGGCTGCCTCAAAGTAACCGGTCCGGGCGGAGGCCGCTCCCGTGAATGCGCCTTTCTCATGGCCAAAAAGCTCGGCTTCCACCAACTCTGGAGAGATGGCACCGCAGTTGACGGCCACAAATGGCTTATTCCGTCGGGGGCTGGCCCGATGAATGGCACGAGCCAGGAGTTCCTTGCCGGTGCCGGATTCCCCTTCAATCAAGACAGGAATCGAACGGGGCGCCACTCGACGGGCGCGGGCGATCACCCGCTTCATGTCGGGACTGCGATGAATGATGCTGGAGAACTCCGGTGCTTCGGGCGGCAGACCGGCGGTGAGACGCTCCAACTCCTCATCAGGCTTGCGTAACAAGTCAGGGATGAAGTCGGCGGAGATATCGAACGGCACCGAGGCAGTGCGGACCCCGTGCTCGCGAGAGGATTCGATCAACTCCGCCGGGAACCGGGTTTTGGCCAGGATGATCCACACCGCCGCCATGGCCGGGGTACCGGGACTGAGATGAAAGGTCAGTTCATCGGCTCCTTTGTTTTTCTTGATGGTGTCGGAGACCACCCGACTGGCGTTCTCATAGATTTCGCCGAAATGGACTGGGCTGGTAAGAGTGACGAAGTGGGGCACGATCTCAACTGGCTGCTGTTCCTGAAGCCAAGCCATATAGGGTTCGGCCTCGTCGCGGGGGTAATCACACAGCAGCTCCAATCGGGCAAAACCACGCACCTCAATCGCCTGGGCAATGGGGCCAAGCCCCACGCGCTCCGCTTGGGTTCGGGCTTGTATATCGGTCCTGCCCAACCAGCAGATCAGTGTCTTTACCATGCGTGATCCATAAAAAAGTGACTGAAACAAGAAAGAATTTTGTAGCCTCTGGTCGCCGAAGTCAACAGAGGTCAAAATCCAACTCGTGCAACTATCAAATTTTACGGTATAATCCATTGCTGTCCAAAATCATCTATCTCAGGTTATTGGCTCCCTTGCAACATGGGTTTGGTCGTGTTGGATACTGATTTTGTGAATAATGTTTTCATTTTGTCGCTCATATGCAGGAATTATTTAAACTTCGCAGATGGCAGAGCCGTTTGCTGTGGTGCCAAGCAAGTTGCAGGGGTATTGAATGCACAAAACGTTGTGCTCTCGCATTCAACGACACTGAACCAACGAGGGAGCATGTCCTGTTTCGTCTACATTTTGGGCAGTGATGGCAAGGGAGGGCGGCGTACCTATGTCGGCTGGACCACCGACCTGGACCGACGGTTAGATGAGCACAATGCGGGCACCGGTGCCCGCTCGACCAGGGGCCGACAGTGGTCTCTCCTGTACGCAGAATGCCATCCCAATCGCGGGGAGGCGATGAGTCGAGAGTGGTATCTGAAAAGAGATCGTCCGTTTCGCCAGGAGGTGTTCAAGCATTTTGAGATGGAAAGCCATTGGGTTCACATCACTCAACCACAACCGTCATGAGCGGGTATTTGCAGCTCGGACTTCGTCTGACGCCGCAAGGAAACCTGGTTCTGGAGGCAGACGAAGATTCACCTTCCCTGGATGAGGCGGTTGCCGCGCGTTTGATCCAGGCATTTTCTCACGGGGCTGGCCATGGCCTGATGCGGCTTGGCGCGGGCGAGGTGGGACGGACATTGCCCCCCGTGTTCGGATGGTGGCGTGATTTTGCAGCCCGCTATGTGGCTGGGCTTTGTCTGCGTGCTTCGGACCAATTTGTCGAGGTGCCACCTCCGATTGACAGTGACCTCATCTCCCTGGTGTTGGCCGCTCCCCTGATGCCTGGGGGGGAATATCTGAACGAGGATGTGCTGCTCGGACTGTGGGGGAAGATCGGTGCCGCTTTTGCCTCCTCCCTTGCGGAGGTGGGAACGGATTTGCAGACCTTTCTCCAGGGGATGAATCCGGTCTGGAATCTGGTCGGGCGGGTGCATTTCAATCTGGCGGAAAACCGGCGTGACCCGGAATTTCCTTTTGCCTTCATGGCCACCTATACGACGCGCCTTTCAGCCACTGCCAAAGCCCAGCATGTGCCGCTCGGACAGGCCCTGCGCGAATATGCCGGGGTAAAAAACCGGGACAAACTCCTCTCTTTGCTGGTGCCGGTGCAACGGGCCACCGAAAGGTGTCACTGGTTGAAGGCGATGGTGGATGCCGGAGAGATCTTCCATCCATTGCGCTGGAGTCCAGGCGAGGCATCGCAGTTTCTCTCCAGTGTGCCGGAGCTTGAAATCGCCGGGGTGGTGGTGCGGATGCCTGCCACGTGGCGTGCCAACCGTCCGGCCCGACCCCAGGTGACGGCGGTGGTCGGCGCGAAGGAGCCTTCTGCAGTGGGTCTGGACGGGCTGCTGGATTTTCGCATGGAGGTGATGCTGGAGGGGGAACCTCTGAATGCTCAAGAGGTCGCCCTGCTCCTGGCGGGCACCGATTCCCTGGTCCTGTTGCGTGGCCAGTGGGTGGAGGTGGATCGCGAGCGCATGGAGCAGACCATGCGGCAGTTCCAGGAGGCGGAACGCCTGGCAGAGCAGAGTGGCCTGACCTTCGCCGAAGCCATGCGCATGTTGGCCGGGACTGCATTTTCCGATGCCCAAGACACGGCTCCTGGAACGGAGTGGTCGAAGGTGGTGGCCGGACCCTGGCTGGCCGAGACCTTGAAAGCCTTGCGCAGCCCCAGTGGCGCAGGAGTCGATCCCGGTCCCGCCTTGCAAGGAACGCTGCGACCCTACCAGAGGTCGGGTGTGGCATGGATGCACCTGTTGAGCGGGCTTGGTCTGGGCGCATGTCTTGCCGACGACATGGGCCTTGGAAAAACCATCCAGATTCTCTCTCTGCTGCTGGTGCAGAGGCAAAAAGGTGGCATGAAGCAGCCAAGCCTGTTGGTTGCTCCGGCCTCTTTGTTGGCCAACTGGGCCTCGGAAATCGAACGTTTCTCCCCCGGTTTGACTGCCCTGATCGTGCATCCCTCGGCCATGCCGATTGAGCAGATGAAGGCGTTGACGCCAGAGCGGTTCCAGGAGATCGATCTGGCAATCACCAGTTATGGTACGCTCCTGCGCATGCCGGTTCTGACAGAGGTGCACTGGCACCTAGTGGTGATCGATGAAGCGCAGGCGATCAAGAACCCGAAGGCCAAACAGACCCAGGCCACCAAAGCAATGAAGGCACGGGCGCGCATCGCCCTGACCGGCACCCCGGTCGAGAACCACATGGGGGATCTGTGGTCGATTTTCGATTTCATCAACCCCGGACTTCTTGGAACATTGAAGGAATTCAGCGGATACGCCAAAAGACTGGTAGAACGGAAACACAATCCTTATGGCCCCCTGCGGGAACTGGTGCGCCCGTACATTCTGCGCAGGATGAAAACCGACAAATCGGTCATCGCCGATCTGCCGGACAAGATTGAGGTCAAGGCACACTGCACCTTGAGCCGGAAACAGGCTGCCCTCTATACCCAGACGGTGGCGGAACTGGCCAAAGCACTGAAGGAAGGGAGCGATGGCATCCAGCGCAAGGGGTTGATTCTCGCGACCATGATGCGCTTGAAACAGATCTGCAACCATCCCTCGCAGTGGTTGAACGACTCTGTTTGGGCAGAGGAAGAGAGCGGCAAGTTTGCCCGTCTGCGGGAGATTGCCGAGGTGGTGGCCGCGCGCCAGGAGAAGATGCTGGTCTTCACCCAGTTTCGTGAGACAACCGCACCTCTGGAGAGTTTCCTGGGAAAAATCTTTGGCCGACCAGGATTGGTGTTGCATGGCGAAACCTTGGTGAAGAAGCGCAAAGAGCTGGTAAAAATTTTCCAGGAAGACGAGACCGTGCCTTTTTTTGTGCTGTCACTCAAAGCGGGAGGGTCGGGCCTGACCCTGACTGCGGCATCGCATGTGGTCCACTTTGATCGCTGGTGGAACCCTGCGGTGGAAAATCAGGCCACGGACCGGGCTTTCCGCATCGGGCAAAAGAAGAATGTTCTGGTGCATAAGTTTGTCTGCCAGGGTACACTGGAGGAAAAAATCGATGCCCTGATCGAATCCAAGAAGGCGCTGACAGAGGATCTTCTGGGCGGCACGGATGAAATCAAGGTGACGGAAATGGCAGACGACGAACTGTTGAAATTGATCGCCTTCGATTTAAACGCGGTGATGGAGGAGTGAAATCATGTCGCGCTATGGATCTGGAGGATGGGCACCCTATGTCCCGGTCGCTGAACGCCGCAGGAAGGCCATGCGCGAGGTGGAAAAAATGCGCAAGAAGGGTCAGCCCGTGGCTCCGGTCGTCATCGAAGGTCGGTTGATCGCCACCACCTTCTGGGGCAAGGCGTGGTGCGCCAATCTTGAGAGCTACCAGGATTACGAGAACCGCTTGCCCCGTGGTCGCACCTATGTTCGCAATGGTTCGGTGATCGACCTGCAGATTGCGTCCAGAGAAGTGCGGGCGGTTGTCAGTGGATCGTCCATCTACCAGGTCAAGGTCAGCGTTGCCGCATTGCCGCAGGCTGTGTGGCGGGCCATCTGCGCGGATTGCTCGGCTGGCATTGATTCTCTGGTGGAACTGTTGCAGGGCCGCTTCAACAAGGGGGTTATGGATCGGCTCTGTCGTCAGGACAACGGGCTGTTCCCGAAACCGTCCGAGATCAAATTCTCTTGCAGTTGTCCCGATTACGCCTCCATGTGCAAGCATATCGCGGCGGTGCTGTACGGCATTGGTTCCCGGCTTGATGAAAATCCAGAGCTTCTATTTCTTCTTCGGGAAGTGGATCATACGGACCTGCTGGCCCACATGGATACCGCCGTTCCGCTGGCCAAACAGGCCCCCAAAGCTGGCAGATTGCTCGAAACCGATGACATCTCCCAGCTTTTCGGCCTCGATATGGCGGAAGGGAGTGTTGCATTGGAAGCCCCACGGCCAGCGGTGAAAATGGTGAAACCGACACCGGCCAAGACTCCAGCCAAAACATCGTCCAAGGCTCCAGCCAAGACTTCAACTGACACACAGGCCAAAACATCTGTCAAAATCTCAGCCAAGACACCGGCAAAAACGCTGGCTCAAGTGCTGGAACGCAAGCCTGCCGTGGAGAAGCCAAAGACGGTCACGGTCCAAAAACGCAACTCTGCCATAGCCCAATCGACGCCAACCAAGGAATCTGAACGCATCCCTGTCATTGGAGCAGAACGGAAAAAAAGTGTTCGGAAAGAAGTTGAGACCCGGATTCCCATCCGCAATGAAGCACAGGATGCCACCAACAGCCAGAAGTCGTTGCGAGCGCAATCAGCCGGAATTGAGCCAGTCGCAACATTAACGGCGGATCGGAATGGTGAACGATCCAGGAGCAACCAAAGTGCCGGGGTACCGTTCAAGTACCAAGACCCCATCTTCCCGGAACAGACATGGAGTGGCAGGGGACGCAGGCCAAAATGGGTGCTGGACCATCTGAAAGCTGGAGGAGAGATGGAGGAATTGGAGGTTGGGTGAACCATGTTGATCAACAGTGGACATTCACCAGATGTTGTGCGGATGCAATAATTGCACTGGCAATGATAGTCGCGCATCCAATGTTCTGGCTTCGCATCCCGGCATGTAAACGTCAGGCAGGCAGTGCCATGGCCTTGCGTTTTCTTTCCGGTGCCACAAAGGTATGGGCTGGCTGGGATCGTGGTTTGCGTTTAATGACGATCTGCACGTCATAATGCAAGGCATTCAGAAACCCGAATAGCCGATCCAAGGAGAATCCAGCAAGCCGACCACGCACCAGGGCCGACACTTTGGGCTGGTCTACGCCAAGCAGTTTGGCAGCTTCGCCCTGAGTGAGGCCCAGTTCATCAATGATGTCGTTGATCCTGCTGGCAAGCTGGGCCTTGGCCAAGTGTTCATCCGGGTTGGGCAGTCCAAGATCCGCGAAAACGTTACCGCTACTTTCTTGAAAATCGGTTTTACCGCTCATGGCGCGTTCCTTTTTTCATGAATTTGCTGGGCAAGCTGCAGCCGACTCTTGACCAAGTCAATTTCTTGTTTCGGGGTTGCAATCCCCCGTTTGGATTTTTTCTGGAAGGCGTGCAGAACGTACACCACACCTTCCAATTTTACGGTGTACACGGCGCGATAGGTGTCGCCGTCATGGTCATCAACAATTTCCAAGACGCCCGCCCCCATGAATCCCTTCAACGGTTTGGCGTCGAGATGTTTTTTGCCCTCCTGGGCACGGAATAAGGCGTAGCCTACTGTATGCTGGATCGGCTCCGGGAAATCTCGTAGACGTTCTTTGGAATCGCCGATCCAGACAAGGGGCTTGAAGGAATCACTCATGCCAGCAATCTATGCCAGATATGGCATAATTGTCAAGGATGGTCTGTGGTTGGCGTGCAGGGATACAGGGGTGAGAATAAGTTGTCTGCCTCTGAAAAAATCGCCACAGAACGCCCCGTGTTGCGGCGTGTTCGTTGGTGGACTTGGTCTTCGTGGGCAAGAAACGGAACGCGCCTGTGGGCCACTCAGGGCGGATGACGCGCCCACGGACGCACGGACGCACAAGGGGCGACTCTTGGCGAACCCTGCGCGTGAACATTCAAACCGAACTGCGCTCCGGAGATAATGCATCATAGATGGCCGGATCGCGCAACAACCATCCACTCTAAACATCTGATTGATACTATATTTCAGTTGATAAATGACTGAAAACTGTCCATTCTGACCACAGAAAAAATGATCCGTTGTATATCCGTTTCTATGATCCGTTCGACAGGGTTCCAGCACATTGAAGGCTTTTAATATCAAATAATTGTAAAGAAAGAAGTCAGAATTCGGACGCGGGTTCGACTCCCGCCACCTCCACCAAATTCTAATCCAGCAGCATCCAGTAGAGCACAGAGAGCCAGCGGAAACGCTGGCTTTTTTGTTTTCCGTTGTCTAAAGTCGTCCGACAGTGTTTCTTGAAATCCGGGGGCAACTGGGGGCAGCTTTGGGGAGAACACGGTAACTTTGAGAACCGGTTGCCCCCAAAGCAGGGGCAACCAGACGAAACCCCAGGAATGGCGCGTTTTTTCCAGAAATTCATGCGCCACATTGCACGGGAGCCGAACCCCTCTCACAACAATAGAGGACAACCGCCATGCCACTAACCGACCGCGCCATACGCCAAGCCAAACCCGCCGAACGTGCCCAAAAGATATTCGACAGTGGAGGTCTTTACCTGGAAGTTGCCCCCAGCGGGGGCAAGTGGTGGCGGCTCAAGTATCGTTTCGGCGGCAAGGAAAAACGCATTTCCTTGGGCGTCTATCCAGATGTGTCCCTGAAACAAGCCCGGGAACGGCGCGACGAGGCCCGCCGCCTGCTGGCGGAAGAGATCGACCCGGGGGCGCATCGCAAGGCCACCAAGGCGGCGCAAGTGACTGCCGAGGATGGGAGTTTCCAAACAGTTGCCCTGGAGTGGCTCGCCAAGTATCAGCCCACATGGACCCCGGGCCACGCCACGGACATAATGAGCCGTTTGAAACGGGATGTATTCCCCTGGCTAGGCAACCGCCCTGTGGCCGACATCACCGCCCCGGAACTGTTGGCCGTTCTGCGCCGCATCGAAAGCCGGGGGGCGTTGGAAACGGCCCACCGAATCAAGTCCAGTTGCGGACAGGTGTTCCTGTACGCCATCGCCACGGGCCGAGCGGAACGCAACCCCGCCGCCGACCTGAAAGGCGCTTTGCCCCCGGTGCGGCAAAGACGGATGGCCACCATGACCGACCCCAAGGCCATCGCCGCCCTGTTGCGCGTAATCGATGGTTACCAGGGGGCGTTCGTCACCCGGTGCGCCCTGCGTTTGGCTCCATTGACCTTTGTTCGACCTGGGGAGCTGCGCCATGCCGAGTGGTCAGAACTCGATCTGGAGGCCGCCGAGTGGCGCATTCCAGCCATCAAGATGAAAGCCCGTGAAATGCATATTGTGCCCCTATCCCGGCAAGCCGTGGAGGTGTTGCGGGAGTTGCACCCATTAACCGGTTCCGGACGATATGTTTTCCCTGGTGGTCGGACTATTCATCGTCCCATGAGTGAGAACGCCGTTTTGGCCGCCCTGCGCCGCATGGGTTTTCAGAAGGATGAAATGACCGGTCATGGTTTCCGCGCCATGGCCTCCACCCGCCTGAATGAAATGGGCTGGAAGCCGGACGTGATCGAGCGCCAACTTGCCCATGCGGAACGTAACAAAGTTCGGGCCGCGTACAACCACGCCGAATACCTCCCAGAGCGCCGCAAGATGATGCAGGCATGGGCCGACTACTTGGACGCCTTGCGAGAAGGGGCGGAAGTAATCCCGCTACGCAAGAAGGGATGAATCTTTCGTTGTCGCCATGACTTATGGTAGAATTGCCGTGGTTTGAACAGCAAGGGAGATGAATATGGCGACCAGCGAAAAACAACGGAAGGCCAACCAGGAAAACGCCCTGAAGAGTACCGGCCCCCGAACGGTGGCAGGGAAGACAGCATCCAGCCTCAATGCCCAGCGGCATGGCTTGTTCAGTTCCCATGTGGTACTGGAGGACGAGAGCCCCGAGACGTTCCAGGGGTTGGTGGACGATCTGCACCGTTCCCTGCAACCTGTGGGAGCCCTGGAACTGGCTCTGGCGGAAAAGGTGGCATTGACACTGTGGCGCGGGCGGCGGTTGGCGCGGGCGGAAACCGCCGTTACCGATCTGGAACGCCTGCCTTGCAAAGTGGCCGAATCGGTTTCCCGGGCCATGGGGTTGCCCTACGGCAACGACCTGAAGGAAACGGACCTGACCACCTACGACAAAGGCCAAGCGGCATGGTGCCGGAAGGTAATGAAGGAATACGATGCCCTGTCCGAACTCACCCTGGAGGAACTGGCCCGCCAGGCTCCCGCCATCCACCGCCAACTCGTGGAGGATGCCCAGGAGGATGAGGAGACCCCGGAAGCCTTTGTGGCGGCATATGATGACGGCCTGACAGAATATCTCCATGGGTTGCTTCGGTGGTGCCGGGAGGAACTGCGTAAAGCAGAACAACGCCCCCGCATCCTGGCCCTGGCGAATCAGATACGGTCCAAGCGGGCAGTGCTGCCGGAACGCTACCTCGAACTGCTGGCCCGCTACCAGACCACCCTGGACAATCAGTTGTACAAGGCCCTGAAAGCCCTGCGCGAGGCCCAGAAGTGGCGGTTGAAGACAGTGGAAGTAGAAGCCATTTCCATTGTTGAGAGCGGCCAGGAAGCTGCGCTGCACGCCGTCTGATGGGTTCGTTTCGCAATTCCAGGAGGTTTTGACCCCATGGCCCGCCACTACCATCCCCGCAAGTTTTTCCGTAACGTCCCCAACAAGCTGTTGCGGCGCTTCTTCCACCAGGAAGGCGTGCTGGGGGAATTGGCGTGGGACGATATCGGCGAAGCCAAGGTGGACCCGATCTATGACGCATGGCTGACCCTGGACCAGGAAACCCGGGACCGGCTGGAGCGGAGCTTCCGGGAGATCGACGGGCTGGCGGACGAGGTGGGCGTCAAGGCTATTCTGGACGAGGCCGATTGGCATGGGGAGGATCTGGCGGAAACCTTCGCCAACATGAAGGGCCACCACGAGCGAGCCTTCTGGACCTTCCTGAAACGGGATCAATTCTGGCCGGGGGCGGTGCTCTTCTCCCATGTGGACGGTATTTCCCCATCCTACTGGCGGCGGCGCAAGAACCTACCCGAGGCCCAGACAACCCCCGCTGAGGATCGGCACATCACCGCCCTGGAAGCGGCCCTGAGCCACTTTTTCCACAAACGGGAGGGGCGCGGCCAGAACTGCAAGGTGGAGCCCTACCGGCGCGGGGAACTGGACTATTATTTCGCCTATCCCGAGGACTACGCTCAATCAGGCATCGAGTGGATACGGGGGGAGTTCAAGCGCCTTCCCCACCATCCCGCCTTCGAGGTGATCTTCGTTCACAATGCGGCGGAACGCACCCTGGATATCTATCTGGACGGCGACCGCAAGATTGTGCCTGACCTGCAAGTGATCTTCGCTTCCGCCATTCTAGAGGAACAGATTGACGCCAACCCGGGCAAGGATGAACGGGTCTACGACCTGCAATCCCTCCTGTCCCGTGGCTTTCCCTTCCGGTTCGGTCCGGAATCGGGCATCCGGTCCGTGACCGTGAAGCGGCTGCGTCTCAAAATCACGGGCACCAACCGCAAAATTACCCTGGAGGATAACCCCAGCCACAACCCCAATGCGGTCCATGACCTGTTAGCCGACATCGGCAAGGCCATTCCCTCCCACCTTTTCTTCGTGACCCAGGCGGGAATCCGGGTGGTCTTTCACCCCGAACCAGGATCAAAACGGACCAGCACCAAAACCTTCAACGTCGGATGGCCCAACTCCTGTTCCCTGCGCACCGATGGCCGGGACGGCATTATCCGCAAGATGCTGGCCGATTCCGGCATTGAGCCGAAAGCCCTATCAAACAATGATGCCGGTTGACCGGTTGCGCTTCCTTTTGACCCGCCTAGCGGAAGGGGAGGAGATGTTCCTTTCCGCTTTCGACGTGACCCCATGGCCCGAAGGAACCCTGGAACGGCTGGTGGCCGCCGGTCTGCTACGTGAAGGCCCACAAGCGGAAAACGTCACCTGCGACGGCTGCGAGAAGTATTGCCTTCAGCCGGTCCATGTGCGTCCCGGACTGGATGACCGCCCCCCGTCCATTCTGGTGATCTGCGACCAGCGGGAGGATATCGGGCGTGTTTCCATCAAACCGGAACAGTTGCGGCAATGGCGTTGCGGCTTGGACCTGCTGGCCGTAACCCTTGCCCGCATGCTGGAGATTGAAGAAACGCCGGAACGCCTGTCTGCCGGTCTGTGGCGGTTGGGCCGCGCCGAATTGCCCGGATTGGGGCGTGAATGTTTCCTGGCCGCGAAGGATGGCTTTGACAGCGCCCTTGTCCCGCGCGGAGGCGTTGTCTTACTGGCCGCAGCTACCGGGGAACACGGTATCCCCCTGCCGTCCATCCTGCGTCTGGATGACGGCGTGCTGATTCTGGACCGCCTGGCCCTTGGGGAGTGGTTGAGCGGCTGGTTCCAGACCGGGGAGGCTGTCCATCCACCGCAACCCGCCCCCTCCTTCCCGGGCCGACCCTCCCTGATGGCCGCCGTGGAACAGGAGATGCACCGCCGGGCGTCCAATGGGGAACTGCTCCCCTCCTTGCAGAAGGAAGCGGCTTGGCTGGCCGAATGGACGGACATCAACCATCCCGGCCAGCAGACCCCCACCGAAAAGGCTATTAAAAACGCCCTGCGCCATGTCTACCGCTCCCTGAACAACCCTGCCTGATCCTCCTTCCGGAAAAGGCCCGAAATGTTCTGATGCCCGATATTTTCGGGCAATTTTTCGGGCCTCCGAAGCCGCCTATCTTTTGGCCATGTTCAACGCCAACCCAAGAGGTGCAAACATGGCGACCAGGATTCTACGGCTTCCCGAAGTCAAAACCCGTACCGGCTTGAGCCGGTCCACTATCTACCTGAAGGTTTCAAAGCAGGAGTTCCCCGCCCCCATCCGGCTGGGGGCACGTTCCATCGGCTGGCCGGAAACCGATATTGAATCGTGGTTGAATGAGCGCATCGCCGCCAGCCGGGGGGAGGTATGATCATGGAAATCAATGACGCCCCTTCCATTGAAGATGACGTGACACTTTCGCCGGACGGTTCGGAGGAAACCGAAAAAACCGGCAAAACCGATTCGCCCACCAACACTCTGTTCATGTCGGCCCTTTTTGGAAACGCCCAGCCCGGCCACCGCCCCGTGGTGGTAAGTTTTTCCGGTCATCCGGGGGAAGTTCCTGGCGGGGTATGGTCGGGCCATCCGTGGAACAAGGATTCCCCTGAATTGCCCGGCACGAACAACAATTATTTTTCCCTGGCCGTGTTTCGTGCCGACGATGCCGGGCGCTACCGGAGGCAAAAGGCCCGTTTCGTGGGGCTACATGCGGTGATGCTGGATGACATCGGCGGGAAGGTCCCGATGGAGCGGGTGACCCTGCCGCCATCCTGGATGCTGGAGACATCGGCGGGAAACTTTCAGGCGGGCTATATCATGAAAGAACCCATCACCGACGGTCCCGCCGCCGACCGGTTGATGAACGCCATCGTCGCCGCCGGGTTGTGCGATCCCGGTGCGAATGGTCCCCGTGCCCGCCTGGCGCGGCTGCCGGTGGCGGTGAACGGCAAGCACGAGACGCCGTTTCCATGCCGCGTGGAAACCTGGAATCCCGATGCGCGCTACACCGTCGAAGAACTGGTGGACGGCCTGCAACTGGACATGACGCCCCGGGGCCGCCCCCGCTGCGTCCGCGCCGGTAAAACCAGGGAGCGCCATGTTGATGGCGACCCGGTATGGCTGCCTCGACCCGATGAAAACGCCATCCTGGCCGGGCTGCGTGACCGGGGGTTGTACAAAGGTCCGCTTGGCGATGGAAAACACGATATCACCTGCCCGTGGGTGGATACGCACACCGGCGGCATGGATGGAGGTTCCGCCTATTTCGAGCCCGACAACAACTGGCCCATTGGCGGATTCAAATGCCTGCACGGCCATTGCGCCGACCGGCATATCCGCGATCTTCTCACCTTTTTGGCCGTCGATGTTCACGCCGCCCGCATGAAGCCGCTCATTCGGGTGGTCCCCGGTGAAATCCATCGGGTGGTTGACGCAGCCGAACGGGAACTGGCCCAATCCCGCCGTCATTACCAACGGGGCGGCCTGATTGTCACCGTCACCACCGATCCGGGCACCCGTGAAACCCGCGTCCAGGAGATCAGCCAGCTGGCCCTGGTGCGTGCCCTGGCCGGGGCGGCGATGTGGGAACGCTTTGATGCCCGCTCCCAAGAATGGGTGCGTACCGATCCGCCATCGCGTCATGCTGGAGTTCTGTTCGATGCCGAAGGATATGCCCACCTGCCGGTGCTGGCCGGCCTGACCCGCCAACCCTATCTTCGCCCCGATGGCAGCCTGATGAGCCAGGCCGGATATGACGCGGCCACTGGCATGTTCGGCGTCTTCAACGAACGCGCCTTTTTTATCCCGGATCATCCTACCCGTGACGATGCGGACGCGGCGGCCACGCTGCTGATGGGGCTGTTGTCCGAGTTCCGCTTTGCCGGTAATCATGACATGGCGACGGCCTTGTCGGCGATCCTTACCGCCGTCATCCGGGCTAGTCTGCCCCATGCGCCGATGTTCCATGTGAAGGCGCACATGGTCGGATCGGGCAAGTCCTACCTGTGCGAACTGATCACCGCCTTTGCCACCCCGCAACGGGGAACGCCGACCACCTTTCCCGCCGATGACGAGGAGTGCCGCAAACTGCTGCTGGCGGAACTGCTTCGAGCTCCAGCGGTGATCGAGTTCGACAACCTGACCAGCGACCTGTTGGCGCACAAGAGTCTTTGCACCGCCCTGACATCCGAACACATGAGCGGGCGGATTCTCGGAGTGTCGAAAACGGCGACGGTCAACACCCGGGCCTTGTTCCTCTCCAGCGGCAACAACGTCGGCCCTGTCCGCGACATGACCCGCCGTTGCATCGCCATCAGCCTGGACCCCCGTTGCGAGACGCCGGCGGCGCGGTCCTTCAAACGGCCCGATCTGGTCCGGGAGGTATTGGCCCAGCGGGGGCGGTATGTGTCGGCGGCTCTTACCATCGTTCGCGCCTGGATCGAGGCAGGAAGGCCCAAAACCGAATGTAAGGCCCTGGCGAGCTATGGCGACTGGTCCGACCTGTGCCGCCAGCCGCTCCTTTGGCTGGGCTTCGCCGACCCCACCGACGCCATCTTCGAATCCATGGCCGATGATCCGGACAGGGAGATTCTGGATCGCATGCTCCAGGCGTGGCACGCGGAGTTCGGCCTTGCCCCCACCATGGTTCGGGATGCGGTCAAAAGGGCCAGCCAGTGGGATCATGAACAGACCATGAGCCGAGGAGAACTGAAAGAGGCACTGCATGACATCGCCGGGGAGCGGGGAGAGATCAACCGGCGGCGGCTGGGGTGGTGGATCAAACGTCACGCGGGCCGGATCGTCAATGGTTTGAAATTCGTGCGGGCCGACGGCAACCGGTCGGCGGAAGCCTGGCTGGTGGAATCGGTTTTATCGGTTTCTTCAGTTTATTCCGGCTGATATCATAAAAGTGTCGGAAATTCTGGATCGGCGGAATGGGCCGTGTGGTGGCCCATTGGCCCAACAGATCGCAACCGTTTGCGAATGCAGGAAAAAAAGAGGGCCAGCCAATGGCCCATCATGGCCCGCCAGCGAAATGGGCCAGACCGGGCCAACGTGTAGCCCATCAGAATGCATTGAAAAACGGATTGTTTCTGGCAAATGGGCCATTGGGCCAAATGGGCCGAGTGGGAAGTTGTCTGGGTCCTTTTGTATCCAGATCCCGGCGGGTACCGTGCACCCCCGACATTTCACCAGAGTCACGCTGGAATATGGGGGGGCCGGTTCCTTGGCCTGGACAATATGAACCCAATCATGCTGATTTTGGGTATGCTCAATTGATACGAGTGTAGGTTCGACGATCAAGAACCCTTTGTACTTGGCCGTTGTCAAGCGCCCCAACCTTTTCTTGAATTTTATCTGCTGGATAACCCAATACGGATAAATACCTAATTTCCCGGACCTGATCAGCAGTCAATCTATTTTCTCTGCCACAGATTACGGCTTTTCACTACCGGACACTTTTTTAGGAAAAAAATTGGAAGTGGCTAAATTTGATTGATTTTTCTTAAATTATTAATGAA
>JADFZF010000319.1 GCA_015232645.1 Magnetococcales bacterium | reverse complement strand
AACTGCGGCAGACCTTCCTAATTTATGTGGGTTGTTAGTTTTCGGTACACCTCCATTGCAAGATCCGCCACGTTTTGATTTGGCTTTTCATTCTCATCCATCGACAAAATTTATTTTTCAAGAGCAACTTTCCGATGTTGAAATTTCGCTATGGGCTCAAGCGCAAGGGTTGTCGTTGGATGTTGCCCAACGGGTTATCCAAGCCATGCATCTTACCGACCCAAAATGTCGTAGTAGTTTGGCAAAATCTATTTCCAGAGGGGAACTCCGGGATGAATGTGCCATTCTTCGTCGATTAGCCTATCCCGTGGCGATACTTCATGGGGAGCAAGACCCTTTCGTGAATCGCGATTATATGAATGGACTGCATTTACCAGGAATATGGCGTGATTGCGTTACCATCTTGCCAAATGTCGGACATTCTCCACAATTGGCAGACCCAAAAAAGTTCGATGCCATTTTGCTTGATTTTGTTTCTTATTGTTTGAAAAATGCAGCGTGTCACTAGATGATATAATAATTTTGTTTCCCATGAAATTTCCTATTTGGAATAGAGTATATGCATCATAAGTATCAAATACTTCATACCATTTACGAAAGTCCCAATTCGCTGATCTATCGAGCCAAAAGGCTTGCGGACGGTGAAGCGGTAGTTCTCAAGGTAATCAACCGACATTATCCTGAGCCAGAGGCCCTGGCACGGTTTCGTCAGGAATACGAAATGACTCGTAGCCTGGAAAAGGAGGGGGTGGTACAGGTTTTTACGTTGGAACCTTACCAAAATGGCTTGGCCATCGTCATGGAAGATTTTGGTGCCCGTTCTTTGGATAAATATTTGCTGGAAGGTGGGGCAATGGAAGTTGGTCAGTTTTTGGAATTGGCCATTCCAATTGCAGAAATTCTCGGAAGAATTCACAAGAGGCGCATCATTCACAAAGATATTAACACTTCAAACATTATTTGGAACCAGGAAACAGGTCAGATCAAGTTCATAGACTTTGGTATTGCCACCTCCCTGGAGTCAGAAGCACCCAAGGTAATTGCTCCAGAGCAGTTGGAAGGGACGTTGGCCTATATTTCTCCTGAGCAAACAGGACGCATGAATCGGGATGTAGATTATCGCACCGATTTGTATTCTCTCGGGGTGACATTTTTTCATCTTCTCGCAGGTAGGCTCCCTTTTGACTTCCGCCAACCTATGGAACTGGTACATGCCCACATCGCCCATCCCACGCCAATGCTCCACGAAATTTGTTCAAAGATTGCCACCAGTGTTTCCGCCATTGTCGCGAAGCTCATGGCCAAGGATCCTGATGATCGTTACCAATCGGCACACGGATTGGCAATCGATTTGAAGGAATGCCAGAGCCAATGGTTGGCCAAAGGGGTGATGGATCGATTTCCTTTGGGGCGGATGGACGAACTGAGTCAATTTAAGGTTGCAAAAAAGCTGGTTGGACGTGAGAGGGAAGTTCAAACATTATTGCAAGCTTTTTCTCGTGCCGACACCGCCTCGGCGGAGTTAGTGCTGGTGGCGGGTTTTTCTGGGATAGGCAAAACAGTTTTAGTTGGAGAAATCCAAATACCGGTACGCCAAAGGAACGGTTTCTTCCTCAGTGGCAAGTATGATCAGTTCAATCGCGCCATCCCTTACGCCGCCTTGTTGCAAGTTTGCCATGGCCTGCTCGCCCAGATTTTAATGGCCAGCGACATTGAAATTTCTGTCTGGCGGGAAAAAATACTGCATGCCGTGGGTGATAACGGCGACATTCTTATCCGGTTCATTCCCGAGTTGGAACTTTTGATCGGGAAGCAACCTGAAACACTGGCATTGGATCCCAGTAGTGCTGAAAACCGTTTTCACCGTCTGTTTGGCTTGTTCTTATCGGTGTTTTCTGCCCCGGGGATACCGTTGGTACTGTTTTTGGACGATCTGCAATGGGCTGACCTCCCTTCACTTCGCCTGCTCCATCATTTGTTGAGCGGCGGCAATCTTCGACATTTATTGATTATTGGTGCCTATCGAGACAATGAAGTGTCGCCCACCCATCCCCTGATGACCATGTTGGCGGACCTTACCAAGGCTTCCGTGCCCGTGGAGCTATTGGTGCTTACTCCACTGAGCCTGGAACATGTAACCCAGCTGGTGCGTAATACGGTGGGTGCTACCAACGATGCGAGCGAAGCTTTGGCGGCCATAAGCCATAAAAAAACAGCAGGCAATCCTTTTTTTCTCAGGCAATTTCTCCTGACCTTGCATGATCGAGGTTTGATTCAATTTGTTTCGGGCCATTGGCTCTGCGATCTGGAAGCCATTCACCACCAGGGGATCACTGACAACGTGGTGAGTCTCATGGAGGAGCGGATTCACCGCTTACCCGAAGCGTGTCAGAAAGTATTGCAACATGCCGCCTGCATTGGTGCTGATTTTGACCTGAATACCCTTGCGACCGTCATTCAATCAACGATGAGGTCTGTTTTTACAACCCTATGGCCTGCCTTGGAAATCCAGTTGATCATCCCCATGGACAAAGGTTACCAACTAGCAAGGTACCTGGATAAGGGCGATTTTTCCTTCCGTTTTGTTCACGACCGGGTGCAACAGGCGGCCTATCATCTCATCGACACCGAGGCACGGGAACGGATCCATTACACCGTTGGTCGATTGTTATTGGCCGAAAAGCCAGACACCAATCCTTCCGATCTCCTTCTCAGGATTACCGATCATCTTAATCTTGCCGCGCGGATCACCCCGGGCAGGTTCTGGTAATGGCGGCTTTGGGTTTCGGTCAAAAAAAAAACC